>CAYOHS010000001.1:0-53783 GCA_964403865.1 uncultured Candidatus Saccharibacteria bacterium
CCGTCGCCTTCACGGCCACCAACGCCATATACGCCAACCAGACCATCAAGATCGCACTCGACCCTGCCACCAGCGCCTTCACCGAAGCTTTCTCCTCTGCGACCGGCACTGACATCACCGTCACTGCGGGTGGCGCATACTCCGTGGTGACCGCCTGTACGTCCGGCAACCAGATGACCGCCACCGGCAACTACAACAACGGTACTGACGAGAACCTGACTCTCACCATGTGTGCTGGTGCTTCCACCATCGCCACCTCCACAGCGGTCTCGATCGTAGTCGGAGCAGGAACCAAACTCTGGACAAACCCGTCCGGCACCGGTTCGTACGTCATCCGCATCGGCGGCACCATGACCAACACCGGTGACACCCGCATCGCTGCCCTCCAGAACGTCACCGTCACCGCCTCCATCGACACGACCTTCACCTTCACGGTCGCTGGCACCTCTACTGCCCGTACCATCAACGCCACGAGCACCAACACCACCACCAGCGCCACCGCGATCGGCTTCGGCACCCTGCTCCCGGGCCAGCCCATCAGGGCAGGGCAGGACCTCACGGTCGCCACCAACGCCAAGAACGGCTTCGTCGTCACCGTCCAGGAGAACCAGCCGCTGACCTCCTCGACCGGTGCCTACATCCCGCTCTTCTCTAACGGCGCCTCCACTACCGCCCCCATCGTCTGGACCACCCCGACCGGTACTCTCGATCAGCCCTGGACCTACTCCCACATCGGCGTGACCAGCAACGACTCCGACCTCACCACCAACACCGGCTCGGGCAACGACGACTTCACCGGCACCAAGTTCGCCGGCAACCTCAACGTCGCTCGTCCGGTCTTCGCCCACATCGGCCCGTCCGACGGCCTCACCGCCAACAAGGGCTACACCAGCGTCCTCTACGAGATCCAGATCACCGCGCTGCAGGCCGCAGGCAACGACTACACCAATACCCTGACGTACGTGGCGACGCCGACGTTCTAAAGACCGGCTTGCCAGGTGTGCAACCCCTGTCAAGCTGGCAGGGGTTGTGCTGCAAGGAAAACTGTCTATACTTACCTTCATCTACTCTAGAGCCAGATTATGAGACATCAGCTGTTGCGGGGTTTCGCGAGTCTCCTGGTCCTCCTGGCTCTCCCGCTTGCTGCGCACGCTCAATCATCTGAAGGTCTTGAGATAAAGCCTGCGATTATCGAGAATAATGCCGCGGCAGGACAGACGTATCAGATGTCGCTTACGGTCACGAATATAGCGCCTACGGAGAAGACTTTCTATCTCTCCTCAAAAGACATCAAAGGTCTTGATGAGCGAGGGCTACCCGTTTTTGCGCAGCCCGGGGAGGCGACAGACTTTTCGCTCAGTCATTGGGTGGTCGTGTCTCCTGCTCCTATCACGATGAAGGCCGGGGAGACCCGCCAGATCGCTTTTTCGATACGTGTTCCTGCAGACGCGACGCCGGGCGCTCACTTCGGCGGTGTTTTTCTCTCGGCAGACGCGCCGAAGCTCGCATCGAGCGGTGCAGGCATAGGTATCAGCGTCGGCACCATCATCGATCTCAAGATCGCAGGTGATGTGATCGAGGATGCACAGCTGCGCGAGTTCTCGACCGACAAACTGGTCTATGGCGCCCCGTCTGTCGTCTTTTCTGCGAAGGTCAGCAATCATGGCAACGTGCTCGTCCGGCCGCATGGCCTCGTCGAGGTCAGCGATATGTTCGGCAAGAAGGTCGGCACGCTCAACGTCAATGACAATGCTGCACCGGTCTTTCCCGGAACGGACCGATCGTACACGGCAAACTGGGATGCGGACGGATTTGCGTTCGGTCGCTATCAGGCCGTCGTCAGCCTCGTCTACGGCGATGAGGCGCGCAAGACCATCTCGGGGGCGACATCCTTCTGGGTATTGCCACTCAAGCCGATCCTCACGACCATCGGTATCCTGCTCGCCTTCATCATCCTGCTCTTCTTCGGAGTCCGATCCTACATCCGTCGCACCCTGCGTTCGATGGGTGCAACGCCTGGTAGGATGACTGACCATGTCGTCGCTCGCCGTGGGCGCGCGGCCTCACGCATGATGATCGTCGCGGTGGCGGTATTCATCTTCGCGCTCGCGTTCCTCGGCCTCCTCTTCTTCATCTTCGCCTAGCTGCTATGCGCGGTCGCAGACTCAGCCGGATGTTCGTGATCCTCGGCCTATCGGTGGCGGGGGCCGGCCTCACGTATCCGCTCTCACATGGATTTGCACCACTTGCCCAGAGCGCGAATTCGCTTTTGGCGAGCGCAAGCGTCTCGATGAGCGCGAATATCCCCCCAAACCCCCAGAATACGCTTGCTGCTCAACTCGACGCCAAGCAGGCCGCACTCGATGCGCGTGAAGCGACACTCGCGGAGCGCGAATCGTCTCGGGTGCCTGCGTCCGCGTTCGATCTCTTCGGCGTCGCGAGCTTCATCATGAGCTTGTTCTTGTTCGTCCTCGTGGGTACGAATTTTTATCTCGATGAGCGTCGCGCGCTACGGGCGCAGCAGGGCGTGTTTTCCGTAGATCTCCGTGGCCGCGCATAACGGTGCGATATACTGAGGGGATGTGGGCAGTGCGCCGCACGTCTCTGATCTTTGCCGTGACCACGGCACTCTTCTGCTATTCACCCGCCACGGCTCAGGCATCGATGCTCACGTTCGTGCGAGATACGATATCTACCTCTGCGCCCGGGTTCACCGCTGATCATGTGATCGAATTTACGGTCGCGCATGCGATACCTGCGTCGGGACATATCACTATCATCCCGCAAGATCAAAGATTTTCGATTCCTGTCGAACTCAGTGCCACGGATGTCGTGCTTTCCATAGCGACCAGCGGTCCGTATGTCGCGCGGCCAGTATCGTCTGCTCCCTCGGTGACCGATGATGGCGTCACCATCACCTCGGGTATGAGCGGGTCGCTTGCATTCACTCTCTCAAGCGGGACGGGGATCCCGGCGGGTGCGCGCGTGCGCATCGCCGTAGGATCCGATTCGGCGCAGATACGCAACCCGGTCGATATAGACTCGTATCGCATATTCATCACGACCACGGATGCCGGGTCTCAAGCGCTTGATAACGGGACGACCATGATCGCCGTCGTGGCCCAGGTTGCGGTCACATCTCTGCCCACGAGCCTTCCGCCGACTAGGACCAACGGTCTCCCCTCGGGCATCAT
The DNA here is from genome assembly GCA_964403865.1 of uncultured Candidatus Saccharibacteria bacterium. Classification (GTDB taxonomy): domain Bacteria; phylum Patescibacteriota; class Minisyncoccia; order Phycocordibacterales; family UBA2100; genus UBA10103. The sequence continues at coordinate 3,195 of CAYOHS010000001.1, forward strand.
CGAGGCGAACAATCCGTCGGTCGAACTTTCCCTCAATACGGACAAGCCTGCGACCTGTCGCTATGCGACCACCACGGGCGTGACCTTCGACGCGATGCCGTATGATTTCTCGAATCCCACGACGTTCGTATTCACTTATGTCGTCACGAACGTACAGAACAACACGGGTTACACCTACTACGTGCGGTGTCGTGATCTCGGAGGCAACACCAATGAAGATGACTATGTGATCAGTTTCTCGGTGAAGCCGACACCGACGACCAACACGTCTCTTGCCGGGACAGGCAGCGGCGGAAATGGCGGGTCTGGTGATTTCCCCGGCGGCAGTTCAGTACTGTTCCTCTCCAATGTCACGCTCCTCGGCTGGACGTCGCCAGGAAGCGCTGTCCGCATACTCAAGGACGGTGTGGTGTTCGCCACGGCGCAATCGCAGAACGACGGAAGCTTCCGCGCCCAGCTCACGGGGCTTGAGCGCGGTCTCTACACGTTCGTCCTTTCTTCAAAAGATCCTGCCCAGCATCAGTCCAGCGGACTCTCGACGACCTTGACGCTGAGCGCTGGCACGACCAACACCATCACCGATCTCGTCATCCCGCCCACGGTCGTACTCGACCGAGATTCGGTGGGAGTAGGTGAGTCGGCGCGCGTCTCAGGGTTCAGTGTCCCCGGCGCGACCGTCGAGATCTCGCTCAAGCCGCAGGGCGGTGCCGCGCGCGCGTTCAGCGCTTCGACGACACCGCAGCGTGTAGCGAATGCCGGTGCGTGGACGCTCACTATCCCGAGCGCCGCGCTCCCGAAGGGTATCTACTCCATACGCGCGCGGACGGTGATCACTGCGCAACAGAGCAGCGATTTCAGTGCCGCCACGCCCCTGGGCGTCGGCGAGGCCGTGACCCCAGTCCCGAATCAGGGGGGTGCCACGCAGTCTGATATAAGCGGAGATGGTAAGGTCAATCTGGTCGACTTCTCGATATTGTTGACGAATTGGGGTAAGGCGGGAGCAGGTGACTTCAACGGCGATGGTGTAATCAATCTGGCAGATTTCAGTATCATGCTCTTCAACTGGACCGGATGATATGATGTCTCGCATGTATTCCTCCCTAAAGGAGAACCTCGCTCTCACGCTGGTGTGCGTCGCGTTCGCGGCGGGCCTGGTGTACTTCGCGGCGCGACCGCACGTCGCCCCCGATGAACAGTCGTTCTTCAGTCTCTTCTCGCTGCCGCTTCAGGACTATCAGGGCAAGACGGTGCGACTCTCGACATTCGAGACGAAGCCGATCGTCGTGTATCTCTGGGCCTCGTGGTGCCCGTTCTGCCAAGCGGGCTTCCGCGATCTTTCGCAAGCACAGCAACAGCATCCGGACATCGCGTTCGTCGCGATCAACCGAGGAGAACCGTTTGCCGACGCGAAGGGATTCACCGACAAGATGCTCTTGCCGAGCGGCATCGCGTATCTCTTGGATCCGAGTGATTCCTTCTACAAAGCCGTCGGCGGTTTTGCCATGCCCGAATATCTCTTTGTGGATAGGCACAGCACCATCGTGGAGCATGCGAGAGGACCGCTTACTGCCCAGCAGTTGCAGACAGAGCTGGAGCGACTCCTGCGCTGATCCAAGCTTGCGCAGATTCCAGGGATTGCTACGCTGAGATTAGACTAAAGGTAGAAGCACGAGCAGGAAAGGGCTCGGTCATGCGTAAGGATGAGACGAGAAAGACCCGCGCGCAAAATAAGCCACAAAAACACGCGGTCTCGAAACTTGAACTTTCGCGGATGGGTGACGGTCAGGTCGCCTACATCAAGATCATGAGCTCCGATCAGGCGAAAAAGCTTTTCCCGGCGGTCCAAGGCCTGCCGGCAGGCATCAACCTGTACTCCGTGCATGCGGCCGATGGCACTCCGCTCGCGCTGACCGACAGCATGAGCGCAGCCGTTTCGCATGCGATGGGGGACGATCTCAAGATCGCGACCATGCACTGATGCATCGAAGCCTACAGGGCGCCGGAATACTCTTCCGGCGCTCATGGTATATTCAAGTATGCTATTTCCTAAGCCACCTGCCGATTTCGTCAAAGGTGTCGATGTCGTCGGCTGCTACATGGAACACGAAGGCCGTATTGCACTATTGCGACGGCTCCCCGGCAAGAGCAATGGCGACAGGTGGGGCCTCCCGGCAGGGAAGGTCGAGCCGGGTGAAGACCTCGCCGCTGCGATGGCGAGAGAGATCCGCGAAGAGACAGGAATCTCGGTCGATAGTGCGGCGCTCGTCCCGCACGAGACTTTCTACGTACAACACGCCGATCGCCAGTTCATGTACCACACCTTCTCGATATCGCTCGATTCAAAGCCCGACATCGTCCTACATCCCGATGAGCATCACGAATATCGATGGGCCACTCCTGCTGAGGCACTGACGCTCCCGCTCGTCGTAGATCAGGACGAGTGCATACGGATACGCTATGGTCTCTGACCGAAGGCACCATCAGAAGGCGCCGGCTCCGCTCGGGCGGAACTGGCGCCCCTATATGCTCATCGGGATACTGTTCATCGTAAGCGCTGGCGCCGCATATGCGGGTTCGCAGCTCGTATCGCCCGATGTCGCATTCGACAGGAACACGCCGCCTTCGACCGAGCGGGTGACCCGACCGGTGCGACCGGCGCTCGACAGACAGGCCTACGATGCAAAGATGTTGCGTCTCGCCAATCTGTTGCCGAGTATCACTGCGAGCACGAGTGCCACCTCGGCTGAACCTCGCCTCTGGCCCGTACGCGCGGCGTACCCGCTCGGTGGGGCGCTTTTGCCGTTCAGTCGCATCGTCGCGTACTATGGGAATTTCCTGTCGCGCGGTATGGGCGTACTAGGCGAGTATCCGCACGACGAGATGTTGGAGAAGTTCCGGGGCGTGGTGGCGCAGTGGGAAGCAGCCGATCCATCGACGCCTGTGATACCCGCGATCGATTACATCGCGATCACGGCACAAGCCGCGCCGGGCAAAGATGGTATGTACCGTCTGCGCATGCCAGACACGGAGACCCAGAAAGCGGTCGATCTCGCGAAAGAGATACATGGCATCGTGATACTCGACATCCAGGTAGGGAAGAGTACGTTGCGCGATGAGCTGCCGCTTTTGCGTGATTTCCTCAAGTTGCCGCAGGTGCACCTCGCCATAGACCCGGAGTTCGCGATGAAGTCCTCGGCCCCCGGGACGGTGATCGGCGGATTTGATGCCAAAGACGTGAACTACGCGGCGACCTATCTGGCGTCCCTCGTCGATCAATATGATCTGCCCCCCAAGATCCTTATCGTGCACCGATTCACGAAAGACATGGTCACGCACTCGGCCGACATCAAGCCGCTTCCGCAGGTCCAGATCATCATGGATATGGACGGTTGGGGCGGGAGAGAACGCAAGCTGACGACCTACCAGAAGGTCATCCACGACGAGCCGGTGCAGTTCACAGGGTTTAAGCTCTTCTACAAGAACGACCTGTTCGCACCCTCCACCGGCATGATGACCCCTGCCCAGGTGCTCAAGCTCTCACCCCAGCCGATATTCATACAGTATCAGTAGGGTACTCGACGGCGCCGCTACAGGTGTTAGCATGAGAGCGGATTTATCGGCTCACCTTTTCGGTGTATGACCACTCATCTATCTATTACCAGGCGAGCGCTTCTGGGCTCGGCAGCAGTCGTCGCGCTGCTACCTGCCGTGCTTTTTGCGGCGGATATCCGCTCCGGAGAGCAGGCCGGAACCGCTTCCGGCGAGACTATCGCCCGCAACGCCTACCTTGCTGGCGGCGCTGTCGTGTCATCGGGCTCCATCGGTGGAGACCTCGCGGCAGCTGGCGGCACCATCGTCGTGAACGGCCCCGTGGGCGCTGATGTCGAGGCAGCTGGCGGCAATATCAGCATCCTCGGCTCGGTGAAAGACGATGTCCGCATCGCGGGCGGGACGCTCGTCGTGGCGGGTTCGGTCGGGGGCGATCTTGTCGCAGCCGGTGGGCAGATCACCGCAACCGCACCGCGTATCGGCGGTGATGCATTGCTCGCGGGCGGCACCGTGCGTCTTACGTCGGCGGTCTCCGGTTCCGTGCGTATCCGCGGGGGGGCCGTCGTCATCGACGCACCGATCGCAGGAAACGTCGAGGTGCACGCGCAATCGCTCACGCTCGGCTCTCATGCAGTGATCACGGGTGATCTGACATACGAGGCTCCGAAAGCAGCCACGATGGAAACCGGTTCGTCGGTGAAAGGGAAGACCGCGTTCACACCGGTCGTCGACGTGTCCGTCGGCCCTGCCGCAGCGCTCGCCCTCTTCTCGGTGTGGATCCTCGCATCACTCGCGGCGTTGCTCGTGAGCGCATTCATCATGCGCGCGCTCTTCCGACGATACATCGTGGAAGTCGCGGCGGCAGTCGTCGCTCGCCCGTGGCATAAGCTCGGTATCGGATTCGTATCGCTCGTCGTGACGCCTGCCGCCGCGATGGTCATGTTCCTCACCGTCGTCGGCATCCCGTTGGGCGTCCTCACGATGCTCGCATACGTTGCGCTCGTGCTCGTTTCGTGGATGTTCACACCGATCGTTCTCGGTGCCTTCATCGAGAAGTGGTGGCACAAGCGTACTCCGCAGATGAACTGGCAGGTCGTGTTGTACGGCGCGATCGTGTACGTGCTGATCGGACTCTTGCCGATCATCGGCCCGCTTTTCAAGTTCGCAATACTGCTCATCGCGCTCGGCGCGATAGTCGAGAAGAAGTGGGAGATCGCGAGCGAGTGGGTCTAGCGGCTAGTGCCCGTTCCACGTGCGGATGATCTTTGCCAGGAACGCGGCTTTGCCGGTGAATCCGTGATCCGGCGCATCTACGACGTACGATTCGATCGGAAGCTTCGGACGCGCCTCGGTGAACCAGTGCGCCAGCTCTTCGGCCGAGCGATCGGCGTATTGATCATGGGACGAGAAGAGCGCGAGCACCGGTACGCGCGTCTTGCGCAGCGTCGCGGGCTGCTTGCCGCTGCCGTACGTGAATATCTCTTCCTCGCTCTCGGGCGTGTACAGCGAGAGCCAGCGCTGCGCGTCGATCAGCTCAGGAAACGGCAGCGATTCCTGCGGCACGAGCGCGCGGGGATCCTCTCGCTCGAGCTTCTCGACCTCGGCCCGGAGGGTCTGATACGCATGCGGCGTCATATCCTTGATCAGTGCCGCATAGTCGGAAAGCGGGGCCAGGAATACGGCGCCTTTCACTTCGGGTGCAGGGGAATGCGACAGGTACCAGACCGACTTCTGGCATCCGGTCGAATGCCCGACGAGGATGATGCGCTTCGCGCCGCGCGACTTCGCGAATGCGACCGCAGCGGCAACATCATGGCGGCAGTCGGAGAAAGTCTCGTGTGCCATCCCGAGCGCGACCTTCTTGCGTTTACGGCCGATCATCCTCGAGATGGGCGATATGAATCCATGGCCTCGGTTGTTGAAGAGGAGGCACGCGGTACCCGGCAGTCTCGCGAGCTCCGTCGCTACGGCCGATTGCGAGAAGACATTGCCGGTGAGCCCATGCATGAATATGAACGCGGTTCTCGCCCGGCGTGGCCCGAGCCAGGCGCCCTGGAGCACGTACCGGTCACGCGTCGTGAACGAGATGAATTCCATCGCTCTATATAAGCATGCTATCGGCTCATGCAAAAGGAAGGCGGGCGGCACATGCGTGCCGCCCGCTTCATGCTGATCAGTATCCCCACGGCTGACGCAGTGGCTTCGGGACCATGCCGATCAGAGGCCGCCAATCGCCCCAGATGCTCTTGCTCAGAGCTTCCTCCAGCCCGAGCCAGAACGTATCCTCGTGTTCGCAATTGATGATCGCGACCTCGGGATGCTCAGAGAGGTAGAGCGCTTCGGCGATGTAGAACACGTTGTTGGCCAACGTGCGACGCAGTCCGCGAGCTGGGTCCATGTCGTGCAGGGACTTGTACGAGGGACGTGACTGGACACGTTTCTGATAGATCCGCTCCGCGAGATAGTCGTACTCACCCGCGAGGCGGTATGCCATGTCGAGGTATGGTTCGATGATATCGATCCATGCTCGCGCGATCACCGGTCTCCCTGATCTCTCGGCGAGTGGCTGTACGACATCGCGTACCAGACCCTCGCGCGATGCGGTAAGCGCCTGCGCGATCTCATCATCGCTGCGCGCATGCCACTGCGAGCGACCGAAGAGTCGGGCGCGACCCGTAAGCTGCGTACCGAGCTGCTTCTCCACCTCCGGCACCGCCATGAAGATGAAGGGGTGGAAGTGTTCCCGCAGACGCGCATCGAGCAGTTCCGGCCCAGGGACGATGAAATCCGTAGGGCAGTCGATCTCGCTCAGCAATGTCCCCAGTCCTTGTACCACACGATTTCTGGTCCGTTCTGGCAGCTCCGCGACTACATCGGTGTGCGGGGCATTGAACAGCGCACAGCCGGTGATAAGCACCCGCTCTATGGCATGCGTGCTCGTCGTACGGAACACCGGCGCGAGCCGTGTCTCGAGTCGCGAGCGTACCGACGGTGTCGGCACTGTCTCGATAGCGCGTTCACGCCAGGAGGGGAACGCGTCGTGAACGCCCTGGTGCCAGCGGGGATCCCACGGTGCATCCGTGTGCCGCATCCAGGGTTCCCACGAGGCGAATTGCACAGCGAGATTCTTGAGCGCTTGCCGGAAATCAGTCGAGACCCAATGTATCTTCGCGTTCACGGCGACGACGAACGGCATCTCAGATGCCCACTCAGGCAACTGGAATCCTTCTGAGCGCATGCGATGGGTCGCAAGGCGCAGGAAACTGTTGCGGAACGGCGCGTCGCTACCGAAAAGCGCGATATGCGTCCGCTCGGGGCCCTGTGGCGCACAGAAGGTGTACGTCTTCTGTCCCAACTGATGCAGTGCAGCGAGTGCGCGCTGCGCGACTACATCATCCGCGGATGCGGTGAAGATCGGTTCCATAGGTAGTCCTCCTCAAAGAGCTTGGAGCAAGGCTCCACCGGACCTCATGGTCCGGAAAGAGATTTCGAGAGAACGCTCACTCCGTGCCACGAGAAAAGCCCCGATGAGGGGCTTTCTGAAGTGGCTCGGATCGTGATGATCGCTTAGCAATGCAGAGTGCCCCGCTCGAGGTGGGTACGCTTCGGACACATATGAAGCATCGCTGTCATATATCGAACGTAGCATGCGTACACGTGCTATGCAACAGCTGTGGATAACGAGAGGGTCGTGCTAGCATGCCTGCATGTTAGTCGACGATGTCACGGTACACCTCAAGGCTGGGAAAGGCGGCGATGGCGCCGCTGCGTTCCAGAAGGTGAAGCTCATGCAGGGTCCCACGGGCGCCGATGGTGGGCATGGCGGCAGCGTATACGTCGAAGGTGTCTCAGACATCAACGCTCTCATGACCTTCGCGAGCCGACGCGAGATCGCGGCGGAGGACGGCAAGAACGGCCGCGGGCAGTTTATCGACGGGCGTCGCGGTGAAGACCTCGTGCTCAAGGTCCCGCGCGGCACGCGGGTGACGAATCTCCAGACCGGTTCTGTGCGCGAGGTCAACGAGCTTGGCGAACGCGTACTGCTCGCCGGTGGCGGCAAAGGCGGCCGTGGCAACTTCAAGTTCCGCTCGTCAACCAACACCTCGCCGATGGAGTACGAAGAGGGGACGCCGGGGGATGAGGCCGACTTCCGTTTTGAACTCCTCCTTATCGCCGATGTCGGGCTCGTCGGTCTGCCGAATGCCGGTAAATCATCGCTCCTGAATGCGGTCACCAACGCAAAGTCTAAGGTGGCAAACTATCCCTTCACGACTCTCGAGCCGCACCTCGGTGATTTCTACGGCACTATCATCGCTGACATACCGGGCCTTATCGAAGGTGCCGCACAGGGCAAAGGGCTCGGGGATAAATTCCTCAAGCACATCGAGCGCACGCGTACGCTTTTCCATCTCATATCGGCGGAGAGCGATGATGTGTTGCGCGACTATACGACCATCCGGGCAGAGCTCGAGGCCTACAGTCCGCTCATGCTCGAGAAGGACGAGCATGTCTTCCTCACTAAGTCTGACATGGTGTCGCCAGAAGAACTCAAAGAAAAGCTCGCCAAGCTCAAGAAAGCGAAGATCAGTGCGATCGCGATCTCCGTCCTCGACGACGCAAGCATGGATGCGCTCAAAAAGGTGCTCACGGGCCTTGCCCGGCGGGCGGAAGCCGATGTTTCTCTCGGAGGTGAGTCGTGATAGGGTACCGGCTGGCTCATCCGAGCCTCAACCAAAAGGGGAGAGATGACATGTCCTCAGTGTTCATGTTTATGGTTATCGCGTTCGTGTTCATCGCGATAGCTCTGCACTTCGCCCGCTCATCGTTGCTTTACGGAGGCGGGTTCGCCATCATCGCATCCGGTCTCCTCGTCGCATCCGGTCATGCGCTATTCGCTGAAAACCAGCGGATGGCCCTGGCAAAGATGTGTACGATGCCAGACCGACTCCGACACAGCGTGCCCTGCACGCTGACGGCCGTGATCGAGTACGACCCGTCGACCAGGTACACCTCAGTCACCTTCAAGAACGCAGACAGGGTTGCTGATCAGGTCAGATGACTCGTGGCGAGGCTTCTCGTATCCCACTGCCCGGCGGAATCACTTCCGCCGGGCGATCCTTTTAATATGACGCTGTATAATCGATAGATGTCCGTTGAGCCTGGCTTGAACACAGCTCAGATCACTGCGGTGATCTTCGATTTCTTCGGCGTCATATGTTCAGAGGTGGCGCCACGATGGACACGTAAGCGACTGCCAGCAGAAGATGTGCACGATATACACGAGCGATTCATACGGGATGGCGACACCGGAGCGAAGACACCGGAAGAGGTATATGCCAATCTTGCCGCGCTGGCGGGCATGGAATCGTCGCAGGTCAAGAACGAATGGCAAGACCTCATATCGATCGATCGGAAAGTTGTCGAGTTTATACGAGCACTACGGGGCCGCGTGAAGCTGGGATTATGCTCGAATGCCTGGAGTGATTTCATCAGACCCATCCTGAAGGATGAAGATCTCGAAGGTCTTTTCGATACCATAGTCATCTCGAGTGAAGAGCGTGTTGCGAAGCCTGATGAGCGCATCTTCTTGCTGGCCGCACAACGGCTCGGTGTCTCTCCACAGGAATGCCTCTTCATCGACGATAGCCCGGTAAACGCGGCAGTGGCCGCGCGACTAGGGATGCGCAGTATCATTTTCACGGAAATATCGGATCTGGATCACGTTTTGGCCTAACGCCGGGCGGACGGTACACTAGTGCGATGCTCCAATCGACCGCGCTCAAGGTACTGCAGACGGGCGCCAATGTGTTCCTGACGGGAGAGCCGGGCAGCGGCAAGACCCATACCATCAATGCGTATGTCGCGTGGCTTCGCGAGCGTGGCATCGAGCCGGCGATCACGGCGTCGACGGGGATCGCCGCGACTCACGTGGGTGGTATGACCATCCACAGCTGGGCGGGCATCGGCGTACGCTCGACACTGACCCCGTACGATCTCGATACGATCAGCTCGAGCAAGCGCGTCATCGAGCATGCTCGTGGCACCAATGTCCTCATCATCGACGAGGTCTCGATGCTCAGTCGCGATACCCTGAGTATGGTCGATGTCGTGCTTCGCGAGGTGCGCCAGCGTGATATGCCATTCGGCGGCATGCAGGTGGTGCTCGTCGGCGATTTCTTCCAGCTCCCGCCAGTGGTGCGCCGAAGCGAATCGCAGCTTGATAATGATGATGGTCCGCGTGCGCCGTTCGCATTCACCTCGATCGCCTGGGATGCGCTCAATCCGATAGTCTGCTATCTGCATGAACAGCATCGCCAGAGCGACGAACCCTTTTCGCGCCTCCTGGCCTCACTGCGCAAGGCCGATCTCGATGAGTCTATCCACGACACACTGACCTCGCGTGCCATCTCGTTCGACGATATCCCTGCCGATGTACCGCGGCTCTACTCACACAACGCCAATGTCGATCGACTCAACGACGACCGTCTCACGACCCTCCACGGCAAGGAGCACACCTACGTGATGTTCAGTCGCGGGGCGCCGCATCTGATAGAGAATCTCAAGCGCGGCTGTCTCTCGCCCGAGGCACTCGTGCTGAAAGAAGGTGCGAAGGTCATGTTCACCAAGAACGACCCGGCCGGCGCATATGTAAATGGGACGCTCGGGGTCGTCGAATCGTTCACCTCGGGCGGGGCGCCTGTCGTGCGCACGTCGCATGGGAAGCGTATCGAAGTCGAGGCCACCGAATGGAAGCTCGAAGACGGAGGGAAGACACTCGCACGTATCTCGCAGCTCCCGCTCCGGCTCGCGTGGGCCATCACTGTGCATAAGAGTCAGGGGATGACGCTCGATGCCGCGGCGGTCGATCTCTCTCAAGCATTCGAGTTCGGCCAGGGATACGTCGCGCTCTCTCGCGTACGCTCGCTCGACGGCCTCTACCTCCTCGGCTACAACCAGCGTTCGCTCGAAGTGCATCCGGAGGTGCACGCACAGGATCTAGCGTTCAAGAAGAATTCCGCCGCAGCGCGGAAGCTCTTCGAGACGATGGACGAGATGGAGCACCGTACGCTGAGCGATGCCTTTGTGCGTGCCTCTGGTGGTGATCCAGCGGGCGGCACCGTACCCATGAAGAAGACCAAGAAGACACGGCAGAAAGGTGATTCGGTACAGAAGACGCTCACGCTCATCAAAGAAGGGAAGGGGATTGCTGATATCGCGAAGGAACGCGATCTTGCCCAGACGACGATCATCGGGCACATCGAAGAACTCTACATGCAGGGCAAGCTCGACAAGCGCGACGTCGAGCGCGTCGCTCCGCGCAAGATATTGGAAGTGCTCGCCGATATCGCCTCGGCATTTGATGCTCACGGCGGCGAGAAGCTCGCACCAGTCCATGCCGCACTCAAGGGCAAGTACACATTCGACGAGCTCCGCCTCGCGCGAGTGCTGTTATAATCTCGGGATGAGTATCGGTCGTCATCATCAGAGCCTGCGCCGCAGGCTCTACAAGAATCTCGAACCGTATCCGCACCCGAAGCGGTTCACCAGGCTGCTCGATAGGCTGGTGTTCGCCGTCGGTTTCATAAGCCCGATGTTCACGCTCCCTCAACTGTATGTGATCTATGCTGGACACACGGCCCTCGGTGTCTCGCCGGTCACCTGGGGCGCGTATGCGCTCTTCGACATCCCCTGGATACTCTATGGATTCGTCCACCAGGAGCGGCCGATCATCTTTGCGTACACCTTGTGGCTGACCGTCAATACGCTTGTGTGCATCGGAGCGCTGCTATACTGAGCACTATGCAGTTCATCGTCCTGTGGCTCGTATCGTTGCCCATAGTGGTGGCAGGCGATATCCTCTGGCTCGGTTTCGTGATGAAAGACTTTTATCGCGCTCACTTGGGTCACTTGATGGGCGGCATAGTATGGCCTGCGGCCGTGGCGTTCTATCTGATGTACTCAGCAGGAGTAGTCTATTTTGCTGTGCTTCCAGGTATCGCGTCTGGCTCGATCGTCAAGACCATCATGCTTGCGGCGCTCTTGGGCGCGTTCGCGTATGCGACCTACGATCTGACGAATAACGCGACGCTGCGCGATTGGCCGCTTGCCGTGACGATCATCGATATCCTCTGGGGTGCGTTCCTCTCGGGTGTCGTAGGTGCCGTGGGTTTCTCTGTCGCTCGCTGGCTGGCGTAGCGAGCTTCTCTACTTCGATGTACTTCCTATTCATCTGCGTCGGTGTCGTCATCGCGGCCCTTTTTGCATGGCAGCTCGGTGAATTCGTGCGCCGACTCCGCTTCAGCCGCGAGTACGTGCGCAAGACCCGCGCCTTTCAGTGCGAAGGCAACACCGGTGCATCGCTCCTCGTCCTTGGCGATAGTACTGCGGTCGGCGTCGGTGCCGATAGGCCGCAAGAGTCGGTACCCGGACTGATGGCACACGCACTTTCGATCGATTCTGTCGAAAACAGAGGGGTGTCCGGAGCACAGGTCAAAGACCTCATGAGTCAGATCGGTCGCGCACGCCGACAAGCCTACACCTACATCCTCATCATGGTCGGCGGCAACGACATCATCCGCTTTCACGCTGCCTCCTCGACAGCGAAACTGTTGGCTCGCGCCTTGAGGCATCTGCCGCGGGCGGAGCAGGTCATCTTGCTCACTGCCGGCAATGTCGGCAGCGCACAGATGTTTCCTGCACCAGTGCGAGCATGGTATGGCAGGCTCAATCGCGAGTACCACGCCCGTTTCGAAGAAGCAGCGCGGCGCGAAGGTATCATGTACGTCAATCTCTCGTCGGGAAGCGGGGAAGACCCCTTCGCCAAAGACCCCGATCGCTACCTCGCACCAGACGGGCTACACCCCTCGTCGGAGGGCTACCGCCTGTGGTGGCAGCGGATCGCCGCTCACGCTTGACCAGTCTGCGCAATACGCATACGCTCATCGTATGGACGCGATCGTCGCCAACACCATCCACGCGAAGCGGAGCGAATCCGGGTGGACCCAGGAGGAGCTCGCGGAACGGATCGGTGTCACGCGACAGACGATCATCGCCATCGAGAAAGGGAATTACACACCGTCGGTCTTGCTTGCCCTGAAATTGAGTGCATGCTTCAAGGTGAGCGTGAACGATCTCTTCTCTATCCGCCATGAACGATAACCGCTGGCTCGAATATGTGATCCTTGTGGCGCTCGTCGGCGTCGCACTCGTGCTTCTCGACCCGATGCACTGGTGGATGCCGAGCATGGTACAGATGGCTGCACTCGCAGGCCTGGTAGCGGTCTTCGCGGTACTCGCCGCGATCTTGGTCCGTGACAGTGCCCGCGATGAACGCGAACAGCAGCTCCGCTCCAGTTCCGGCAGGGTAGGGTTCCTCGTGGGTGCAGGCGTGCTGGTCATCGCTATCGTCTGGCAGGGGTTCCTGGATATGCTCGATCCCTGGCTGGTGTACGCGCTCGTCGCGATGGTGTGCGGCAAGATAGTCGCGCGTGTCTACGCAGAACAAGCCTAAGCTCCTGTGGATAAGTGATGTAAAGTTCACTTTACATCCGTCATTTACTCTTTATACTTTCTCCCATGCTCCTCCTCGCCATATCGCTGCTTGCCGGACTCCTCACGGTGCTCGCACCATGCACCATCTCGCTCTTGCCGGTCATCGTCGGCGGGACGCTTTCGGGCGGGAGCAGTACCCGCCGTGTCGTCGTGGTGACTCTGAGCCTCGGTGTCTCGGTCATCGCGTTCACGCTCTTGCTCAAGGCATCGACCGCGCTCATCAATGTGCCGCAGACGTTCTGGCAAGGCCTTTCGGGCGTCATCATCATCGCGCTGGGAATCGCGATGATATTCCCGCGTTTGTGGGACGCGATACCGTTTCTGAATTCACTCAATAAGGAATCCAACAAGGCACTCGCTGTCGGGTATCAGAAGCAGAACATAGCAGGGGACATTCTCACCGGCGCTGCGCTCGGTCCGGTCTTCTCGAGCTGCAGTCCGACCTATTTCCTCATCCTTGCGACGGTACTGCCGCGTAGCATCCCCGAAGGCATCATCTATCTGCTCGCGTATTCCATCGGCTTATGCGGAGGACTCTTCGTCGTCGCGCTCGCGGGTCAGAAACTCCTCGCCTGGCTCGGTGTCGCGAGCGACCCGAATGGCTGGCTGAAGCGTGTCGTGGGCGTGCTGTTCCTGGCGCTCGGACTCGCGATATTCTTCGGCTACGACAAGGTCGCGGAAGCATGGGCGACAGAGCATTTCTTCGACGTGACGACGATCGAACAGAAGCTCTTGGCCGCTCAGGCGACCCCTGCCCCTATGCCGCCTCCTCAAACGCCGATCGCGACCACCTCCGATGCGATGACTGCGACGAGCACCGGAGTCGCACCGATAGCACCGGCGAAGGTCTCAGCGAGCGATGCCGCTCGTGCTGCGACGAAGGCACTCTCATTCCCGAAGGCACCAGAGATCACTAAGCCGAGCGGATTCGTCAACACGGGAGGCACGCCTATCACCATCGGGCAGTTCAAGGGAAAGAAGATCGTACTCATCGATTTCTGGACTTACAGCTGTATCAATTGTCAGCGGACGCTGCCGTACATGAAAGCGTGGGACGACAAATATCGTGATCTCGGGCTCGAGATCATCGGCATCCATACCCCAGAGTTCGCGTTCGAACATCTGCAGAGCAATGTCGACACGGCGGTCAAGGGGTTTGGTCTCAAGTACGCGTCGATCTTGGACAACGATTACGGTACCTGGAACGCGTTCGGGAATTCGTATTGGCCGCGCAAATATCTCATCGATATCGATGGCTATATCGTCTACGATCACGCCGGAGAAGGGAATTACGACGATACCGAACGTGCCATCCAGAAAGCGCTTCAGGAACGTGCGGACGTATTAGGAACTGGGCAGAAGATCCCGACCGACCTCGTGAATCCGAAAGCGCAGACCGCGCAGGCGGGAAGTCCAGAGACGTATTTCGGCTCCTCGCGCAATGAATATCTGGCCAATGGCAATCCCTTCATGAGCGGCACGCAGTCGCTCACCATCCCGCAGGACATCAGTCTCAATAAGCTGTATCTGGGTGGGGTGTGGAACTTCTCTCCAGAATTCGCGCAAGCCTCAGAAGGCGCACGTATCCAGTTCCATTACGCCGCAAAGGCCGTCTACTTTGTCGCGTCGTCCGAGGTCGGGGCGACGGTACACGTCTTCATCGACGGCACGCCGATACCTGCGAATATGAGCGGAGACGATGTGCTCGATGCCACAGCGACCATCCACGGCAATCGGCTCTACAAGATCGTCGAAGATAGTGCACCAGCCGTGCACACGCTTGAGATACGTGTCGACAAGGGGACACTGGATGCTTATACCTTTACTTTCGGTTGATATGGAAACAGCAGTATTCGGGGGCGGATGTTTCTGGTGCACGGAGGCGGTCTTCAAGATGCTCAAGGGTGTCTCGAGCGTCGAGCCGGGCTATGCGGGAGGCAGGACGGAGAATCCTACCTATGAGGATGTGTGTCAGGGCAACACGGGGCATGTCGAAGTCGTGGAAGTAATATACGACCCGTCGCAGGTATCGTACCGGACTCTGCTCACGATCTTCTTTGCGAGCCATGATCCGACGACCATGGATCGGCAGGGGAATGATGTCGGCACGCAGTATCGCTCGGTCGTCTTCTATACGACACCGGCGCAGCGCGCAGAGGCCGAGCAGTTCATCCAGGAGCTCAATGATTCGAGCCATGATGGCGAGCCCATCGTTACGGGTGTCGAGCCCCTCGAGAAGTTTTACCAGGCCGAGGACTATCATCGCGATTACTATGCACGCAACAAGAGTGCAGGCTACTGCCAGCTCGTGATCAATCCGAAGCTCGAGAAGGTCAAAGAGAAGTTTGCAGAACTCTTACAAGAACAACACGACCACTGATATGAACGATGACACATCGCACGATGAGAATGTCTGGAAGGAGAAGCTGACTCTGGAAGAATACAAAGTGCTTCGCGAAGGCGGGACGGAAGCCCCGTTCTCAGGCGAGTACTACAAGAAGGAAGTCGACGGCATGTACCACTGCAAGGCATGTGGTGCCGCGTTGTTCTCGACCGATCACCAGCTCGATTCACGCGAGAGCGATCCAGGATTGCAGGGATGGCCGTCGTTCTCCGATCCTGCGGTATCGGAAAACATCGGGCTTCGCCCTGATGATTCGCTCGGTATGCGCCGGACGGAAGTCTTCTGCAAGAAGTGCGGCTCGCACCTCGGCCACGTGTTTGATGAGGAAGTGAAGGGCGAGCAGCGCAAGCACTACTGTATCAACTCGGTGTGTCTCAATCTGGAAGAAAAATAAAAACGAGACGGGTGCAGCGGGGGGACGCTGCACCCGAATAGGTCAGAAGATCGGAAGGCGTAGTTGGACCGGTCGCACCAGCCTGAGTTCGACAGGCGGCACTGGCAGATGCATCTTCGCGCGATGGGTGAGTATCGCACGAAGCGCTGCCTTGCGCGCGATCGCCAAGAGACGAGCATCGAGGGGGATGGACTCGTTTCGGCGATTCATGCGGCCCCGTTTTACTTCCACTACGTTCTGTTGCAGCGGTCGCTTCCACGTCTCAAGGCGAAACGTGAGGTACACGCCGTTGGCGAGCACAACTTCGGCCTCTGCGCAGTCCGACCTGCGTATCGATCCGTACATTGAGAGCTCCTTTTGTGGGATCTACTCCGTACGCGACATACGCAACTAATACTCGGAATATTATAATACAATTCTACAAAAAAGCAATACTTGCGCTATTTTTTCCTCAGAAGATCGGTCTGTCAGCAGGCGCCATGTATACTATCCGCATGAACCGGACAACTATCTCCTTTATCACTGCGGCGTTCGCGATACTTCCATTCGCGGTTTCCGCTGCTTCCGTCGCGCTCACGACTCCGGTCCCCTCTGCGACCATCATGGCGGCGAGCAACGTCACGTTCTCGGTCGTCCCGACCGACATCTCGTACCCGATCTACGGCTTGCAGGATTCGTTCGCAAACTCAAGCGCATCGGTGAACAATATCGAGCCAGGTGGACGCTTCTCCTGGACACCAGGACCGAGTGATGTCGGTACGCATGTACTCACATTTACGGCATCCGGAAGCGATAGTTCCGCGAGCGTGACGCAGACCATCATCGTCCTACCACCGCCCACTATGTCCATCGGGGCGCTCTCTCCGGGCAGTACTGTCATGCCCGGTTCGCCGCTGACGTTCGTCGTCACAGCGAAAGGGTTCACGAATCCGATATTCACAGCCGGAGGATTTCCTGCTAATCCTTCCGTGGCGACGAACGGGATCGACTCGACTGGTCATTTTTCTTGGACGCCGACGCTTTCTGATCTCGGCGATTACACGATCACCGTCTATGTCTCTGATGCGCTCGGTCACAATGCCTCGAAATCCGTGTCTGTGCATGTCGGCAAAGGGCCGTCCCTTGCGATCGCACAGCTGACTCCGGGCTCGAGCGTCTCGCCAGGGCAGTTGCTGACCTTTATCGCAAATCCGAGCGACTTTTTGCCGACGGGCTTTTCGGTGCGTGATTCGTTCCCCGGCACGGCTTCGAGTAACAACATCAACCTCTCCGGCCAATTCTCGTGGTCACCGGCCTCGAGTGATGTCGGTGTGCATGTCCTCACCGTCACAGGAGTCGTCGGGGCATACGGCGCGAGCGCGAGCACGACCCTGAAGATCACGGTATTGGGACCCGGTGGTGTCGCGCCGGTCGCTGCGACGACGACCGGTTCATCGGATACGCTGGCTGCATTACAGGCAAAGCTCGCGTCCTTACAGGGAGCACTTGCTACTCAGTCGGCAGCGAGTACGCACGAGAGTGGCAGCGGGTCATTCACGACCTACCTACGTCCGGGCTCGACCGGAGATGAGGTCATGCATCTCCAGCAGGTACTCGCACAGCTCGGATTCTTCTCAGCGACACCAAACGGAACCTATGGTCCTGCCACCACCAAGGCCGTGATGAAGTTCCAGGCGGCGCACGGCTTAGATCAACTCGGTGTCGTCGGTCCCTCGACACGTGCTGCGTTGAACGCGCTCGGGACGGGTGCCGCTTCTGGTATCCCGACGCCAGTTGCCCAGACAAATACGTACGTGTTCGAGCATTTTATGGGGATCGGGGATGACGACCCGGATGTCCTCCAATTGCAGCAGCGGCTTACCGCGCTGGGATTCTATACTGGCGAGATGACGGGCTATTACGGGGTGGCGACAGAGGCAGCCGTGAAGAAATTCCAGACGGCTCGCGGGATCAGCGTCACCGGTTACGTCGCACGCGAGACGCGTGCCGTGCTCAATAAATGAACATAGGGCTGGTGGGGGACCATGTACTTTCCCGCTGCCGGGAGTATTATCTTCGTATATGAACAAGACACTTCTCGTGGTTGTGGCAGCGGTAGTCGTTATCGGCTTGTATGGGGCGTCGGTCTACAACGGCCTCGTACGTACTAATGAGGGTGTCGATGCACAGTGGGCACAGGTAGAGACGCAGTACCAGCGTCGCTTCGACCTTATCCCGAATCTCGTCGCGAGCGTGCAGGGCGCGATGAAGCAGGAGAAGGACGTGTTTACTGCACTTGCCGATGCGCGCGCACATTATGCCGGAGCACAGAGCGTCGACGACAAAGCCGCCGCCGCCGGACAGGTAGAGACCGCCTTCGGCCGCCTCCTGGCTATCATGGAGAATTACCCTCAGCTCAAGTCTGTCGACACGGTGCAGAGTCTGATGGCGGAGATATCCGGTACAGAGAACCGCATCTCGGTCGAGCGCATGCGCTACAACGAGATGGTGCGTGATTACAACATCGGCGTGAAGACGTTCCCGCGCTCACTCATGGCGTCTCTCTTCGGGTTCCATGCGCGCACCATGTTCGAGGCCGCCACCGGCGCGGAGACCGCTCCCAAGGTCCAGATATAGCGTATGCGCCGCGTTGCACTCTTTGCAGCGCTCGCGGTAGCGATGCCGCTCATCACGTGCGCGCAGGTATTGCCCGATGCACCGGAAGGATACGTGACCGACGCGGCACATGTGCTTTCAGATGCCACGCGCGTTTCGCTCGAATCTGAACTCGCCGCGCTCGACGCGTCGACGACCGAACAGATAGCCGTCGTCACCGTCCCCGATATGGGCGGGGATTATATCGAACATTACGCCGCTGGTCTCTTTCAGAAGTGGGGCATCGGACAGGCAAAGCAAGATGACGGGGTGCTGCTCCTGCTCTCTATCGACGACCACAAGCTCCGCATCGAAGTCGGGTATGGTCTCGAGGGTGCGCTGCCCGATAGTGTCGCCAACAGCATCATCCAAGACGACATGGTGCCCTTGCTCAAGGTGGGAGATTACGATGGTGCGGTGCAGAAGGGTGTCGACGATATCGTCGCTGCCATCAGAGGTGAGTACGCAGCACCTGCAAGTGTCGATAGTGCATCGTCGATAGACCCGGAGACGATCCTCTTCTTATTATTCTTCGCGATCCCGTGGCTCGCCGCGATATTCGGCAGCAGCAAATCGTGGTGGCTCGGCGGCGTGGTCGGCGGTGTCGTGGGCGTCGCGCTCTCGACCTTCCTCGGCTGGTGGATGCTGGGCGGCGCTATCCTGACGACGAATCTGGTGATATTCGGTCTGATATTCGATTACCTCGCCTCGCAGAATGCAGGACGTATCTCTCGTGGTGGCACCGCAGGTCCTTGGTGGACCGGTGGTGGGGGTTTCGGCGGCAGCTCTTCATCTGGCGGCTTTGGAGGATTCGGTGGCGGATCGTCCGGTGGCGGTGGCGCATCCGGCGGATGGTAGAATGTCCCTGATGCATTACCTGCACAAGATCGTCTATTTCTTCGATAAGCTCGAAGATCGCGTTCGTGCCCGACTCAGTCGGACGCCGATACTCTATGCGTTTGTCGGAGCCGTCGGCATCATCCTCGTATGGAAGGGGGTCTGGGAAGTGGCGGAATACTTTACGATCCTCGACGGCGTCGGCTCGATAGTCCTGGGCACCGTCATCCTCCTGATGACCGGACTCATGGTTTCGTTCTTCATCGGCGACACCATCATCATCTCTGGCCTCAAGCGTGAGAAGAAGATAGCCGACAAGACTGAGAAGGAAGTGCGCACCGAAGAGGATGTGCTGGTCGATGTGGAGCGCAAGCTGGCGGATCTCGAGCGCGAGGTAGGGGAGATACAGGAGAAGCTCTAGCAGCTGGCCCTCCGGCGGTTTTGGCGCTAGGATATCATCGTGTTGACACAACCCGTCCAAGAGCTGGCTGAGCGCGTCTCGGCCCTCATAGAGGATACACACGGCGAGCATGAGACACCGCTCGAGATCAACGATGTCGTGAGTGCGGTGGCCGGCTCGTACGAGAAGCTCCGCTATCTCCTCGAATATCGCGAAGAGCACACCGTGCGCCGTGCTGCTATCGAACGCGTACTTCGCCGCCGCCTCATGCTCGAGGGCCAAGCGTTCGACGGAGTCCGATTCTCGCGCGAGCTCGTCGAAGCAAAGCATCTGGCTGCCGAGAAGGCCACCGAGGAATTCGCGCACGAGAGCGCGCGCATCGTCTCGCGATTCGAATCTCTCGCGGCGCGTGCAGGCGAGGAGTACCGTCGGCGGCTCTTGAGCTTCGCCGCTTCCGAGATAGACGCGCTTCTGAATCCGCGCGAGATCGCGCTCGACGTGAGTGTCGTCGACGCGATGTACAAGACATTACGACCGCATATCAGCGCCTACGGCTATACGGCACAAGAGATCGACACGCAGCTTTTCTGCGCGTGTCGCAGAGCGCTCTTGAATGCCGATGACGAGGCCTTGGGGTACGCGCTCTGGCTCGCCTACGTGCCTGAGTGGCGCACCGAGGGCGCAGACGACGAGGCACTCTCGCATGCAGTACCGGGCATCATCTCTGCGATACGACGCGACGTGAAGCACAGCTTGCAATGGCTGATCGTGC
This sequence comes from uncultured Candidatus Saccharibacteria bacterium, assembly GCA_964403865.1. Lineage (GTDB taxonomy): Bacteria > Patescibacteriota > Minisyncoccia > Phycocordibacterales > UBA2100 > UBA10103. Next base: position 23,737 of record CAYOHS010000001.1, read on the forward strand.
CGCGCATCAAGCGAGAGAGCATCTCGTTCCGCATCGTGCGGGGGTATCTCGCCGATTCGCGCCATCCCGATCTCGAAGACGAGACGGCTATCGATGAATACGCGCGCTCGTTCCTCTCACGTGTCTACGAGACAGAGCGCGAGCGTATCAAATCGAGCGGCATCCGCGCCGTCGCATACCTGTTTCTCACCAAGTTCGTCGTCGCGATGGCAGTGGAGGCGCCATATGAATATTTCATCCTCGGCGGTCTCAATTACGTGCCGCTCATTACCAATCTCGTATTCCATCCCGCGCTCCTCTTCGCGCTTACGCGCAACGTCGGTACGCTCACCGATGCCAATACAGAAGCTGTCGTAGCCGACCTTCGTGGACTCTTGTATGAGGGTCATGCCCGCACCATAGCGGTGCGTTCGGGATACGGCGGGCTTACGCCATTCTTCGCGATCTTCTACGTACTGCTCATCCTCGGGGTCTTCGGGGGTATCGTCGGCATCCTGCAAGCACTCGGATTCAATGTCGTCGGCGGGGCCCTGTTCCTCTTCTTCCTCTCGCTCGTCACTTTCTTCGCGTTCCGCATCCGCATGCGGGCTCAGCGCTGGGTCGTGCTCGAATCCCGTGGGGCACCGGCACTCATCACCAATGCGCTCATCGCCCCGATCGTCCGCGTCGGGCGCTATCTCTCCCGCACGTTCTCGAGCGTCAACGTGTTCGTGCTCTTTATGGACTTCATCCTCGAGACGCCGTTCAAGATGCTCCTCAATTTCTCTCACCATTTCCTCATATACCTGAGAGAAAAGGCGAACGAAGTGTATTGACGTCTGATGAAAGATGTCGTGTCACTGTACGCTGCCGTAATGCGGCGCGATCGGTCGCGTTTTGATATACGAGGGTAGGATTCCCTCGGTATAACTAGCAATGCATCTCGTATGCATATCCGCGCCTTCGCGGCATCGCTCTTAGGGGCCTTGCCATTACTCACGCTCGCTCCAGCACTCGCAAATGCCGATGCACTATCGGTCTCGTGTGCCGGTGTACCGAGCCCGACCGCTATCACCTGGACCGCATCGACCACTGGTGGCGTCGCACCGGTCGCCCTCTTGTGGGGTAACGGTGCCACGACCTCGGCCCAGACGCTGAACTACGCACCGGGTCTCCAGTCGATTTCCCTCCAGGCCACCGACGCGTCTTCGACGGTCGCGACCACGACCTGTAGCGCCAGTGTGGCGTGGCCCAAGCCCGTCATCGCTTCGTTCATCGCTTCGCCCGCATCCATAACGGCAGGCCAGAGCTCGACGCTCTCCTGGAATGTGACCGGTGCCAGCTCTACTGCGATAAGTGGGCTCGCTGCTTTAACCGGTACGGCGACGACCGTTTCGCCGACAGTGACCACGACCTACACGCTGACCGCCGTCAACCCGAGCGGCACCTCTACCGCGTCGGTCACCGTGTCTGTGGCTCCGACGACTACGCCACCAGTCGGCAGTATCGCTGCACAGATCCAGGCATTGCTCGCGCAGATCAAGGCGCTTCAGGCTCAGATCCTTCAGCTCGTGAACGCGGTACCGCCGGTCGCGACATCCACCCCCTCTGGTGGCGGCACGCCGGTGCGATTCTGTTTCGAGTCGACCCGTAATCTCCGTCTCGGAGACAGTGGGGACGATGTACGCAAGCTCCAGCAGATCCTCGCTGCAGACCCGAGCCTGTACCCTGAGGGCGTCGCGTCAGGCTTCTTCGGCGCTAAGACACAGAAAGCGCTTGTGCGATTCCAGAAGCGATTCGGCCTAGGGACCACGACGGGCGGGTCACTCGATGCGTCTACGCGCGCAGCATTCCACCAGTATTGTGGCAACGGCATCATCACCTCGGGCAGCGCTTCGTCGACCATAACGATCGGTGTCCCGTCGGGGATCCTCAAGAAGCTCGAGGATGTCCGTGGGCATGGTAAGAACGGACACGACGACTGATCCGTGAGTGCAGAGTCAGGAACCGGCCGCCCGATGGGCGGCCGGTTCATTGCGGCACGGCGCATGCGCGGTACAATCAGGCGATGAAAATACTTATCTTTGATGCGACGCCCATCGTACGGGAGGTCTTCACGAATCGGCTTACCAGCCACACGCTCGTCTTCCACGACGAACCGGTCAGTGATGCTGCGCTTCAGGCCGACGCTGATGCGGAGATGGTCTCGCTGTTCGTCTCCTCGCGGCTTACCAAGGAACAGATGGATATGCTCCCGAATCTCAAGATGGTGACCGCGCGTTCTGCTGGGTACGACAACGTCGACTGTGTCCACGCAAAGGAGCGCGGTATCGTCGTCGCGCGCGTGCCACGGTATGGCCAGCACACCGTCGCCGAGTTCGCGATGGGACTCATGCTCATGCTCAGCCGCAAGCTGTACGAATCGTCGCGCCGCGTCCGCGAAGAGGGAAGTTTCTCGCAGGCGGGTCTCGAGGGTTTCGATCTCTTCGGTAAGACGCTCGGCGTCTTGGGTACCGGGAACATCGGGCGCGCCGTCGTCGGTCTCGGACAAGGATTCGGCATGGAGGTCCTCATGTATGACATGTACCCGGCCAAGGATCTCGAGGGACCGCACGCACGGTACGTCAGCATCGACGAACTGCTCGGACAGTCCGACATCATCTCGGTCCACGTGCCGTACATGCCCGAGAATCATCATTTCCTCGATGCAGAGCGGATCGGAAAGATGCGTCGCGGCGCGTATCTCATCAACACCGCCCGCGGCGAGCTCGTCGATACTGCGGCGATGCTCGAGGCGCTCAAGAGCGGACAGCTCGCCGGCGCCGGACTCGATGTGCTCGAAGAGGAGCGCACGCTCAAGAGCGGTGCAGATGCGGCACTCTCCGCCGAGGCTGCCCAGCACGTGGCTGCCGACAAGGAGCTCATGCAGATGCCCAATGTCATCATCACGCCGCATGTCGCGTTCGACTCTCATGAGGCGAATAAGGACATACAGGAGATAAGCGCGGGCAACATCATCGCCTTCCTCGAAGGGAAGCCGACGAATACGGTCTAGCCTATGAGCGGTCTCATCAAGAACACTACGTCCCTCGGGACGACACCTGCTCGCACCGATGCTCTCGCTATTGCCGAATCGGCATATGCCGCTATCGATACCGGTGCCGTGGTGCGTGCACAGCTGTGGTTCGATGGCGCGACGCTGCATGCGGACGGGCGCGCCTATGAACTTTCGAAGTACAAACGCATCCATGTCTTCGGTTTTGGCAAAGCATCGTGTCGCGCCGTAGAAGAGATAGGGAAGGTGCTCGACGGCCGCGTCGAACGTGGGGTCGCTATTGATGTGCGCCCGGGCGTCTGTGCGGTCGCCGATGTATGGGAAGGCACGCACCCGAAGCCATCGGCGGGCAACGTCGCCGTGACCGAGCGTATCGTCGGGATGGCCGAGAACTGCGAAGAAGACGACCTCGTCATCGTCGCCGTCTCTGGCGGCGGTTCGGCGCTCTTATGCTGGCCGATGGACGAATGTGATCAAGGCGTGAAGCTCTACGATGATTTCTTGCACACCGGAGCGACGATCGAGGAGATGAACACCGTGCGCAAGCACATTTCAGCGGTGAAGGGCGGCGGGCTGGCGAAACTCCTCTATCCGGCGACCGTGGTCGCACTGGTCTTCTGCGATGTCCCGGGCGAGCACTACGAAGAGGTAGCCTCAGGTCCGACTTATCTCGACAAGAGTAGTGTGGCTGATGCGCAAGCGATCCTCGACAAGTACGGTCTCACCGGATACGCCTTGCATGAGACGCCGAAAGAAGCGATGTACTTCGAGAAGGTGCACAACATCCCTGCGATATCGAATCACGGTGCACTCGATGCTATGCAGCGGGAGGCGGAATCCCGGGGCTACCGGGTCGTGCGTATCGGCGAGGCACTCTACGATGAACCGGCCAAGCTTCTGTCGATGATGCGCGAAGCGTCGGGCCACAAGACCGTCGTGCTCGCCGGAGGAGAGCCACGACTCATCGTGACAAAGAAGGGCGGCAAAGGGGGACGCTGTCAGTATGTATCCCTCGAGGCGCTCCGCGCTTTGCGCGCAGGCGAGACGATGCTCGCGTTCGGCTCAGACGGCAAGGACAATTCCGATGCGGCGGGAGCACTTACGGATGCTGGCACGCTCGCGCGAGCTGCGCAGCTGAGTTTGCGATTCGAGGACGCACTCGACAGCTTCGACACCTACACGTTCTTGCAGCATACGAATGATCTCATCATGACCGGCCCGACCGATGCAAACGTGTCCGACCTATTCGCGCTCATCCACGAATGATATGGCTACCATCACAGCGATCCACGCAGAAGAAGTGAACGATTCCCGGAAGAAGCCCACGATATCGGTCGCGGTCTCATGTGGTGATGCGACCGGGACATTTTCAGTCCCGTCCGGCGCATCGACGGGCTCGACCGAAGCGACCGAGCTGCGTGACCCAGACGGGCATGTCTCACAGGCGCTGCGCAATATCACTGAGCTCATAGCGCCTACGCTCATCGGTATGGATGCCGCAGACCAGAGAGCGATCGACACTACGATGCTCGCTATCGACGGGACAGAGCAGAAAGCACGATTAGGCGGCAACGCGATGATCGGTGTCTCGATCGCCGTGGCCAAGGCGGCCGCTGCGGCAAAGAGGGTAGAGGTGTACCAGCATCTGCGTTCGCTCTCGAATATGACGCCATCGCGCCATGTGCCGTACCTCTACATGAATTACATCAACGGCGGAAAGCACGCGGTCACGCCGCTCTCGTTCCAAGAGCATCTCATCATCCCCGAGACCGATTCGATCAGAGACGCTCTCGCGATGGCACGTGCGATCGGCGACAAGCTCGGCGCGATCATCACCGAGGTATATGGCGCAGATGCGGGTGCGAGCATGGGAGACGAGGGAGGTTTTGTGATCCCTGAGGCACGCTACGAGGTGCCGTTTCAGTTGCTGACCCGCGCCGTCAAGGAATCCGGTAATGACGGGAAAGTCCGCTTTGCGATCGATGCCGCGGCGTCGTCATTCTTCCATGGCGGTACGTATACCGTCGACGGACGCTGTGTCGATTCGCGAGAACTCGGTGACATGTACAGCCATCTTTGCGCGACATATCCATTGCTCTCGATCGAGGATCCGTTCGAAGAGGCCGCAGAGGGCGACTATGCATCCCTTCAAGCGCGTGTATCAGCGCGTATCGTCGGTGACGATCTCACGACCACGAACGCCTCGCGAATCACGCATGCGGCCGAAGCGGGCGCCATCACGGCCGTCATCATCAAGCCGAATCAGGTCGGCACGCTTTCGGAGACTGTCGACGCGATGCGGGCAGCGCGCGAGCGCGGTATCGACTGCATCGTGAGTCATCGCTCGGGCGAGACGATGGATGATTTCATCGCGGATCTCGCGTTCGCCTTCGGTGCGTTCGGCCTCAAGGCGGGTGCTCTGCGCAAGCCTGAGCGAGTCGCGAAATACCAACGTCTTGCTACTATCGCGATATGAGCCCGTCATCTCGCACCCAGATCGTCGTGACCGTCGGCCCATCCTGTAGCAGGGAAGCCGATATCGAGCAGCTGGTCGCCGCCGGTGCCGATGTCGTCAGGCTCAATTTTTCTCATGGTACGCACGAAGAGCATGCTGGATTCATCGCCATCGTCCGCTCGGTCGGGGAGCGGCTCGGTCGTCACATCCCGATCATCCAGGACCTCTCTGGACCGCGAGGGAAGACAGAAGACGGGCATGCGTTCGATGACGAGAAGGAGATACTGACAGAAAAAGACCTGCATGACCTCGACTTCGGCATCGCACAACGTGTGGACTACGTCGCGCAGTCATACGTCGGTTCTGTGGCAGATGTGCAGCGATTACGCGCAGAGATCGTCGCGCGCCGAGCATCGGTCCCGATCATCGCCAAGATAGAACGCGACGAAGCCGTGCACGATATCGACGCGATCATAGCAGCCGCCGATGCGATCATGGTGGCGCGCGGCGATCTCGGGCTCGCAGAACCCTTGGGCGAGATACCGTTCATCGAGCGTACCATCATCGAGAAGTGCAAGGCGGCCAAGAAGCCGGTGATCGTCGCGACGCAGATGCTGTATTCGATGGTGGAGAACGCCGAACCGACGCGTGCCGAGGTGACCGACGAAGTCTTCGCCATCATCACCGGCGCAGACGCAGTCATGCTCTCGGATGAGACCGCGCGCGGAAAACATCCGCTCGAGGCGGTCCAGGCCATGGAGAAGATAGCCGTACGGGCAGAAGAATCCGCCGAAGTGCCGAGTCAGCGGAACCTTCTTTAGACTATGCGGTTCGCCTCGGTCGTCTTCGACTTCGATAGTACCGTCGTCGACTGTGAGACCCTGGATCTCGTGAGCGAGATCGCGCTTTCGGGGCGCGACGATCGAGATGCGGTCTTGGCCGAAGTGAAGCGCATCACGGCGCTCGGCATGGACGGCACCATCGCTTTCAATGAATCGCTTTCGCGACGTATCGCTCTCGTCGCCCCGACGCGTGCGGCCGTCGCAGAGGTCGCTTCGCGAATCGTGGAGCACATCACGCCATCGTTCCTGGCGCACAAGGATTTCTTTTCTGCGCATACAGGTGCTATCGCCATCATCTCGGGCGGATTCGACGAGATCATCTGGCCGGTCGCTGATGCATTGGATATCGCGCGCTCGCATGTGTATGCGAACGCGTTCGTATTCGACGAATCCGGCGTTGCGGTAGGTGTCGATGAATCCAGGCCATCCGCGCACGCGGGAGGGAAGACGAAGGCGGTCGCGGCCGCCGGCTTGGCCCGACCCCTCGCTATCGTCGGTGATGGCTGGACGGACTATGAGATACGTCAGAGCGGTGCGGCAGATACATTCGTCGCTTACACGGAACACGCCTGGCGCGAGAAGGTGGTCGCTCAGGCCGATGCGGTAGCGGCATCCTTTGAGCAACTTCTGACCATCCTTGAAAGCGGCGCAGGACTCGCGTAGGATGAGCTCCCATATGGCGCGTACGTCTTCCAAGCCTGTCGCACTGCTCCTCGAGAATATCCACCCGAATGCCGTGGAGACATTCACGCGCGCGGGATATGCGCTCCGCACGTTCCCGAAGGCACTGAGCGAAGACCAGCTGATCGCAGAGCTGCGCGACGCCACTATCCTCGGCATCCGTTCCAAGACCAAGGTCACGAAGCGCGCCCTGGAGAACGCGCCTAAGCTCCTCGCTGTCGGGGCATTCTGCATCGGCACCAACCAGATAGACCTCGCTGCGGCAGCCGAGCGAGGTATCGCGGTGTTCAATGCTCCTTTCTCGAACACGCGCAGTGTGGTCGAGCTCACGCTCGCGGAGATGATCATGCTCATGCGCCGAGCGGGGGACAAGAGCGCCAAGGCGCACGCCGGCGAATGGGAGAAATCAGCCGATGGGTGTTTTGAAGCTCGTGGGAAGACACTGGGTATCATCGGTTACGGACACATCGGTTCGCAGCTTTCTGTACTCGCTGAGGCGCTCGGCATGAAAGTGATCTTCTATGATATCGCGCATCGCCTCACGCTCGGAACGGCACGTCGGGCGTCGACGCTCACGCAGCTCCTCAAGGAGGCTGATGTCGTTACGCTCCACGTAGATGGCAGGGCAGAGAATAAACACCTTATCGGTGCAAAGGAGCTCAAGCAGATGAAGAGGGGCGCATACCTCATGAATCTCAGTCGTGGGAATATCGTCGACATCGACGCGCTTGCGGCAGTGCTCAAGAGTGGGCGTCTTGCCGGGGCTGCCGTCGACGTGTTCCCGCACGAGCCCGCCGGCAACGATGAGCGCTTCGTCTCGCCGCTACAGAATCTCTCTAATGTGATACTCACACCGCATATCGGCGGCTCTACCGAAGAGGCCCAGCAAGATATCGGCGAATATACCTCGGCGCGGCTCGTGGAATATGTGGGCACGGGCGGTACCGACATGTGCGTAAACCTTCCGCAGCTCCACGCGCCACGCCTCGCGAAATCGCATCGCATCGTGCATCTGCATCGCAATGTCCCGGGCATCCTCGCACAGATCAACGAGATACTCGCCTCGCGCGGCATCAATATCGTAGGACAGTACCTCAAGACCGATGAGCGGACGGGATACGTGATCACCGATATCGCGGGCAAGAGCCTCAATGGTGCCCCAGAAGAACTGGCCGCTATCCCTGAGACTTTCCGCTCACGTGTCTTATACTAGGGTGATGAAGTACTTCACTGTCGGCCCTACGCAGGAATATCCGCGCTTACGCGAATTCCTTTCCGACGCGCTTTCCAAGGACATCCATTCGGTATCACACCGTTCACCGCTCTTTGTGGATCTCTTTCATGCGACGAGTGAGAGTGTGCGTACGCTCTTGCGTACCCCGGCAGACCGACAAGTATTCTTCGCGGGCTCGGCGACCGAATGGATGGAGCGCTCCATACAGAATCTCTCGGCACGCAACACGCTGCACTTCGTGAGCGGACACTTCGCCAAGCGCTTCTATGATTTTGCGACCGCACAGGGGAAAGATGCGCGGAAAGTCGACCAGAAACCGGATGGTTCGTTTGATCTTTCGGAAGTGCCCGGGGATTTCGTCCCAGAGATGATCGCGATCACCCACAACGAGACGAGCAACGGCACACGGCTCAGTCCGGAGTTTTTTGCCGCGGTTCGGGCAAGATTTCCTGAGGCACTGATCGTCCTTGATGTCGTGTCATCTGCGCCGACATTTCCCGATGCGTTTACAGCGGCGGATGTACTCTTTTCCTCGGTTCAGAAGGGCTTTGGCATGCCGGCCGGACTCGGCGTCGCCGTGGTATCGCCGCGTGCGGTGACCCGTGCGACAGAATTGAGTTCGACGCAGTACACCGGCGCGTTCCATTCATTTCCGAAGCTCTCGGACTATGCGGCGAAGGGGAACACGGTAGAGACGCCGAACGTCCTCGGCATCTACCTGCTCAATGAGATCGCGCGAGACCTGAACGCACGCGGTATAGAGGTACTTACTAAAGAGACCACTGAGAAGGCTGCGCTCATCCGCACTGCGCTCGACGCGTGCGGAGAAACTGAGCTCGAACCGATACTCCCCGAATACCAATCACAGACGGTCATCGTCGCCAAGACGCCCGGCGGTTCGAAGCCCATCATCGACAAGCTCAAAGCAGCAGGCTTCACGATCGCCTCCGGTTATGGCGAGCGCAAAGACACGCACATCCGTATCGGCAACTTCCCGGCGCACTCACTGACCGATATCCAGCGTCTCGTGTCGCTGCTATAGGATTTATCCACACTGCGCCGATGTTCGCATATGTATAAGCATATGCTAATATATCGATATGAGCGCGCTCTGCAACGAGATGGAGAAGTTCGGCAAGGCCCTCGGCAATGCCGCGCGCTATACCATCATCCAATCCTTGCTCCGCGGACGTAAGACGGTAGGGGAGTTGCGCGACATAGTGAAGCTCTCCCAGCCTGCGGTATCGCAACACCTCAAGACGCTCAAGACCGCCGGCCTCGTCATCGACGAGCGCCGTGGCCAGGAGGTCTTCTATTCCGTGAATTCCGAACATCTCTTCTCTTTGCTCCACAAATTATCTGGAGACATTAGTCGGTGCGGTACTAAGAAATGATCTATATGGATACCCTCAAGGTGAAAGTGATTATCGGAAGCACGCGTCAGGGTCGCTTCAGCGACAAGCCCGCGGCGTGGATCGCGGGACTCGCCAAGCAGCGCCCGGAGTTCGAGGTAGAGCTTCTCGACCTGCGCGACCATCCCTTGCCTTTTTACGATGACGCGATGCCGCCGAGCATGGTCAAAGACGGCGCCTATGCGAATCCGGAAGTGAAGAAGTGGGCTGAGAAGATCGACGAAGCAGACGCATTCATCATCGTCACGCCCGAGTACAATCGCGGGCCTGCTGCGGTACTTAAGAACGCGCTCGACAGCGTCAGCCGCGAGTGGAATAACAAGCCGGTCGCGTTCGTCGCACACGGTTCTACTCTCGGCGTGCGTGCCATCGAACAATTGCGCATGAATGCCATAGAGCTGCGCATGGCACCGACACGCGATATCGTCGCCCTGCCTGGTAGCTGGACGTTCGCTGATGGTGGTACTAAGGATGGCGCGTTCGCAGAACACGATGCCGCGGGAAATACGATGCTGGATACGCTCACCTGGTGGGCACAGGCGCTCAAAGTAGCGCGCAGCCAGGCATAAGCGGGTCAAAAGAGGGGAGAGCGAGGGCGGATTCATCAGAAATCCGCCCTCTCCCGCTACACTTGCTAAATGTGAAAAATGATGTATAATAGCCACATTAGACGGAATGTGTCGCCGTTCCGCACAAAAACTTAAAAACAGGCATCCGTATGGCCGGTATCTATAAGAAAGCAGGTGCGCTCGTGATCGCAGTGGTCACCTTCGGCATGGCAGGTCTCGCTTCGGCGCAGACGTTTTACTACTCGTCGCCGTCCTATTCGACACCTTCGTACGGCTCCTCGTACTCCATGTACGATCAGGCCGCCTACACGGGTGCTTGCACTGGCATCACACGCGATCTCTCCCTCGGGATGAGCGGCTCTGATGTCACGTCGCTCCAGCAATTTCTCGTCAGTCGCCACTACCCGGGCGGCGGCAACTGGATGGTCACCGGCTACTTCGGCAAGGCGACCGCTGCTGCCGTACGCAACTTCCAGGGCGCGCAGGGACTCTCGGCCACCGGCTACGTCGACGGCCCGACGCGTCTTGCGTTGGACCGCGTTTCTTGCGGAGGGTCCTCATATGTGACGCCGTCGTACGACTACTCGTATGTCGCTCCCACGTACACGACCCCGTCGTACACCGCGCCGACCTACACCTACCCGTATACGCAGCCGAGCTACGTACAGCCGACCTACACGTACCCGCAGTATGGATACGGCACGGGATGTGATGGTGTTCAGGGTTCGTACTACTACGGCTACAGCGGCATCGGGACCTACTACCCGAACTGCAACTACTACGACCGCAATCAGTACACGACCCCGACTATCACTACACTGACTCCACAATCGGCCGCGGTCGGTGCCAGCGTCACTGTCATCGGCAACGGATTCTCCACGACCGGTAACACCGTGCACTTCGGCAACGGCGTCATCACGAACCTCAGTTCCTCCGACGGTCGCTCGCTCTCCTTCACGCTTCCGACGCAGCTCACGGGCTACGGCTCGCAGCAGGTCGGCCTCGGCACGTACTACGTGTCGGTGACCAACTCCAGCGGCTACACGAGCAACACGCTCCCGTTCACCGTGACCTCGCTCGGCTCGTATGGCGCCCCGGTGATCACCAACGTCTCCGGCCCCACGAACCTCGGTCTCAACACGCAGGGCGTGTGGAGCCTGACCGTCAACAATCAGAGCGGCTCGTATCTCACCGCATCGGTGCAGTGGGGTGATCCGCAGAACTATGCGTACGCGCAGGCGTCGCAGCAGAACATCGCGACCGGTCTACAGACCATCACGTTTACGCATTCGTACTTGCAGTCAGGCACGTTCACCATCGTGTTCACCGTGACCAACAGTGCTGGGCTCTCCAACACCTCGTCGATCACGGTCAATGTGTCCAACACGGGCTCGACCGGCTCACTCTCGATAGCGAGCATCACGCCGGTGCGGGGTGTCGCAGGTACGCAGATCGCCATCCAGGGTTCCGGCTTCTCGACGTACGACAACACCGTGCATTTCGGCAACGGTGGCACGATGCACGTGCCTTCGTACAACGGTACGACGATCTACTACACCATCCCGCAGTACCTCTCCCCGTGCGACGTCACGACTGGCACGGTCTGCCCTATGTATCTCCAGTTCGTCACGCCGGGTGTCTATCCGGTATCGGTACAGAACGGTAGCGGCACGAGCAACACGGTGAACTTCACGGTCATCCAATAGCGAAGACCATGCGTCGGTTCTCGTCTCGTATCCCACGCCTCATGATCGCGGCAGCAGGAGCTGTCGCGATCATGCTCGTCGTACCCATCGTGGTGCGCTCGATGGTGCAGCCGCACCTCTTCACCACGAGCGACGGGATCCGTCCGGCACAAGCTGCGCTCATACTCGGCGCGTCGGTCGTCGCAGGCCAACCGTCTGCGATATTGGCCCAACGTGCGGATACTGCGATAGCCCTCTATCGCGCGGGCATCGTCAAGAAGTTGCTCGTCACCGGCGATGATGGAGAGCGCTCGTACGATGAAGTGAGCCCCGTCCTGACCTATCTGCTCGAAAAGGGTATACCGGGACGGGACATATTCCTCGATCACGCGGGCTTCGATACCTATAGCAGCATGTACCGTGCGCGGCACATATTCGGTGCTCGCTCGCTCGTCATCGTCACGCAAGATTTTCATCTGCCTCGCGCGGTATTTCTGGCGCGCGCGATGGGCATCGACGCAGATGGACTCGTGGCGGGCGATGGGGGAACCGCGTGGGATTACCTTCGCGAGATACCGGCCACCCTCAAGGCCGTCGCCGATCTCGCATTCCACAGACAGTCCAAATATCTTGGCGCTCCGATGCCGCTCGTGGGCAAGGGCAATGCGATCCGCTGAAGACGGCTCTGTTGCGGTAAGACGATAGGGTACGACCAATTTTTCTAGCTCGTACACGAGCTTAGAAAAATGAAGTGCCCTTGTGGTAGACTCTCGTCTATGAGAATCATGAGACGCTACGCCATTGCCGGTGTTTTTATATCCATGTTCTGCGGGTTCGCGCCGCACGCGCATGCCGCCAGTTTCGAGGTATCTGGATGGATACCCTACTGGCGTTCGGCCACGGGCACTGCTGATGCCTTACAGCACCTCGATTCGTTCACCGAGATAAACCCGTTTGTCTACACGCTCAAGAGCGATGGCAGCCTCGTCGACAACGGCAAGCTACAAGAAGAGCCCTGGGCGAGTTTCATAGCAACTGCCAAGGCCAAGAAGATCCGCATCATCCCGACGGTCATGTCCTCTAACAAGGAGTTCCTCTCTGATGTCCTCAAGACTGCAAAAAAGCGCCAAGCGCTCGAGGATGCGATCGCCGCCGAAGTGAATGCGAAAGGATTCGACGGTATCGATATCGATTTCGAGAATAAGGGCGCATCGACCAAGCCGTACTTCGCTCTGTTCCTGAAGGGGCTCTATCAGCGCATGGGTGATAAGTGGGTCATGTGCACCATCGAGGCGCGCACCCCGCCGGCTGATGCGTTCGCCAAGATCCCTAAGACGCTCGAATATGCGAACGATTTCGCCGCTATCAATAAATACTGCGACCGCGTGCGATTCATGACCTACGATCAACGCACGGCAGACCTCACCCTCAATAAGGCCAACCAGGCCGTGCTCTATGCGCCGATAGCTGATCCGAAATGGGTCGAGAAATCGATCCGCCTCGCTATGAAGCAGATCAAGCCGAGCAAGATACAGATCGGTATCGCGACCTATGGGTATGAATACCGCGTCGGAGGAGCTGTCGGCGATTACGACTACTCCATCCTCTGGTCATTCAATCCGCGCTACGCATCGCAGATCGGGAGCCTCTATGGCATCGGTGCAGCGCGCAACAGCGCTGGTGAGATGGGTCTGGCGTACGTACCGACATCGACACAGATGCTCATCGGTACGGATACATTCGCGGCGGACCCGGTGCCGGACGAGACCGGTTCGGCGGTCGGTGGCATACCGACGGCTTCCTCGGAGAACACATTACAGACGGCGTTCAGATACCTCGTCTGGAGCGATGCGCAAGCCATCCAGGACAAAGTATCCCTCGCCAAGCGTTTGGGTGTACGAGGCGTATCGATATTCAAGATCGACGGAGGAGAAGACCCCGGGTTGTGGACGGTACTCGACGGACTCGCGCGCAAGTAACTCTCTCAGAACCAGACGAACCCATGGACGGCGAAGACTGCCACGATGATAAGCAGTGCGGCGTGTAAGACGGAGAGCATAGGATTGCCGTGCTCATAGGCCTTCGCAAGATTGGCGTGAATCGCGCCGGCGAGGCTCGCCGCGAAGAGCGTACCCACTACCGTCCCGAGCGGGAGCACCAGCCAGAGCAGTGACATGTCCGCTACTATACCACTGTGGCCTCTGGCCGCCGCTAGTGGGGCTGACGGACGCCATGGTACAATCCGGGCATTATCGTATCTTCAGTCGCTATGTCTGAATCAACCACAAAAGATTACTCAGCCCTGTACCTCCCCGGTGCCATCGTGCTCGCGGGCGCGCTCGTGGCCGTGGGCCTCTTCTTCGGCCTATCTCATGGCACGAACGGTGCCACGGCAGGAGGTCAGCCAGCTCCGAAGGATGTGAACGTCAAAGACGTGAAGATCGATGGTGCTCCATTCATCGGCAAGGCAGACGCGCCGCTCACGATGGCCTTCTGGTCGGACTACCAGTGTCCGTTCTGCAAGGCGGTAGAGGTCGGTGGCGTCCAGGGTATCCCGACCGCCCCGTCGATACCCGACATCGTGGCCAAGTACGTCGATACGGGCAAGCTCCGCATCGTCTTCAAGAACTTTGCGTTCCTCGGGCAGGACTCGGTCACCGCAGCAGAATACGAGAAGGCTGTCTGGGCCCTCTACCCGGATAAGTACTTTGCATGGCGCACCGCGATGTACAAGGCGCAGGATGAGGAGGGCGATCAGGGCTTCGGTGATGCCGCATCCATCGATGCGCTCAACAAGAAGATCGGCGGTATCGATGCCGCGAAGGTGAAAGCGCTCGTCGCGCAGAAGAAAGCTCAGTACGACGCAGAGATCCAGGCCGAGACCGCAGAAGGACAGAAGTTCGGCATCCAGGGTACGCCGGGTTTCATCATCGGCACGAAGGCTATCGATGGCGCACAGCCACTTTCCTCGTTCACCACGGCGATCGATGCACAGTTGAAGTAGAGCTTCGCTCGGACATCATGCAAAGAAGGCACGCGTCCCGCCCTCCTGGGCGGGCGCTCCTCTCGGCCCGAGGCCTGCGAGCAGGCCTCTTTGCATGATGTCCTCGCTTCGTTTGAAAAATGGGCGGTATTCACGTGTGTCTCATGAAAGCGGCGCATACTGACGTGCCGCTATGTACAAGACACTCCTCTCAGCAGCGTTCCTCGGACTCACTGGCGTGGGAGGCGTATATGCGGACATCTCCACCGTCTTCTCGCGGGTCTCGCAGGCCGCATATCCGTGCAAGCACACTATCATCTATTCCGTAGCGACCGACACTGCAGATCCAAATCGCGGCTCTGCGCTCGCCGCTGTGTCCGATGCGGCAGCGTGGTGGGATAGGGCGGCAGGACGAGTGTTGTTCGCGTATGGCACATCGGGTCCCGATCTGATCATCACGATTGCGGCGACATCGAGCGATCCCTTGTGGTACGAAGCGGGTGGCACGTACGCATCATACGAATCGTCGCTCTCTGGCCAAGAGATAGCCATCGCACACCTGCACGATAGGATGCAATTCCGACACCTGTTGGCGCACGAACTCGGCCATGCGCTCGGACTGGCTGACAGCACGTCGACCGACTCCCTCATGCTGCTCAATGGGACATCGACGACCCCCAGTCGTGAAGACGCTCAAGCGATCCAGGCTCTCTGCGGCGAAAATCACGCTGTGATACAGTAGCGGTATGTGTGGCATCTTCGGATACACGGGCAAAAAAGATGATGCGCAACAGGTGCTCCTGGAGGGACTTTCGACGCTCGAATACCGTGGCTACGATTCGGCGGGCATATTCATCCCTGGTTCCGGTGCGGTGCGCGCAAAAGGCGCAGTTGCTGAACTACGAAAGCGCATAACGCGGGATATGCCGGGAGCGAGCGGTATCGCGCACCTGCGCTGGGCGACCCACGGCGAGCCGTCCGAAAAGAACGCGCATCCGCACAAGGATTGCACAGGCGATGTCTGGGTCGCACACAACGGTATCATCGAGAACTATCGTGAGCTCAAAGAGCGGCTTGTGGCGCGCGGGCATACATTTGCTTCTGATACGGATACAGAGGTGCTCGCTCATCTTGTGGAAGAACACCTGAAGACCGAAAAGGATTTTGAGAAGGCTGTGTTTGCCGCGTTGCGCGATGTGCGCGGCACGTACGGGATCGCCCTGCAGTACGATGCGCAGCCGGAGCTTATCATCGGAGCGCGAATGGGAGCGCCGGTCGTCGTGGGCCTCGGTGAGGGTTCCCGCTTCATCGCATCAGACGCCTCGCCGATCGTACGACACACCAAAGAGGTGGTCTTCCTCGAGGATGGCGACATAGCCATATTGCGACCAGATTCGCACGAGATCAGGCGCCTCGATGCGAGCCGCGTAGAACGCGAGAGTCAGACGGTAGACTGGGATGCCGCAGAGGCGCAGAAGGAGGGATATCCGCACTTCATGCTCAAAGAGATCATGGAAGGACCGGAGGTGATCGAGAACACGACGCGCGGACGATTGCTCGTGGACGATGGTCGGGCGAAGCTCGGCGGGCTCGAGAGTGTCGCCCAGAAGCTCGAATCGATCGATCGCATCATCATCGTCGGCTGTGGCACGGCATACTATGCGGGGCTCGTCGGCGAATACATGCTCGAAGCCGAGGCCGGTATCCCCGTTGAGGTGGAACTCGGGAGTGAATTCCGCTATCGCAATCCGGTCATCAATGCCAATACCGCCATCCTGGCCATCACGCAATCGGGAGAGACCGCAGATACGCTCGAAGCGATCCGAGAAGGGAAGCGACATGGTGCGCTTACGCTCGGTATCGTCAATACGGTCGGTTCGACGATCGCGCGCGAGACCGACGCGGGCGTCTACAATCATGCAGGCCCGGAAATCGGTGTCGCATCGACCAAGGCTCTCGTCTCGCAGATCACAGCACTCGCGCTCTTTACGCTCTTCATGGCGCGGACGCGTCGCATGAGTCGCGAACGCGGGCGTGAGATCGCGAGAGAGATCCAGGCGTTGCCGCGGAAGATATCGTCGATACTCGCGAAAGCGGATGAGCTCAAGGCATTGGCCGAGAAATATAAAGACGCACGTGATTTCCTCTACATGGCCCGTTCGTACAATTATCCGATCGCGTTTGAGGGCGCGCTCAAGCTCAAGGAATGCTCGTATGTGCACGCCGAGGGGTGTGGTGCCGGTGAGATGAAGCACGGTCCTCTGGCGATGATCGACGACAGGTTCCCGACGGTCGCTATCGCGCCGCAAGACGGTGTGTATGAGAAGATGCTCTCGAACATCCAGGAGATAAAGGCACGTCGAGGCCCCGTCATCGCGCTTGCGACAGAAGGGGACACCAAGATCGCATCGCTCGCCGACGACGTCTTCTACATACCGCCGACCATCCCCATGCTCGAGCCGATACTCACGGTGGTCCCGCTCCAGCTCTTCGCGTACTATTTCGCGACTGCAAAAGGACTCGATGTTGATAGGCCGCGTAATCTCGCCAAGAGCGTGACGGTGGAGTAGGTATAAGAAGAGCCCGACGAATCGGGCTCAACTCGGTTGTGCTGACTTACCGCGTCAAAACGAATACATTTTTGACAAATAGTCAACGCATGTCTGTGCGGCCGATCTGGTTTTGAAACGGAACAGACACTCGGTCCGATCATTGCATTTGCTGCATAATTCGAACCGTCCGGATTTTTTTGCAACAGTGAATACCTTCTCGGAGAGACATCGGTTTCGTCGTTCACTCCACATACGATTGAACATGCTCGCCAGAACTACGCATTCGGAATCCGTGCCGTAGACGAGTACGATATCGGAATTCCCCAGCTTATACGGAGGGGCCGTGTGGTTGGTCATAGCCCGAACACAGGCATGAGTTCCGTACCGTGAGTGATAGAAGGCCTTTCTCAGCATCCCGAACAGAAGGAGGGCTTCTTCTTTGGTCATCTGACACCTCGTTTTTCAAACTATCGGGACAATACGCTATGGCGCTCCAGGGTGCAAGTGTCTAGATCTTGACGATCTTCTCCCACGGGCGTCCGTCGACGCCGAAGTGGCCGTAGGCCGCGGTGGCGCGGAAGATCGGCTTGCGCAGCTCCAAGCGTTCGATGATGGCTGCCGGGCGGAAGTCGAAGTGCTTGTTGACGATCTCGGTGAGATCCTTGCCCTTCTGACCGCCGTCCATGTCGAAGGCCTCGACCATCACGGGGTCGACCCGACCGATGGCGTAGGCCACCGTCACGAGTGCCTTCTTGGCGTAGCCATTAGCCACGAGGTTCTTGGCGACGAAGCGGCACATGTAGGCCGCCGAGCGATCCACCTTGGTCGCGTCCTTGCCCGAGAAGGCGCCGCCACCGTGCGGCATGAGGCCGCCGTAGGTGTCGACCATGATCTTGCGGCCGGTGAGGCCCGCATCAGCCTCGAATCCGCCCTGCACGAAGCGTCCGGTCGGGTTTACGAGGATCTCGATGTCGTCGTTCCAGTGTTTGCCCAAGGTCGGCTTGAAGAGGTCCTTGATGAGCGCGGCGCGGATATCTTCCTGCTTGGTCTTCTCGGCATGCTGGGTGGAGCAGAGCGCGGTGACGACCTTGCCGTCGACGATGGTGACCTGCGTCTTGCCGTCAGGCCTGAGCCAGGTGTGCTTCTTCTCGGTGCGAAGCTTCTCGAGATTGCGGGCGAGACCGTGTGCCAAGACGACACCGAGCGGGAGCATCTCCTTTGTCTCGTCGGTCGCGTAACCGTACATGATGCCCTGATCGCCGGCTCCGCCGGTGTCGACGCCCATCGCGATGTCGTTGGACTGCTTGGCGACGGCCATCTTGACCTTGAGCTCATCCTTGTAGCCGATGTCCTTGTAGACCTTGAGCGCGATCTTCTTCATGTCGAGCTTGGTGTTGGTCTTGATCTCGCCGCCGATCATCAAGGTGCCATGGCTGCCGAAGGTCTCGATAGCGACACGGCTCATCGGGTCGCCTTTGAGTGCGGCGTCGAGGATGGCGTCGGACATCTGATCACAGACCTTGTCCGGGTGACCGGAGGTCACGGACTCTGTCGTATAACGCGTAAGCTGATGGAACATGATATGGGTGTTAACCCTGATAAAAAACGCTCCCCCTACGGGGGAGAACTTTTTTGGAAAGTATCGTCCCTGCTAAGGGTTCGGAGGAAGCACCGGGTCTTGCGACTGGTTGCTGGCGGTTCATCGAGCCGAATCTCTCACCGCACTCTGGATACGTATGGGGCGTGTGGGGATAGTCTAACAGGTGGAAATCGCGGCGCAAGGTGGGATAATGAGGCGTGGCAAAGCGACCGCGACAAACTCTAGAACATGGCATCGGCATGCCGGCACGCAGATTGGTCGAATCACTCCCCGATGGGAAGGCCATCGTGCGGACCGGATATGACGACAAGAGTGAACGCTTTGGGTCATCGCTCATCGTACCCGCAGCTCAAGCCGTCGAAAGACCCTCTCGATCCAGTGGGCCACCGATGTCACCTAATGCCGATACCGCATCCCAATCTGCTCCTGAAAATCGTCAATTAAGGAAATTGGAGTTCGGAAATTTTCCGACAGTGCTGGGAGACCTACAGAAAAATGGCGTAACTGCTGTGAATATAAACTGCTCCTCCAACCAGGATGCCTTCGGCGTCAGTCGGTCAGGAAATAGTCTCGCTATTGGCGATGGTCTTGGAAGTTACGCATACAGCGGAGGTGCCTCTCGCTTGGTGACGAGAGTATGTGCTGAGGATGATTGTCAGAGGCTTATGACCGAGGATTGGAAGCAGTGGTTGGAGCAAGATGTCGGTGAGGCAATACGTTCGGATCCGGGTTTCGTCAGGAAATTCGAAAAGAAGACATCTTCCGACAGGGCTCTAACGACATTGACTGCCGCACGACGAGTCGATGGCACCGAGGGTGTTTTTCGATACTTTGTACTGGGCGATAGTCCGCTGTATGTCGTGGATGATAAGAACGAGATCCGTACATCAGTGGGAACGGAAACCGCAGGCGACAGTGGCGTGGATGGCCATGTGGAGATATTCCCAGACGGGAGAGTGATCGTTACCGGAGAACCGAAACAAGGTACGGTAAAACTCGAGCCAGGATGGAAGCTGGTTCTGGCTTCCGACTACGTCTCTGATGGGCTCGTCAGGCCGCTAGACGAAGCACGAGCTGTGCGAGATTCACTGCGTCAAGAGAAAAAAGAGGGGGGTTATGCGTACATAAACGGTAAAACCGTACCGCCGAGTCGAATCCCGATGAAAGCAGGTGAATCTCAGGAGGAATACATGGCGCGCCTCAAAGACAAATATGATTGGCACCCTTGGATCGATAGCGTTCATGACAAGAATCTAGAACATGCCGAGAAAGTGGTCGCATTTCAAAAAAGCTTTGCAGAAGATCCCGAGAAAGTCTTCGAAAAATACAAAAATGATGCGGCGATACTGTCTGAGCTCCGAGGATATCATGCTAAAAATCAGCGATCGCTCGCTCAGCTCTTAGATATGACAACTGCGGAACTCGAGACGCATGTAAAAGATAGGGAGGGTAGATGGAAGGATGATGATCTGACTCTCGGCATCTTTGGTTACGCAAGAGGCGAAGAGATATCGGATGCAGCGGACACGATCCCAGGTGCTGACACTATGGCCGGAGGTGCTGGGACTGATTCGATTGCTGGCGGTGAGGGCGACGATACAATACCTGCTGCAGCGGGTGGTGGCGCTGCTGGCGGAGAACCGCCGGTGACTCCACCCGAGCCGCCAGCGCCGGTGCCTGGTCCTGAGCCGACACCAAGGCCTGCTGCAGCGGCCGAAGATCCGGCGGTGTTGGCAGCAAAGTGGGCTGAGCTACAGGCAGAGATCGCAAAAAGCAGAGCACTCGAAGCTCAGCTTGCGGCGATTCGAGCGGGAACAGATCGAATACTCAGCGCGCCTGCACCTGCACCGGCTCCTGCTCCTGTAGATCACGCGATTGAGCCAGCCCCGCGTCCGACCCCGGATCACACGCCGACGACTGAACCAGCACCCCACACACCTGATGCGCACCCCGCACCGCACAGCCCCGACGCACACCCGACCGCCGATCGTCACGGTGCAGGACATGATGCACATCCGCCGGGCGGCCATGGACATGGTCACGGCCATGGCGATGGGCATGGGCATGGCGAGCCATGGCACCTCCCGCGCAATGCATCTGAAGCGGGATATCTCATCGCGGCGATCGGCATAGGTACATGG
This sequence comes from uncultured Candidatus Saccharibacteria bacterium, assembly GCA_964403865.1. Taxonomy (GTDB): domain Bacteria; phylum Patescibacteriota; class Minisyncoccia; order Phycocordibacterales; family UBA2100; genus UBA10103. Next base: position 44,925 of record CAYOHS010000001.1, read on the forward strand.
AACGTGGCGAAGTTCTTCTGGCAGTTCGTGCTGCACCCGATAATCCATACGACGGGGTATGTCATCTCCGGCGATGCAAAACATCCGTGGAAGAGTTTCTGGGACGGTTTTACCGGTGATCTGAAGAAAGCGTTCTTCGGGAAGGGTGGTGGAGGAAAGTCGCACGGAGGTGGCCATGGAGGCGGAGGTCACGGCGGGGGAGGACATGGCGGTGGTCACTAATCTTCACTAGCGCTACTGTTTCGATTGCTAATCTGGCGCGATGAGACGTTCGGTTCATCGCGTGCCACCGACGATATCCTCTGGCAGCGAGCTGACGCCACGCAGGCGTCGTGCTAGTATCACCGCCATGAAGAAGGTGGTCCGGATCGGCGGCGGTTCGAGCGGCTATACGGTGCTGCGTGGTCTCAAGGAGCTGCCGATCGAACTGACAGCCGTAGTCAACATGTTCGATTCCGGCGGCTCGTCGGGGGTCCTGCGCGACGAATTTGGCATCCTGCCGCCGGGCGACGTGCGACGTGCACTCGCGGCGCTCGCAGAAGGTCCTCGTGGGCTCATCTTGCGCGAACTTTTCAATTTCCGATTCGACGAGGGCAGCTCCGTCAATGGTCACAGCTTTGGCAATCTCTTCCTCGCCGCGCTCGCGTCGATCTACGGCAGCGACATCGAAGCTATCCGCAAGGCATCGGTTGCGCTCGGCCTTACCGGGAAAGTGCTTCCGGTGTCGCTCGACAAATCGCACATTCACGCGGTCTTGGCCGATGGTACCGAGATAGTCGGCGAGACCAATATCGACATCCCGAAGCACGATGGCTCGATCCCTATCGAACGCATCTTCCTCGATCCTCCCGCGAAGATATTCGAGGAGACTGATGCGGCGGTGCGCGAGTCCGATCTCATCGTCCTCGGCCCGGGAGATCTGTACACCTCGATCCTTCCCAACATCCTCGTCGAAGGTATGCCCGAAGCGCTCAAGGCGACGAAAGGAAAGACCGTCGTGATCTGCAATCTCATGACCAAGTGGGGAGAGACGCACGGATTCACCGCAGCAGACATGGTGCGCGAATTGCTCCGCTACTCCGGCCTCGAGCGATTCGATTACGCGATCTGTCACACCGCCGAGCTCGATCCGAAACTCGTGGCGGCATATGAGAAGGAGAAGAAATACCCGATGCGTTACGACGCAGCGCTGGAAGGTCTTGTGCGCAAGGTCATCACCGGTGATTTTGCCTCCGAGGCGGATATCGCTCGTCATGACGGCGAAAAGCTTGCGCACGTTTTGGCAGATTTGTGATTCGACACCGGCCCGACCGGTGCTATCATCTTCGTATGGACTCACGACGCGTCGTCTTCGTGCTCATCATACTGATGCTCATCATCGCGGGCATGGTCTTCTATGCAGCACTGCCGCGCCTGATCCCTCCCAGTTCGGTGCCTGTGGACGACACGCCTACGCCGGCCCCTGCTCCCGCTACGACCACAAAACCATCTGAGCCGGCGGCATCATCGCTCTCCGCACAGGTCGTCGTGGATACGCCTGCTATGGGGGCAAAAGTCGGGCATGTTTTCACGATCACCGGTAAGGCTCCCGGGCCATGGTATTTCGAGGCGAGCTTCCCGATCATCGTCACCGACGCTGAAGGCAACAAGATCGCGACCTCCCACGGGCAAGCACAAGGGGACTGGATGACGACGGCGCTCGTGCCGTTCACCGCCCAGGTGGATGTCGGGGCGTACACGGGGCCGGCGACGATCAATCTCTTACGAGACAACCCCTCCGGCCTACCCGAAAACGATGATTCCATCGCGCGCGATGTAGTGATACAGTAATCGCATATGCCTATCGAAAAAAACACGGTTGCGCCTGCGCTCGTCCTCGGTCTCTGCCTCATGGGGGCAGCCGCCATCGGCGCGTACGCCTTTTACAAGGTCCACACGCTGGACAACACCCTCACCGTCACCGGCTCGGCGACTACCGATGCGACTGCCGATTCAGCCAAATGGACGGTCTCGCTCTCACGCTCTGCCTACGAGGCAGATCTCCCGAACGCACAGACGCGGATAGCGAACGACGCCAAGCAGGTCTCCGACTTTTTCACGAAGGGTGGCATCGCTTCTGACAAGGTGACCATCAGCCCGGTCTACGTGGACAGGGAATACTCCTCGGACCAGAATGCCCCTTTGCGCTACACGGTACGTACCGATGTGTCCGTCGAATCCGATAGGCCGGAGCTCGTCCAAAAGCTTTCCAAAGACATCAGCGCTCTTGCCGCACGCGGCATTGTCGTCTCGGCCCAGATGCCGCAGTACTACATCTCGAATCTTCCGGAACTGCGTGTCTCGCTCATCGGCAAGGCTGTCGAGGACGCCAAGGCCCGCGCAGAGCAGATAGCAAAGTCGACCGACCGTTCCGTGGGTGCTCTGCAATCTGCCTCGGGCGGAGTCGTGCAGGTCCTCGCAGCCGGTTCCGTCGACATCTCCGACTACGGAAATTACGACACCTCGACTATCGACAAGAAGGTCATGGTGACGGCACGTGCGACGTTTTATCTCCGATAGATCCAGACATGGGCGAAGACATTATCCGATTTGCACATCATCGCTCACCGGATGATATCCAGGCTGATTGGATGCGTCTCGATACGTTAGCGGGAGAAACGCATCGCCTCCTTGAGAAATATTCGCGTCTTATCGGTCCGCTTGAGGATGCTGATCCAGATCGGTTCCAGAGGGAAAAGAAGAATATAGAGACCATTGACCAGAATACGACGACTGTTCGCGCGTATCTCAACGCACCCCATCAAACATCGCCTGAAGGCATCCTCTCGCTGATAAGTACACTCACCAACAACCTCATGTTCTTGAGATCACAGATGAATGAGCCGTCCGATGGCACTGAGGGTTCAGGTGCTTCATCCGGCGCGGGCAAGTAACAAAGAGCGGTGTTCTTCACGTGGTTTCCACATGCGTACGCGTATAGTGCGGGCATTACCCGCTAGCTATGCATCTATGGACTCAGAACAGAATGAGAATGCTCGTGTGTGTCCCAAGTGCAACCACGAGCACGAGAAGGGAGAAGCGTGCGCCCAGTGCGGTTGCGATGCCTAGCGCACTGTAGATGGACCGTGTAGCATGCCCGCATGGCACCAGATGCTGTGCGGGCTGCTCGTGCACGTGCGATCGTGCGTTATCTCAAGCGCGCATATCCCGCGCCCAAGAGCGAGCTCAAGTATCAGACACCATTCCAGTTTCTCGTAGCGGTCATGTTGAGCGCGCAGTGTACCGACAAGAAGGTGAATGCCGTCACCGAGAAGCTCTTCAAGAAGCTCCGCACCCCGGCGGATTTTGCGGCTCTCGATGAGAGCGAGCTGGCGATGCAGATATCGAGCATCACCTATTTCAATGCAAAGGCCCGCCATGTGATCGCGACGGCACGCAAGATAGGGTCCGAATTCGGCGGTCAGGTTCCGCGTACCGAAGCGGAGCTCGTCTCGTTGCCAGGTGTCGGCTACAAGACCGCGCACGTGGTGATGGGTGAGCTGTTCGGTGCGTGGGAGGGGATTCCGACCGACACTCACGTGAAGCGTTTTGCGCATCGCTTCGACCTCACGCGGCATACTGACCTCAAGAAGATATCGAAAGACCTCGAGGCCTTGGTGCCCAAGGAGGATTGGAAGTATGTGAATAACGGGCTCGTGCTGTATGGGCGCTACATATGCCCGGCTCGGCCACACGACTGCTCGAAGCATGCCCTTACAAAGATCTGGCCACCGAGTGCTACCCGGTGGCCGAAGGCTCATTGAGAGTCCGGTCGTGGGAGCAAGGTCCCTCGCGCCGATCTGTCAGACTGGATTCGCGCCATCATGGAATGAAGTGCGATTTCGGACACGCCTTTCCGATAACCGAACTCGCGCAGCGCCGCGTTGAAGAACATGATCAGCACGAGCATGACCTCGTCCATATCGCTCACCGCTTTTTTCTTAGCCCATTCCCGAATCTCGAGCTGTTCGGATTCGGGGAACGTGCAGAGTATGATCCGAGACCATTGCCTTCGTTCGTCCCATGTCGTGAAGTAACGTTTTACGCATCGCGCGAGACGGTTGAAGAGCAGTGGCTCGATCCTCCCTGTCGGGAGGTCGTACATATCGGACATGAGTGTCCTCCCTGGTGATGGCCTCAGGGCACTATACGGAAATCACAGCGAAGGAGCAACAAAAGAAAGCCGGGCGCAGATGTGCGCCCGGCATGGTCTCGATGGTGTCCCCGTGCTTCAGGCTGCGATGTTCTGCGGAGACGGCAGATAGTCATGGGGGGCGATATGCCCGCCGATGATCTTATCGGCGATCTCGTCCAGATGCAGCTTGTCATGTCGCGGGTCATTCTTGATAGCCGCGAGCCAGATGAGCGTGAGTTCGTCGGGCGGAAATCCGGAGAAGTGCGCCTTGAGAACCCTGAACATCGGAACGCCTGCAGAACGCAAGGAACCGAGCGTGAGAGTCTTCCTCAACGCATTGATCGGTTGGCTCGCACGACCTTCGTTCTTCCAGAGGACTGCACGCGAACGGAGGACCGTCGGCGTGATGCCCTCAGGGCAGTGTGCGAAGCAGATCGGCTTTTCTTGAGCCATCAATCACCTTTGTTGTTGGTTTCATCGAGACGACGGCGCAGAGCCGTCGTACGCTGAATATAAGCCATTATTAGACCATTGTAAACCCTTTTCGTCATATACGGCCGATGAGGTACCATGGGGCCATGGAAGACATCGGACGAAAAGTGGCGATATTCGACATCGATGGCACCATCTTCCGCTCTTCGCTCCTGATACAGCTCGTCGACCAGCTGATACGCGATGGCGTATTCCCCGAAGAAGTGCAGCGCGTGTATGCAAAGCAGCTTGAGGAATGGCAGGATCGCGAAGGGGACTACCAGGCATACATCGAGGCGGTGGTCCGTGCGTTCAAGGAGAACATAAAGGGAGTGCATTACGGCAAGCTCGCCGACGCCGCGGAGACCGTCGTCGCCGCGCAATGGAAGCGAACGTATCGCTATACCCGAGAGCTCATCAAAGAATTGAAGCGTAAGAAATATTTCCTGCTCGCGGTGTCGCACTCGCCGAAGACCGTGCTCGATAAGTTTTGTCCGCGACTCGGTTTCGACAAGGTCTATGGCATGCTCTACGAGATCGGACCGCAGGAATGCTTCACGGGCAATGTCATCGACGAGCATCTCATATTCAACAAGGCCAACATCATCCGTCGCGCTGCCGAGAAGGAGAAGCTCCTCCTTGCGGATTCGGTCGGCGTAGGGGATACCGAGAGCGACATCCCGATGCTCGACGCGGTCGAGCAGCCGATCTGCTTCAATCCGAATGCGAAACTGTATGCACATGCCAAGCGCGCCGGGTGGAAGGTGGTTGTGGAGCGCAAAGATGTAATCTACGAACTATGAAGAAGAGAAAGCGGCGCATCCTGCGCCCGAGACACGCGTCCCCGCGTGCTCGCGGGACTGCTCCTCTCGCCGCCGCCGCAGCTCCGAGAGGTCTCGGTCACAGGATGCGCCGCTCAGGCATCGGTGCACGGGACTTGAAAACTTTTCGCTCCCAGGTGATAGGGTACTGGAAACAGAGCGGACGCGACCATCTGCCGTGGCGCAAGACACGCGACCCGTATGCGATCCTTGTCTCGGAGATCATGCTTCAGCAGACGCAGGTGGATCGCGTGATCCCATATTTCGAGCGCTGGATGAAGGCATATCCGACGCCATCGGTTTTGGCGAAAGCACCTCTCGCTGCCGTCCTGCGTCATTGGAGCGGGCTCGGCTACAACCGTCGTGCGAAGTATCTGCATGAGGCGGCAAAAGCTATCGTGGCGCGGCATGAGGGCAAGGTCCCGCGTGGCTATGACGACCTGCGTGCGCTTCCGGGTATCGGGCATTACACGGCTAATGCGGTACGGGTCTTCGCATGGAATGAGCCGGAGACCCTCATAGAGACGAATGTGCGTGCGGTATTCATCCATCACTTTTATCCGAGAGGTCGTGCGGTGAGCGATGCCCGCCTTTTGCCCCTCATCGCAGAAGCAGTAGAAGGACAGGATCCGCGGACGTGGTACGCGGCCTTGATGGATTACGGGACCTTCCTCAAGGCGATGCATCCGAACCCGTCGCGCAAGAGCAGACATCACACCAAGCAATCGAAGTTTGAGGGATCCCTGAGGCAGGCGCGCGGGGAGATACTCCGCGCTGCGGTAAGAGGGGAATCGCTCGAAGCGGTCCGCACGCGGTTTCGGGATACATTTGATCGTGCGCGGGTCGCACTAGAAAAGGAGGGGCTCATACGCACTCGCCCGTTGCCGTGACTTGGTAGTTGGTGTATCTTCGTCGTAGACGCAAACAGAAATGGGAGTCTGACATGACTTGTCGCACAGCACGAAATCTTCCGCCACGTCACGGCGGGCTACCGCTTTCGTACCCACCCTCGCGGCACCAGAGGTGGTTTCATGACCATCCCACGGTGAATCTTTTCTGCTGGGTGTGTGCAGTGTTCGCGCTCGCGCTTGCATGTGCACATTTCTTCCGGTTCGGGATCGTCGGAACGACGATCGTCATCGCACTCTTGCAGATACCGGTCTGGCTGGTCATCTACGGTAAGCGGTCCTACACCATCGTCAACGCAGCGATCGTCGCCTGGCTCTATCCCGTGGCGCTGTCAGCGATGGTGGGAAGTACCCCTATAGCCTGGCAGGCGGTACTGGGTACGCTCGCGTTCGCCGGTATCGTGCTCGTGTTGCAGTGCTACTTCGCGTCGTCGAGGCGCTGAGAAACAGGTTCGGAGAGACAGAAACGCCGCGGCTTCCCTAGGGAAGCCGCGGCGAAACTTTTGCAGTGTTGACACGCTCTGCACTAGACACTCACGATCACCGGGATGACGATCGGACGCTTCTGCGTGCGCGTGAGGAGGAACTTCGAGACATCCTCGGCGAGATCATCGCGGGCGCGGTCGATGTCGGCGTTGGGATGGCGCAGCGAGTGCTCGACCGACTTGCGTACGATGAGGCGCGTCTGGTCCATGAGGTCCTTGTTGTCGCGCAGATACACGAAGCCGCGAGAGATGATGTCGGGCGACTTGTGCAAGCGGCCAGAGCGTTTGTCTACCGTGGCGACGACGACACAGAAACCTTCCTGGCCGAGTGCCTTGCGATCGCGCATCAGGACATCGGAGAGTTCGCTGACGGTCGTGCCTTCGACGACGCGCAGCTCGGACGGCGCCTTGAGCGGATGCTTGTCGATCTTCTCGCCGTTGTGGATCTCGATGATCGAGCTGTTGTCCGGTATCTGGACATGCGACGGGTCCATGCCCAGCTCCTGTGCGAGGTGGCCGTGGACGCGCAGCATGTAGTGGTAGCCGTGGACCGGGACGAAGAAGTTCGGGCGGATCTGCTTGTGGATCCAGACCGCCTCTTCGCGATTGCCGTGGCCGGAGGCATGCACGTCGGACGCGTGATAGGTGATGATGTGTGCGCCCTGGCGCGAGAGATTATCCTTGAGCTTCTGCACTGCGCGCTCGTTGCCGGGGATGACCGAGGATGAGAGCACGACGGTGTCCTTCGGCGTAAGACGGATGTACTTGTGCGATTTGTTGCCGATACGGGCGAGCGAGGCGAATTCGTCGCCTTGCGCACCCGTGGCGAGGATCACGATGCGCTCGGGCGGGAAGCGATCGAGGTCTTCTACTTGGATGACGGTGTCGTCCTTGTACTTGATGAGACCGAGCTCACGCGCGATCTCGATGTTGGTGCGCATCGACCTGCCGTCGATCACGATCTTCTTGCCGTAGGTCTCGGCGAACTCGACGATACGGATGAGGCGCTCGAGATGCGATGCGAACATCGCGATGATGAGTCGACCCGTCGCGTCCTTGATGATGCGCTCGAGGGTCGCGTAGACGTTGCGCTCTGGGATCGAGAAGCCGGGCTGCCAGACGTTGGTGGAGTCCATGAGGAGACAGAGGACCTTGCGATCCTTGAAGATGCTGAATTCTTTTTTCTCTTCGTCGGACGGATCGCCATCGGCGTGGTTGAGCTTGATGTCACCGGTGAAGACGACATCGCCCCAGGCGGTCTCGATGATGATACCCATAGAATCCGGCACGGTGTGGGTGACGCCGAAGAAGCGGATGGTGTGAGAGCCGAGCTTCAAGACCTCGTTCTTCTCGACTTCGCGGATGACGACCGGGGCGGAGCCCACGAACTCTTCCTGGCGCTTCTTGATCATCATGCCGGTAAGGCGACGCGTGTAGATCGTCGGATTGCCGATGCGGTCGATGACGTAGGGGATACCACCGATGTGATCGAGGTGACCATGTGAGATGAGGAGTCCGCGGATCTTGTCGCGACGCTCTTCGAGGTAGCCGGTATTCGGAAGGATGTAATCGATGCCCGGCGTCTCTTCTTCGCGGAACTGGAAGCCCGCATCGAGGATGAAGATGTCGTTGCCGACTTCGACGGCGGTCATGTTGCGGCCGATCTCTTCGACGCCGCCGAGTGGGATGATGCGGACCACGTCGTCTTTCGGCGGCGGGATCTGCACGTTCTTGGGAGCCTCGGCGCGATCAGACGGGGTCTGATGTGCGACACGCTGCTTACCGCGACGGGGCGGGCGTGACGGGCCGTAGTGGCCTGGGCGGCGGCGTGGACCACCGGAGTTGCCGCCACCGGGGCGGCCATGCGGACGCGCCGGAGCGCGGCCTGGTTGTGCAGGTCGAGCGCCACCTTGCGGGACGAACGACTTCTGCGGGCGGCCCTGTGAGGGCTGCTCTGAGGGAGAAAACATATCTATCTAGCTAGTTGATAATTGATAATC
>CAYOHS010000001.1:53883-69599 GCA_964403865.1 uncultured Candidatus Saccharibacteria bacterium
AAGAACTCCCAGACGCGCTGCGTCTCGGTATACCACTCGTACGCTTCGAGGAATCGTTCCGAGGGGGTGGTGAGGGCTCCGACACGGACGCCCTGTAGTTCACCAGGAAGTATATACAAGAACTCGGGGGAATACAAGAAGGCGGCCGGTACGTCGGCTTTCACGAGATCGGCGAACTTGGCATAGAGATCGTCACGCTTGGACTTTTCGGTGGTGGCGCGGGCCTGGGAGAGCAGCGTATCGGCCTTGCTGTTGGCGTAGAGGGCGAGATTGAGGCCCGGGTCGTTGCGCTGGGATGAGTGCCAGAATGCGAACAGATCGGCATCGCGACCGACGACTTCGCCGAAGAGGATGGCGTCGTAATCGCGGGGGCGCAGGACGGTGTTGTTGAATTCGGAAAGCGCGTAGACCTGCACCGAAACCTGTATGCCGACAGCGCGCCACTGCGTGGCGATGGTCTGCGCGGTCGCGACGAGTTCTGGTGAATCGACGGTCGCCAGCTTGAGCGAAAGCGGGAGCTTCTTCTTCGTCCAGGTGCCGGATGTCTCGTCGAGATCCCAGCCGCCTTTCTGGAGCGTCGTCTTTGCTGCGCCGATGAGTAGAGGATCCGCGACAGCCGTGGATGTCGCTTCCGGTCGGAAGAATTCAGGCGTCGCCGGCTGCGACGCGCCGATCACTCCCGGGGGGATCGGGCCGTCGAGCGGCACGCCGAAACGCGCGAGCACGTTGGTCACGATGGTCTTGCGATCGATAGCCTGCGAGAGCGCGGTGCGGGCGGCGATATCGGCAAGGGCCGCGTTCTTGTTCTCGTTGAAGAAGACGCCGAACACGCGAGGCAACGGTGCCTGGACCAGGTGTGTCGAGACCGAGAGCGCGACGAGGTCGTTGGGAGAGATGCCCGCGATGGCATCGATCTGATGCGCCTCGTAGGCCTTGAGCATCGCGTCGTCGGACGGGAAGAACGCGAATGAGATACGTGAGAGATACGGTTCGCCGAGCGTGAAGTGAGAGAACGGTGCGAGATCGAAGCGGGTGGCGGCGCCTGTAGCATCGGTCTTGGTCGAGTCGACCTTGAACGGGCCGGAGCCGACGGGGTGCGTGTTGAGCGCATTGAAAGCGAACTGGTCGGTCGAGACAGAATTCCACAAGTGCTTGGGCAGGATACCGAGCGTAGCGTTTTCCATGAACGGCGCATACGCATGGGGGAGCGTGAACACGACCGTGCGATCGTCGGGGCTCGAGACCGCGACGCCCTCCCAATCCGCACGTCGAGGGCTCTTGATGTCGGGATTCTGCGCGAGAGATACGGTGAATAGGACGTCGGCGGCGGTGATGGGGGTACCGTCGTGGAAGGTCGCATCTTTGCGTATCGTGAAGGTATACACGGTGCCATCGGGCGAGATGGTAGCGTGTTCCGCGAGGTCGGGGATGAACGTACCATCGGCTTGTGCGCGCATGAGGCCGGAATAGACGAGTGCAGAGATATCGAGATCGGCTTGCGAGACGGCGATGACCGGATTCACGAATCGTGCGGGGACGGTCTCGCCTTCGGTAAGCGTACCGCCATGAGCGGGGATTACTGTCGTGATGCGCTGATTGAGTGCGGCCAAGAGTGCCAAGGTCGAGAGACCGAGGGTGATGGTGAGTCCGTATAAGACAAGGCGCTCCAAAGGCGTGAAGCGGGTCAGGAGTTCTTCGAAGAAGCGGAGTCGGCGATGCGTGCGTGGACGGATGTAGGGGCTTGCCTCGGGCTGTGCTTGTCGTACCGGCACTACCGGTTCAACCGGGAGTTCCGTAGCGGGCTGCGTATCAAGCGGTGCAAGATCAGAGGGCTCCATGAATGTGAGAGCGCTCGCGAGCACCACGAGGTGCGCGAGTGCTAGCTAAGCAGTAAATTCGCCAATGCCGTCGCGGCAAAGAGGACTCCGAGCACGATCGTGGTGTAGAAGAGCGTGAGCTCTGCACCGCGGCGCGTATGAAAGCCCGACGAGAAGTTGTCGGACCCGAACGCGCCACCCAAGCTCGCTCCCGTGCGCTGCAAAAGGATTGCCGCGATGAGGAGGACTGAGATGACGATCTGCACGTACGGCAAGGCCGTGAGTACCATGGGGGACATCGTAGCAAGCGGGCGGAAGTGCGTCAAACCGCGCTGGCGTGCATAGCGAGATGGCCTCATGTATACTCACTCCACTTTATAAGCACGTAGTAACTCAACGCTATGGCAAAAGATGTGAAGAAAGTATCTATCAAGCCCCTCGGCGATCGCGTGCTCGTGAAGCGCGAGGAAGCCGAGACCTCCAAGTCTGCGGCCGGCATCATCATCCCGGACACCGCGCAGAAGGAGAAGTCGAAAAAGGGCACGGTCATCGCCGTGGGCCCCGGACGCATCACGGATGAAGGCACGCTCGTCGCCACCACCGTGAAAGTCGGCGCAACCGTACTCTTCAATTCTGGCTGGGACAACGAGGTGGAATTCTCCGGCGACGACGCCGAGTATTTCCTCGTGCGGGAGAGCGATGTGCTCGCGATCGTCGAGTAGATCAGAAACTAGAAATAAGAAACAAAACACTATGGCAAAACAAGTTATCTTCGACGCCGATGTACGCGCAGCGCTCAAGCGCGGTGTCGACATCGTCGCGGGCGCGGTCCGCGTGACTATCGGTCCCAAGGGCCGCAACGTCGCGCTTGATCGCTCGTGGGGCGGCCCGCAGATCACCAACGACGGCGTCTCTATCGCCAAGGAGATCACGCTCCCGGACAAATTTGAGAACATGGGCGCCGCTATCGTGAAAGAAGTGGCCACCAAGACCAACGACAAGGCCGGTGACGGTACGACCACTGCTGTCGTCTTGACCCAGGCGATCATCCATGAGGGTCTCAAGCGCACGGCACTTGGCGCCAACGCCATGATGGTGCGCCGTGGTATCGAAGCGGCTGCCAAGGACGCTGTCGTCGAACTTCAGAAGATGGCGAAGCCGGTGAAGGGCAAAGAAGACATCCGCCAGGTCGCGACTATTTCTGCCGAGAGCGAGGAATTGGGCAAGACCATCGGTGACATCGTCGAGAAAGTCGGCAAGGATGGCGTGGTCACTGTCGAGGAATCGCAGTCGATGGGCATCGAGAGCGATTTCGTCGAAGGTATGGAGTTCGACAAGGGCTTCGTCTCAGCGTACATGATCACGAATCCTGATCGCATGGAGGCCGAGATCAAGGATGCGACGGTGCTCGTGACCGACAAGAAGATATCGAGCGTCAAAGAGATACTCCCGATCTTGGAGAAAGTCGCACAGCAGGGCCGCAAGGAGCTCGTCATCATCGCGGACGATGTCGACGGCGAAGCGCTCACGACGTTCATCGTCAATAAGCTCAAGGGTGTGTTCAACATCCTCGCCGTGAAGGCGCCGGGCTACGGCGATCGCAAGAAGGAGATGCTCCAGGACATCGCGACGACGCTCGGTGCGCAGGTGATCTCTGAGGATGTGGGCATCAAGCTCGAAAATGCTGAGCTCACGATGCTCGGGCGCGCGGCGCGTATCGTGGCCACCAAGGATTCGACCACGATCGTGGGCGGCAAGGGCAAGAAGGCCGATATCGAGGCACGCGTCGCCTCGCTCAAGACTCAGCGCGAGAACAACGACTCCAAGTACGACAAGGAGAAGATCGATGAGCGCATCGCCAAGCTCACGGGCGGCGTCGCCGTCTTGCGCGTCGGTGCGGCGACCGAGACCGAGATGAAGTACCTCAAGGATAAGATCGAGGACGCGGTCAACGCGACCAAGGCTGCTATCGCGGAGGGCATCGTGCCGGGTGGTGGAGCGACATTGGCCAAGGTGGGCGAGAAGCTCATGAAGAAGATGGACGCGAAAGCGCACGACGAATTTACGATCGGCTACCGCGTGCTCGCATCGGCGCTCTCAGCTCCGCTCATGCAGATCGCAAAGAACGCCGGGCGCGAAGACGCAGCGGTGATCGTGCGCGATGTCGTGGCCAAGGGCGGCAACTGGGGCTTCGATGCAGCTGCGGATTCCGATGAGAAATCCATCGTCGACATGATCGCGGCCGGCATCATCGATCCGGTGAAGGTCACGCGCTCAGGCGTCGAGAATGCCGCATCTGCCGCCGCCGTACTCCTCACCACCGAGGCAGCCGTCGCCGATATCCCGGAAGAGAAGAAGGCTGGCCCTGCTGGCATGGGCGGCATGGGGGACATGGATTGAGGTTGGAAAGCAAGGAAGAAAGAAAAAACTAGAGATATCAAACAGCGGGCGTCACCTTTGGTGCCGCCCGCTGGTGTTGTACCAGCAGGGTGTGCTATTTTTTTGACAGGCAACGCTCTGAGAAGGAGAGAAGGAAAATGGCCAAATATATCGCATCGATCGTAATCGCATGTCTCACGTTCATGTATGCGACCCTACTTTGCGCTGAACCGGCCAAGAACGTGACATTCGAGGAGGTGTACGAGCTTGTCCGTCTCTTCAAGAAGGCCGGCAAACCTCAAGAGCAGAGCTTTGTGATCTCGGTCGAGCGTTTCGGCACGGTCGCCATTATGTACTCGATCAGGAACCAGGGCACGATGCCCGCGTTTACTATCGGTTTGGCGATCCCCGAAGCGTATGCACCGCCAGAAGGTGAGCCGAAGAACTGCACCATGCTGATGCACCACGAATACGTTTCTGGTCATCAGGGGCGTTTCGTCCACCGCTATCAGATCAGCTCCATCGAAAATTGTCTGCCGAAGGAAAACCTGCAAGCCATCGTCGACAGCGGCAAGATCGATGCGCTACTCACGACCGTGGTGCGGCATCTGCTCGGCGAGTACCGGAATCCCTCGCTCTGATCAGCATGCTGCGACAAAAAAGACGCCGGGCCGCTCCACGCAGCCCGGCGTTTCGTCTCGGCTGGACATTCCAAGAGAATGAGTAAAAATGGCCGTATGATATTCAAAAAAATGCCAGGTGAGTCACGAGGGAATTTTTTTAACAGGGGCTCTTTAACCGTCATGGCAGCCATCGCCATGATGCCAACGATCGATCTGCCCTCGGTTGAAGCGGCCCTTACAAGGGATCCCATGATTACATCCGATGTGATGCCAACTGGCACGGTCGCGGGGCCGCGTCACGCTGGAGAGATGCCACGCCAATCCAGTGAAGAGCGCTCGGATCTGTTCAATTCATTGCAAGATGTTCTCGCAAAGATAACGGGTCAGAAGATGCAGTGCGCAAACCTTGAACAACAGAGTCATGGCGATGGGAATATCCAATTGGCGACTCTCGACATGCCCAGTTTCGATGACTATCGCGCTTCGTATATGCGCGCATTGTCGCTCGTGTCCGCGCCGGAAGATGTGCAGATGACCAATGACGAACTTCGTACACTTCTCGGAAAACTACAAGATTTTTCAAGTCTCATTGCACTGGATATCGAGAAATGTCGCCATATTGATGAGTAGAGGTTCATAAAGCGAAGGACCCCCGATCTTGCGAAAGGGGGTCCCGACTTTGGCGGCCGAATCATCAGCCGCCGACCTTGACCCTGCCATCGCGCAGAAGCGCCTTCATGGCCGCCTCGGAGGCGCACTGCTCGGGGTCGCCGAACGAGCACGTCTGCGTGGCGAGCCAGGCGCGGTCTCCCTCGATGTAGGTGGTCTTCGGAACATCGCCCGTGAGAGCGAGAACCGTGTAGCCGATTCCGGCCGCAGCGACGAGCTTAAACATCGTGCACCTCCTTCCGAGGCTAGGGTTTAGTTGTCGCTAAGGGCACTATGATACTTCTTTTATAAATTGTCAATGAATTGTCCACATGCCGTCCCTCATACTGCGGCAAAGCTTGCTAGAATCTTAGTGATGAGGTTGCGTCACATTCTCGTACTCATCCCGCTAGTCATATCCCTCTCCCCGGCCCCAGGCAGTATATTTGTGAGTGCGGATGCCAATGCCACATGCCAGCCTCCCGACAAAACCGAAAATAACCGCTGCGACACAACGTCGAACGGAGCTATCGTCCAGGGGCGATGTCACGCCGGCCAATGTTCCGCGGTGAGTGCACCGGATACATCTGGGAAGCAACAAGCTGTCAAAGATTCCGGCGCGGCTGATACCAAGGCAGAGGCAACAAAAGCCGCGGATGCCACAAACGGCACCGCCGGAGTTCAGGGTAGCACTGGCACTCAGAGCGGCGCTAGTCCGGCGGCTACCAGCAAGAGCGGAGCATGTGAGTACTGCAACGATGCGTATGCTGGCGGCACGGCAGGAGAAAAGCAGATGCTGCAGAATGCCCGCGAGGCTCAGGCACGAGGCGATACCAATGTCGGGGTTACGAACTCAGGTAAGAATGGCAGTATATCGGGTGGTCAGGTCACGTTGTATGGGAATTCTTCCGACATCAGCGCGATGCGAGAGATACAAAATCTGGGCCAGCTACCCTCTGGCAATGGGGCGAGTGGAGGCTGCGAATATTGTAATGACTCGTTCGCGGGTCTAAACGCAAAGAATGAGACACTCACGTTCGTCGGAGACAAAAGTTTTGCTTCCGAGGTGCGCTCTCTAGTCTCTGATCTTTTCAGCTGGGACTACGCTCCTTCTGGGAATCTCCCGAGCGGTCTTGATTCATATTCTGGCTCTGGAGGGTATTCTTCGCCCATCTCATCGGGCGGGCAGGCGAGCTGGGTACCGAGCACTGCAAATACTTCGGGCTTTGGCGGAAGCGGGAACTATATCGTCGGTCAGAACGGTCTCGTCACCGCGGTATCGGATCCCAAGAATACGAGTTCTGTGGTGTGGGGAGCCGGAACTGGTCCAAATGGACTCGCGAGCCTGCCATCAGGCGTACCGGGCGTAAATATCGCTCCACCTGCCAACCTTACGCCTCAGCAGCAAGCGGCTTGGGCGAGCGAGTACAACAAAGCATTTACAGCATGTGGAGGCGGTGTTTCCTGTGTCGGCCAAGCGCAGACTCAGGCGAATGCAGCTGTGCAACAAACGGGGGCGACGACAGGAAATATTGCCGGCTACCTTTCTGGTTCCGCCTGCAACGGATTCGGTTCGTGCGTCGCTCAGGCGACACAGTCGATATTTGACCAAGCTAAGAGTTTTATTTCAGGCTTTACGATCGGTGATCAGGCTGCTCAAATCGAAAGCGTAGATCAAATCGCCGGGCAGGAGTCCGTCAATCGGCCACTTTCTGGTAGTGACGGCATAGCACTTGCCTCAAGCGACGGACTCATACCCACTGCAACAAGAGTCGAAAAAGTATCTTTCTATACGCCCGGTGCTGGTGAAGGGGGATATTTTGGAAATAAGGGAGAATATCTTCCAAGCAATCCTGATATCGCAGCAAGTTTGAACCGTACTTTCAGCCAGAATGAAGTTCTCGTAGTTCAAGCTACCGATGAGGACGGTAATGCGGTCGGAACCCCCAGAGCTGTGCGTATTGGCGATATTGATACGGCTGCATATACCGATGGACGTGTTCTCGATCTTCAAAAACAGACCGCTGAAAAAATGAATTTCAATTTTACGAAAGGTATTGAGAGTATGGAGATTACATCATATGGGGTAGCAAATTCTCCTCGAGCGGCGCAGGCGATGGTGGACACCCTCAATGCCTCATACACCGGATACAACTTAGGTTCTATTACCCAACCTGCGCAAAGTGATTCGCTGACCGGATTGGATACTATTCCTACTAATGCACCGATTGCTGACCGTATCGCCGCCACAAGACAGGAGGCCATTAATCTCATTACGGAGTCTGCACCGCCGATAGCACCACTTTCCTATGGAACACCTTTACCAGCGACAAGTGTACCAAGCCCCACCCTGACGGAGATTTCTCCCCGTTTTGATGGTCCGTCTGATGCATTCAGCGGTGCACGCGCCGCTTTGCCGGAAGTCGTAGTAGATAGAACCGGTGCCGGTGCGGAAGCCGGGGTTGCACACGATGTAACTGCATCCGCGGTGCCTCGTGCTCTCACAGATGTCGGTCCTTCTCCCGATGTGCTTCAGCTTACACACCTTGAGCCGACGAATACTGACGCGCCGTTTGCTTCTCTCAGGAGTCCATCGTATGTCCTCTCAGGAGGATTCACCGCTGCATTTTCTGGGCATGATGTTATGAGTGGTGACATCTCGACTTACGACCAAGGAGCTGGTTCAAATGTCGCAGCGACCAACCTCGACTACGGTACCGATCTCGGATACAACAACCATCCGCCACAGACGATCAATACAACAGACAACACCGATCTCAAATCTTCTGGTGGTTTCGAGCGTGATCCGGTATTGCACCCAGACATGGAGGGGGAATATGTTTTAATACCGCCGTCTCAGCGTTATTCGCAGCAAGTTCCGCCACCGTCAGACGCATTACCAGTTTTTGCAAGTCGAGACGAGCAGAATGCTGCATACCAAGCACAGCAGGCCGATAGGGCTGAACGAGCCGCAGCCCAAGAAAGTGCACGGACATCGTCTCGTTCTTCTGGTTCGGACCGTTCTTCCGGTTCGGATAATTCTGGCGGCTCCGAGCCTCAGGTAGCATCGCGATGGGTGTTCTATAATCCCGGCAATCAGCTCTCGCTTCCGGGTAATGATGGGTTTGTGTACTCGGGCCCGAACGGCTATCCATCACAGGTGTCTTCCTGGACCAACCTTCCGTCAGGTCCAGGCGCCTCTCCTTTCATCAGTTCGACGATGCCCCACGACGGCAGTGTTGGACTCGGACAATCGGAAGGTAATGCGACTTTGAACCCGACCCCCGGAGCTCTGAGTCCTACAACGCCTGGTACGGACTACGCGGCAAATCTCGCAGCACATGGGTTGCCTGCGAATACCGTTACCTCTAACGACGCTGCTGCAAATACTGCTCCTGCTGTTGGAAAGGACACTGTGGAAGCGGCCCCGACAGCGCCTCCCGGAGCAACAGGCAATTCTCTCTTTGATACAGTGCAACAGGCAGGAAAAAATCTGCTCACAAAGGCAGAGACTATGCTCGGTATTGTTCCCTCCGATGCGGAAAGTTCCGACAGTAGGCTCGCGTATGGTGATGGGGCGGGAGTCCAGCCGACCACGGGCGGCTCAGACGTCCAGACTGCCGATCAGAAAGAGAACAATATGCGATATGCAGCCGAAGATACGGTTGGCGAACGTGTGCGTGCTGTGCCAATCGTTGCTGTCGCGCCTACCGATGCTCAGCTTGGAGAAGCGGCTCCTGTAAATCAGGCGCCCGAAGAGCTGAAAACTATAGACGGACACAGCGAAGAAGTGAAGCTTGTGCCAGCGCCAGATGCAGTGGTTGCGAAGGAGGCGGAAGCATCGGTGCGGCAGGGCACTCTCAATCAACCGAACCCAGAGATCGCGGCCAACGAACAGAAGGGCGCCGCTGGGACGCAATCGGGCGAATCTGGAAAAGCGGCAGTGACCGGTCTTACGCCTCCGCCGGGTGGCGGCAATGAGACAGCCGCGCCTGGTCCGAAGACTCCAAGCGGTGGTGGCAGTCCGGCGACACCCGGAGGTGGGAACGCAACGAACGGTGCAAATGGAAATAACTCGAACGGAAAGAGTGCGCTCGGCGATGCGGCCGGACTTCTCAAGAGCGCGATGGATATGGTCAAAGGTCTCATGGGTGGTGGTGGGGGAGGCAGTGGCAGCGGAGCAGCTCCAACGCCGACGACTCCGGTGACGGCGAATCCCGCGACAGTGCTCGCGACGCCGGTGCCCGCTACTCAGTTCACGCCAGCGCCACCGCTCACGCCTGCACCGAAGATACTTATCGTCGCGAATCCGAATCCCGTGAAGTCTGGTGCAGCCAGCACGATCTCGTGGCAGGCACAGTGGGATGATGCTCAGTCAGCTTCGACAACCCGCGAGTGTGCCGTCGCGGATGTGCACGGCAAGATTCTCGCCGACCATACTGCGGTCGCGGATTCTCTCGCGACGCCAGCGCTCGCGCACGCTGCCTACTTCGTGATCGGCTGCAAGCAATCGGGCGGTAAGCTGGGCAGCACGATGATACTCATCAAGGTGGCGGGGGATTCTGTGGTGCCCGACGCACCACCTAGCGCGCTACCGGCCTATCAATCCACAGGTGGGCTCTCGACGGCCGGCTCGGATCTAGCCGCAGCACTGTATGGCTCGGTACCGAGCACGGGCTCCGTCCCGGCGTCCAACAGCGGGCAGCAGCCTCAACAGCAGCCCAAGAACGTCGCCTGTGACCCGAATTCTTCACAGTACTTCGAGTGTCTGACCGGCAAGATGCAGTTTGTCGACAAGCTGTACTAGCTGCTATAGTGGAGCGGTACTAGCTCAGGCTATCCACCCTATGTCACTTCCACTCATCATCCTCGCGCTCATCGTACTCGCTGCTGGCTGGGCCGTGATGACGTACAACCGTTTCGTCACGCTCACGACACGCATCCAGGAAGCCTGGGCGGATATCGATGTGCAGCTCAAGCGCCGATACGATCTCATACCGAATCTCGTCGAGACGGTGAAGGGATATGCGGCGCATGAGAGCGGTACGCTTTCGCAAGTGACCGAGATGCGCACGCGTGCGATGAACGCGACGACGCCCGAAGCGAAGGCCAGCGCGGAGAACATGCTCAGCGGCACCCTCAAGTCGCTCTTTGCGGTTTCCGAAAACTATCCGCAGCTCAAGGCCAATGAGAACTTCCTCGAACTTCAGCGAGAGCTGAGCGACACCGAGAATAAGCTGCAAGCCGCGCGCCGTTTCTACAATTCGGTGGTGCAGGATCTCAACGCGGGTATCCGTATGTTTCCGGCGAGCTACGTCGCCACATGGGGTAACTTCACTGCCAAGGAATTCTTCCAGCTCGGTGATGCCGACGCCGCAGCCAAGGAGCCGGTGAAAATTAGTTTTTAGTTCTTAGTCACTAGTTTTTAGAAGATGCAGAGATACCGGGATCTGATAGTCTGGCAGCGGGCGGTAGAGGTCGTAGAAGCGACATATCGCCTCACTGAGAAGTTGCCTCGTTCGGAAATCTTCGGTCTGACGAGCCAGATGCGTCGGGCAGCTGTTTCGATTCCATCGAACATTGCTGAGGGATTTACCCGAAAACACAAGACCGAGCACGCACAATTTCTTCGGATTGCATTTGGTTCTGGTGCAGAACTCGAGACGCAGATCCTGCTTTGTGAGAAGCTCGGCTTCACGAAAACGGATGCAACAATGACGGTCCGCGCGAAGCTTGAGGAGACGATGAAGATGCT
This sequence comes from uncultured Candidatus Saccharibacteria bacterium, assembly GCA_964403865.1. Lineage (GTDB taxonomy): Bacteria > Patescibacteriota > Minisyncoccia > Phycocordibacterales > UBA2100 > UBA10103. The sequence continues at coordinate 65,106 of CAYOHS010000001.1, forward strand.
TAACAAACTTCTTTCTTCACTAGAAACTAAGAACTAATCACTAACGACTATCCTCATGGCTTCCCTCTACACTCAAGCAGCATCAAACGTCCGCCGCACGTGGGCACTGATGGCAGTGTTCCTCGTGCTTGTCGTCCTGGTCGGCTACGCAGCCTCGCTGTACTTCGGTAATGCGGCGATATTGTACGGTTCGCTCATCTTCGCGCTGGGGACGAATGTCTTCGCATACTGGAATTCCGACAAGGTCGCGATCGCAAGCGCGGGCGCCGTACCGGCAGATGAGAGTCAGTACCGAGAGCTGCACCGCATTGTCGAGAATCTCGCCATCACGGCGGGGCTCCCGAAACCACGTGTCTATATCATCGATGATCCTGCGCCGAATGCGTTTGCGACCGGGCGCGACAAGGAACACGCTGTGATCGCCGTAACGACCGGGCTCTTGGGCATGATGGATCGCTCGGAGCTCGAGGGTGTCATCGCTCACGAGCTCTCACACGTCGGGAATCGCGACATCCTCGTGATGACGGTCGCGGTCGTGTTGGTCGGGTTCATCTCGGTACTCGCCAATATGTTCATGCGCATGAGTTTCTTCGGCGGCAACGACAATCGTGATCGGGGACCGCTTGTCGCGATCGCCGCAGTGTTGGCGATGATACTCGCGCCCTTGGCCGCGCAGCTCATCCAGCTTGCGATATCGCGCCGCCGCGAGTTCCTCGCCGACGCCTCCGGCGCACTCCTGACACGCTACCCAGAAGGGCTCGCATCTGCCTTACAGAAGATCGGTGCGTATGCGTCCCCGATGCAGAACGCATCGGCCACGACCGCGCATCTTTTCATATCCAATCCGTTCGGTGCGCATGAAGCAGGACAGTTCTTTGCCAAGCTCTTCTCGACGCATCCGCCGATCCTTGAGCGCGTTGCTGCCTTGGAGGGGATGAAGGTGTCTTAACTCGGCATCGTCATCTCTTCTTAAAGAATGCTCGCAAATCTTCCACGTATTTTCACGGCTCCTGATAAATCTAAGAATTTTATGGTTACAAAATGGGCAGTTCAGCAGGCCTTTGTCGAAAGACTTGTTCAGGACTTAGCAATGGCAGAGCAGCATCGGAATGATGCACAAGAGGAGTCGAATCGTCACATAGGACGAATGGAATCCCGTTACGATACTTTCAAGGAAGAGGCACAATATCTCGCCGATAACCATGCGCGGGAAGTTTCGCGACTACAAATAGATCTCGCCATGCTCAAACAGATGGATGAGAAAGACCGGGTGAGAAGTACCTCGATTGAGCCAGGAGCCATTTTTTCCTTACTGTCCGAGGGAAGGTTGTATCATTTCTACCTGGCACCTGTGGGCGGTGGGGCAACTGTCAACATCGGGGGCGCCGAATACACTCTCGTTAGTGCTGCAAGCGACTTAGCAAAAGCCGCTACAGGTAGGCGAAAGGGAGAGCTTTTTCTGTTCAGGGATAAAGAATGGGTCGTCGATATGGTGTCATAGGGCCCATCTTGACCGGATCAGGAACCTTGGATAGGGTCATCCTGGCGGCTCTTTCACACCGTCAGTCCAAGCTCACCAACGGAGGTAACCGCGATGAGCATCTTCGTCAGCATTGATGGCGTGGACGGCGTCGGGAAGACGACGACTGCGCGACTGTTGGCCGCTTCTCGCGGCTTCCAGTACTACAAGTCTCCTTCGGGGCCATTTGAAGACCTTCGCAAGGAAGTGGACAAATACGCATCCCCGATAGGTAGATACGCTTTCTATCGTTTGGCTCTTGAGCACGATTCCGCAGTAATCGCGAAAATGCTCGAGACAGGCCCCGTGGTCGCGGATCGATATATCGCATCGACCTTCGCGTACCATGTGATCCTTGACCCGAGAACAAGAGAGCTTCACTCTGAGACGAATCTGTTACGGCCAACGTTCCAGATACTTCTCAGTGCTAGGCCGGAGGTCAGAATCCAGCGTCTTGAGAAACGCAGGGCAGGAGAAATGCGCAAGGCCAGTGATGTTAAGCTTGAAGACAATGTTGCTCTGCTCAACAATGTTGCCGATCTCTTCCGAGGCCTCGGCCTCTCGGAGATAGACACGAGCGATATCACGCCGGAAGAAGTCGTGGCGCGTATCACTGCCATAACCTCGACAGGAGGATGACATGACGCTTAAATCGCTCTCATTCGCCCACGCGATAGCAATCGCTGATCTCTGGAAAGAGGCGGGAGGGCTACCAGAGGTCGAAATAGGTGCCCTCGAGCCATTGTTGTGGCGAGATGGCCAGTACCGCATCCACGATCTTGTGGAAGCGCTTACGCGAAGTGACTTCGCGGTCTCAATGACTACGAACGGCCAGCTGCTGGATGTGTATGCATCTGCTCTTGGTCGGGCTGGTCTGCGCCTCATAAGGACCAGCTGGCACACGATGGACCCGAAACTTTTCCGGGAGGTATCCGGCGGTTACGGCGATTACGACCGTTTTCGCCGAGGCATCGATGCTGCGTTAGCAGCGGGCGTTCGCATCGCCTTCAACCGAGTGCTCCTGAAGGGCTGCGGTGATGACCTCTCGCAGCAGCTCGATTTCATCGACACACATCGGTGCAAGCTGAAACTGTACACCCTGCTCTGGACGCCTCAGATCGAGCATGTCTATGAGCAGATGTACCAGGACTGGCGGCCGCTCGTCCGGATGCATGTTCTACCAAGGACCGTCTCGATCAGTCGACAGGAGAAGAAAGTCGGCCGCAAACGGATACTCTTCCACCTGGCTCATGGAGGCGTCGTTGAGGTTAAGATGGGCGACATCATCAGCCGAGCTACCGAACCGTGCGCCACATGCGCACACAAGGCGGTTTGCGAGGAAGGATTTGGTGATTACGTCCGCGTTGATCCGAGATTGGAGCTCTACTTCTGCTACATGCGCCGCGACATCGGATTTCCGGTACAAGAGTTTTTCGGGAAACCGACTGCGTTCACGCAGAACTTACAGCAGAAGCTTGGAACTGGGGTCTCTGTGGAGAATCTCTTTACGTCGAGTCCGCTGCGTCTCACCGTTACGCCTTTCTGCAACTTCAACTGCAGAGTACCGGGAACAGACCACGGCTGGTGTATGGAGGAACCGGGAACATACAAGTATCCTAGAATCAAACCTACGCTTTTCCCGAGGTCGTAGAAAACAGGGTGTCGCATTCAACAATGCGGCACCCTATCTCTTTGGCGGATTGGCAAACGTGATCTCCGGTAGCGTAATGATGGTGGACGCGGGTATGCCAAGTTCCTTTTCGTACATGAGGTCGATGCTTCCAAACAACGCAGACGAAAAGTCGAGACCTAATCGCGTCGAAACATCCTTCACCACCGATGCGTCTGTCGCCTCCACCTCGACAAACGGATTCAGCCCCGGCCAGGTGTCGATCGTTACTTGCACAGAATCCTTCTCCCACACTTCCCGATAGTTTTCCTGGAAAGATTTAGCATGGATGCCACACTGTTCGAACATTTCGCAAGCCGAGTCGAAGCTATCTACCGTCATTTCGAGCTCAAACGTATCGTTGATACCGGCACCCAGAACTTCCTTGACAGTCATCGTTGCCTTATCGACTTCTTGGCGCACTCGGCCCCACTTGTTTTTTCCAGGGGCTACAGTCGAAAAATCGAACGTTTTTCTCCGCATTAAATATTCAGGGTGCTTGCATACATATCCTGTCGCATTAAGGGCAGCGCGCATCTTTTCTTTATTGATACTCAAGAACGTGGCCTCGATTTCCTTCTTCATAGATGTTGTTGGATTATACTGCACCTTGAGCCGGGGACAAAAAAGGACGCACGATACAGATTTTGTACCGTGCGCCATGTAAGACGTCATGTGCTCATGTACGGCTCGATTTTCAGTACCTCGTAGGTCACCTCTTTCCCCGCGACCTTGCCGCTCACCTCGTCTCCCACACGAGAACCCATCAAGATACGCGCGATAGGGGAGATGTACGATACGTCTTGCTTAGTAGAGGGGACCGTAAAGCTGCCAATCTGCAGGGTCTTTTCGATCCCTTCTCCATCGGCGAATGTGACGCGACACCCCAAGACTACCGTGTGAGGCTGTGAGGCCGGTGAGATCATCTGAGCGTTGTCGCGTACCTCGACTAACTGGCGGAGACGTTCAGACCACATGCCATATTGTCTGGTGGCATCCTCGTGGCCGAAGTTGTCGTGCCATGTTTCGGAGCTCTGACCAACAGCGTCGCCCATCTCCCGTCCGATATCACGCAGCTTTTGCACTAGTTCGGCAATTTGGAGGTTCAGTGCTTCAAGATCTTCTCGAAGGAAGTAGTACATGACTTCGTTCTCCAAGCGAATGCTTTCACACAACCGTAAAGAATTTTACCACGAAAGTTGCGACATTACTAGGTCTGACTCGTCCCTATATTTGCATAGGATTCGCACTCATGGTACATTCTCCCCACTATGTTGAAGATCCGAATGCAGCGCACCGGCCGCAT
>CAYOHS010000002.1:0-16419 GCA_964403865.1 uncultured Candidatus Saccharibacteria bacterium
TAAGGCAAATATTGGTATTGGACATGGTGAAAATAAAATGGTATAAATAATGCCTCAACCGCAAACAGGAGGGCCAAAAGCCATGCTGCGGAAGATTGCTCTTTTCATCGTCGCGATCATCGCCCCGCTTGCCAGTCCGGCGTTCGCCGGGCCGAAGGTCGTGGAGCACGAGCGCATCGAGTCTTGCAAGCCGTTCTCCGTGGACGGTTCGCAGGTCTTCGAGAGTGCGTGGGTCGGCGGTCAGTGCGCGGGGAGGCCCAAGGTCACCCTCCGCATCACCGACTTCACGCTCGAGCTCATGTGCTCGGTGCAGACGCTGACGTGCGTCGAGAAGGCCAAGATGACTTCCGAGCAACTCGCGCACTACGAGTCGCTCAAGTCGACGAAGCCCATCGACTCTCCGAAGGTCTGCATCCAGCGGGACGGCACGTGGCAGCGCGAGATGATCACCTCGCAAGCTGCCCTGTGCTCGATTCCCCACAACGCTGCTCGGTCGTATGACTTCGTCATGCGCAAGGGTTGCGTCGTGCTCGGGAATCTCATCCTGGGCTGCACGACTCTCAGCGACGAGCAGATCGCTCACGCGCGCGGCAACGAGATCGCGAACAAGTAGGCTGACGCCTACGAGAGCAAACACTGAGAGCCGCGGGCAACCCCTGCGGCTCTTTCCTTTTGTGCTTGCAGTCATCCGGGCTTCTGCATAGGATGCCGGGAGGTCAGACCAAGGAGGAAAAGACCATGAGAGGCACTAGCCTTATGCTCGCTATCTTGCTCGGCGTCGGCGTGACGACGGCCTACGGGGCACAAGATCTGCCGCGGCCCCAGCTGGGGTGTGCACGGATCGGAGACGCCCAATGGGAGGACGTCTGGGATTTCTGCCCCTCGGGCCGGGTACAGTGCCGTCGTTGGGCAGGCTACTTTGGCTTCGGGTCCTGGAAGTCGTGCTATCACGTCGGCATGCCGCCCGCCGCTCCCTGCACGTGGAGCACCGGCACGAGCAGCTGGATATGTGATGGAGGCAAGAGTATCGCCTGCACCCATGAGTTGTGCGAGTGATGATCCGCACCCACGAGAAGAGCGCCGCGCGACGAATATCGCGCGGCGCTTCCCTTTAAACGCGCTCGCTTAGAGTTTGAACTGTCCGTCTTTATAGATCAGCACCTCCTTGCCGTCCTTGAGAAGCGCGACCACCGTGCGGCGTGTCGTCGAGATGATGTCCGTGTGTACGGAGCTATCGTTGAATCCGAGATCCTTGAACTCATCCTCGCTCATGTTCGCGATATCGCCATGGCAGGTGTCGCGGTAGCTCATGCCGAGTGCCATGTGGGTGTTGCCGTACCTCCCTCCCATGTTCTCGTCGTACAGAGTCTCTGCCATGAATTTCGTGATGCGAGAGTGGCGGCCATCGGTAAGCGAATACTCCCCTATCTTGTTTGCACCCGGCGTCGCGATCATCTCTTTGAGGAGCTTCTCGTTGGTCTTGGCTTTCGATTTTACTACCAAGCCATCCTTGAACTCGAGCTCGATGCCAGTGATCTTGCTGCCGTAGCGGTAGAGTGGCTGGTTGAACTTGATCCAGCCATTGGTGCCGCGCCAGTCGGGGCTCGTGAATATCTCGAAGCTCGGCATGTTCACGCCGCGGCCTGCGAGCCACTGGCGGCGTCGCCCTAGCGTAAACCAGATATCCATGTCGGGGCCGGTCGCATGGAGCCTGTCGATCTGCGGCGAGAGCTTGTTGAGCGCGTTCTTGTAGTATTCGATCTCCTTGTACACCTTCTTCCACTGCGCGATCGGATCCTCGTAGTCGAGGAAACATGCCTTGATGATCTGATTCCAGTACTCCTTGAGCGAGAGCCCGGCTTCCTTGGCCATCGCGGGCGTGCCGTACATGGCGATAGACCAGGTGAACTTTCCTTCGTGCTCCTTCTTGCGGCGCCAGTCCATGAAGGGCTTGAGCGCCTTGCCGCGCGCCATGATGCGCTTGGGGTCGACACCATCGAGTGCATGCATGTCGGCATCCGCGAGGATGTAAAGCGAGTGGTCCATCTGATCGACGACACCGCGCAGGTACTTATCGGGGAAGAAATCGAGCTGCTCCTTGCTCGCGTGCTCGTAGAAGTAGCGATTGAACGATTCGTTGCGTCGGCGATCGCCTTGCTCGTCATCCGGTGTGTAATGCGAAAGTACGTGGCCACCTGCATCGACGATCGCATTGTGCACGGCGACGAACAAAGGCTTTCCGCTCTCTGTCGCAGAGACGCGCACGACATCGCCCTTCTTGATGCCCTTGCCCATCCCCATCGCGAAGTTCACGAGGAGATGCGCGTATCGGTCTAATATCTTCTTAGGAGGAACGTACTGTTTAGATTGTTTTTTCATAGATGAAGGGTACTCGGTGTGGATGAGGTTGTAAAGAAAGAGACAGAGCCGCAGGCGCATCCTCAAGCACGTGTCGCGACGTGCTCGTCGCGCACTCCCCTCGGCCCTAGGCCTGCGGGCAGGCTTTCAGACGCGCCTGCGGCGCTTGATGGAGAGAATGATGTGGGTATGGAATGCGAACGCGGCGGCCGAAGGCCGCCGCGTGTCTACATGGGGTGCGTGAGGCGCGCTATCGCACCGTGGGAGCGACAGATGTTCCTGCTGTAGTGGTGGCCGCAACATCGAGCTTGAAGCCCTTGATGCCGTCGATAACGGCCTTAATGTCTGCGCGAGCCGCTTGGACCGCCTTGAGCGCCTCCTGGATCTTGGCACGGCCGTCCTGGAGCGCCTTCTTGTTGGCATCGGCAAGCGTCTTATCGCCATTGTCAGGCTGGAGGTTCGCCGTGAGCGACACGGCAGCATCTGCTGCGGTGCCCGCGGCAGTGATCTGCGTCTGTGCGTCGGTCATCTTTGCCTGGAGCGAGGCGGTGTCCTTGCCCTTGCTAGTGGCGTCTGCGAGCCGCGTGGTGAGCTTGGTCATGAGAGCCGTCATAGCGTCGATCGATGTATGCACCTTGTCGGCCGCGACACTGATGCGACCCTGTGGGATCACGAGTGCAAAGATGCGATAGGACTGCGTTATCGACTGCATGTCGGCCTTGAGCGTCGTCGTCGAATCGTCCGCGGCGATACGGGCCTTGAGGTCAGTGAGTGCTGCGATCTGGGCCTTCACGGTGGCATCGATCGATGTCTTGCCTGAGGCCGACACCTTGAGCATCTCCTGGACCTTGGCGTCGAGCTGGGTGAGCGTATCGATGCGGCGATCTATCTCCTTCTGTCCGCGCTCTTTGGCAGCGGCTTCGCGCTGGCCCATCTTTTCTGCGCGCTGCTCTGCTTTAGCCTCGGAGCGAGCTTCGAGGGTCGTGCTGGCCGTCATGCTGCCCCGTCGTGCTGCTGCCTCTGCGTTCATGCGTGCTTCTGCGCCGACAGGGAGTGCGAATGCCGGATTTGCAGCAAGCAGTGTTGCGAGCGTGCCGACGGCGAGTGCTGCGTTTGAAAGTCGTGTCATAGGGATTGATGATGAGAGATTAGTAAGAGGTGTCGCCGGCGGTGTCGGCCGCGCTCGCATCTGCAGAGCTCTGTGCGGCTCCCTGTAATTGTGCGTCGATCGTGCTGAGATCTGCATCGAGGGATGCGTCAGACGATCCGCTCGCAGTTATCTGGGTCGCTGCTGTCTGTACTGCGGGCGCTTGCGGTGCGGGCTGCTGCTCATGGACGGGTGGCACATAGGCCGCAGGAGCAGGCTCAGGCTGCACGTATGTGAGGTAGCCCCAGATAGCTGCGACAGCTACGGCGATCGGTAAGATGATCTTGATGATCAGTGACATGGTGAGAATGCCTACGCTGGTATGGACTCATAATAGCCTGCGCTGTGGCAGGTCAAATGTGCCGATCTGGGGGATAAGACGAGCGGGAGTGCGAGTGCTTACTGCTGCGCTTCCATAGCCGCCTCGAGACGATCGAGCGCCAGCGCGAATGCGCCACGGCGTAGGTCGGTCTTGAGCGCCTGGGCGCGGTCGTAGACGGCCTGGCCTTGCGTAACGAGGATGTCTTTCAGCTTGGCGAAGACATCTGCCTCGGTCCAGTGTTCGGACTTGAGGTTTTGTTCCCACTCGAACGTCGAGACGATGACACCGCCGGAGTTTGCGAGGATGTCGGGGATCACGGGGATACCGCGACCGAAGAGGATGTCGTCTGCATCGGGCGTGGTCGGGCCGTTGGCGAGCTCGAGCACCACCTTTGCATTGATCTGTGGCGCGTTCTCAGCGGTGATCTGATTCTCGAGCGCGGCAGGCATCAAGACATCCGTCTCGATCTCCAAAAGCTCTGTGTTCGATACCTCGCGCGCGCCTGGGAATCCCGCGAGAGTCCCCTTCTCGCGCTTGTACTTCTCTGCGGCGACAGGGTCGAGACCGGCTTCATCGACGATGCCGCCTTTCGAATCAGATATCGCGATGATGCGGTGACCTTTTTCTGCGAAGAGTCTTGCGGCGGTGGCGCCCGCGTTGCCGATGCCTTGTATCACGATGCGCTGTGGGCCCGTGAGACCAAGCTTGGCTTGAAGTGCCTCGAATACGTAGAGGCCGCCGAGTGCGGTGGAGATGCCGCGACCCTCAGAGCCTCCCTGCGCGATCGGCTTACCGGTGATGACCGCGCCACTCGTGTCCCCCGTGAGTTTGGCGTACTCATCGGCCATCCACGCCATGATCTCGGGTGTCGTGTTCACATCGGGCGCTGGTACGTCGCGCTTGGGACCCAAGACCGGATACATGCGCTGCATCCAGCCGCGCGAAAGGCGCTCGAGCTCGGCCTTGGAAAGTGTCTTCGGGTCGACGGTGATGCCGCCCTTGCCGCCGCCCATCGGGATGCCAGCGACCGAACACTTCATGGTCATCCACAGGGCGAGCGCGCGGACTTCGTCGATGTTGGTGTCGTGGTGATAGCGGATGCCACCTTTGTGGGGTCCACGCAGCGAAGAATGCTGTACTCGATAGCCTTCGAAGATGCGGTACTCGCCCGAATCCATGCGCATCGGGATCGAGACGGTGATCTCGCGCTCGGCGCGTGAAAGGCGCGCGAGCGTCTCGGGCTTGGTGGTGCGGATAGCGGCGACGCGGGCGAGCTGACTCAGTGCGTTCTCGAACGGATTTGAGGTATTCATAGGCTGGAAATTATACACCTCACATGTGGCTTGTGTCTTTTAGCGCCTGCGCGACTGATCCTGCCAGTTCTGACGCGCCTTGCCGCTCTCGTCGCCGTGCTTACTGGGATCTAAGGGCCACCTGAAGGTCTTGGAGAAGCTCTTGGAATCCCGGCAGACACGTTTGATGTAATAGAGATCCTTCGTCGTGATCGATTCCAATATCTTGCCCATGCGCGGCATGGTGATCTTGTCGTAGCCATCCTGAAGGCGCGTGGCATTGAGCTCCTCGCAGAAGTATTTCATCAGCTCGCCGCGCTCGGTCTCGCGCACCTTGCTCGCGGTAAAGACGAGCTTGCCCCCGATGTGCTGCATGGCCATGGAGCTATTCTACCGTGTCGGCTATACTATGCGCCATGCGGACCATACTCCCCCACACTGCCAACCCCGCTCTGCGCGAGCAGGCGCAGGACATCCCGCTTGCTGATATCACCGGGGAGCGTATCCAAGCGCTCATCGCGGATATGAAAGCGCTCCTGGCAAAAGAAGAATTCGGCGTAGCGCTCGCCGCTCCGCAGGTGGGCGAAGCGATCAAGCTGTTCGTCGTCTCCGGCAAGGCGCTCACCCGCCGCGAGGAGGCCTACCACGATACCGAGACAGCCGATGTCGCCGAGCAAGCCCCCGAAGACACTGTCTATATCAATCCGCAGTGGGTGAAGATGTCGCGCAAGAAGACCGGCAAGCACGAGGGATGCCTCTCCGTACGTGGCCTGTGGGGCATCGTCCCGCGCGCAGAGCAGGCGTCGCTGACCGCTTACGACGAGCATGGCAAGAAGTTTACCCGCGGCGCATCAGGATTCTTGGCGCATATCTTCCAGCATGAGATGGATCATCTCGAGGGTACGCTCTATATCGACAAGGCCACCGAGATCTTCGACGAGAAAGCAGAGGCTGACGAATAGCGCGCCTATGCCCCGCTTCGCCTTTTTTGGAACACCTTCGCTCGCCTGCGACATACTCGATGCGCTCGAGGCATCTGGATACGTCCCTGCAGTCATCGTCACGATGCCAGATCGTCCACAGGGCCGCGGTATGATCGTCCAGGCTTCGCCGGTGGGCGCGTGGGCAGCAGAGCGCTCGATAGCGGTCATGAAGCCCGAGAAGCTCGACGACGCGTTCATCGCCCAGCTCAAGGCACTCGACATCCCCCTCGCGATCGTCGTCGCATACGGCACAATCGTCCCGCAGACACTGCTGGATACTTTCCCGCGCGGCATGTGGAACATCCATTACTCGCTCCTGCCGCGCTGGCGCGGCGCGACTCCCGTGGAGAGCGCCATCCTTGCCGGCGACGCACAGACCGGTGTCGCGATACAGCGCATGGTCTTTGCGCTCGACGCCGGACCGATCGTTTCGCAGAAGAGTCTCGCCATCGATGACGAGGAGACTGCACCCGCCTTGCGCGAACGTCTCAATGCCATGGCGGCAGAGATGCTTGTCGAGATATTTCCGACGCTGGTATCGGGTGAGCCGGCACTCATGGAGCAAGACGCAACTGCGGCGACGCGTTGCGGCAAGATGGAGAAAGTCGATGGTGACATCACGGATGACGACGACGCGACGCGTTGGCGCAAATACCGTGCGTACTTCGCGTGGCCGGGCACGTACTATTTCTCAGAGCGTGGCGGTAAGACCCTCCGCGTGAAGATCATCGCAGCCCACCTCGACGGCGGCAGATTCGTCGTCGATACCGTGGTTCCCGAGGGCAAAGGGGCTATGCCCTATTCCGCATTTGTGGCGACAGGTGCCACGCCACTGTCCCGCTAGCCAGGCTATACTGCATGTGGCGCGCGCGACCCACACTCGCCACGCTGGCAGGCGCCGCGCCATGCTCTTTCGGGAGCCAAGGAGAAAGCCGTCGGGGATCGTGAGACCCCCGACGGCACTTTTATTTGAGATCGCCTCGGATCATTCTGTCGCGCCGAATTTCAGCCACTCCTTCACCTTGGCGCGGCCACGGCGGATGAGCGTGATGCGCTTGCTCTTGTCGTGCGAGGCGCGACGGATGAGCTCGTCTTTTGCGAGGTCTATTGCGGCCTTGATGCTCTCACCGTGGCCCACCGCATGGACCTTTTCTGCACCGGCGAATGCCGAGAGATCGGCCCGATACACGAGCCCGGTCGCGTGCTTGTCGTCCTTGGAGAGGAGTATCTCGCAGGAGATGTCGGCATCATCGTGGTGGCCGAGGACCTTGCGGACAGCGGCAGCCTTTTCTTCGGCATAGGTGCGGAGCTCACCGGTGAGCTCGAGATTATGGGTCTTGAAAGAGATGTTCATAACGCGTTTCTCTAGCTGGTACTTGCTCAGTATATACCTTTATCGCACCCGTCCAGAAAACGCGGCAGTGCGTATCCTAGCGAGCGATATTGAAACGCTTGTTGGGAGATGTCGCCCCTTTCTCAAGCCGCACCTGCGTGAGCGGGACGCCGTAGCGCAGGGCAAGTACCGCCCGTATGCGGGCATTCGCGCTTCCCACCCGCGCCGGCTCGCGCACGGCGATGCGATACGAATGCGGCGCAAGCTCTTCTACCTTTTCGCGCCGCGCATCCGGCACGGCCTTCACCCGCACGAGCTGTCCGGCCATACTACGGGCGCATGTAAGTGCCGACTAATCGCGTTTCCGAGATCACGTGTCCGAGCATGGCTGTCATCACATCTTCCTTCGTCGCACCCACGCCGAGATCGAGCATCGTATCGAGTGCGTAGATGGTGAAGATATAGCGATGCGTGCGCGGCTCGTAGTCGCTCGGCGGGCACGGTGCCACGTAGCCGGTCTTCCCGGTGCTGTTCTCGCCCTCGGTACCGATCGATGAGCCTTCGGGCAGCTCGGTGACTGCCGGTGGGATGTCGAAGACGAGCCAGTGCAGGAAGAGCCCGTCGGGCTTGAGCGCCTTGGGCACATCCGGATCCTCGACGATGAGCACGAGCGATTTGGCATCGCTCGGTGTCCCTGCTATCGAGAGCGGCGGGCTCACGGCCTCGCCGTCGCAGGTGTAGTGCGCAGGAATAGGCCCCGAGGGCTGAAATGCCGCGCTTGAGAGTGAGAAGGGCTTCTGGAGCATGGAGAGATTTTCGACTATTCGTGGAAAACTATCAATCCTCATAGGGGCGTGAACACCATTCTGCACACCGCCCGTGAAGCGCAGATTAATCACGACCCCTGCGAGGATGAAGAGGAACAGAACGACTCCGATGCGCCAGGAGCGCATATGTTTATCGCATGCCGAACTGTCGAGGCGCATTCTTGGCCGCCTTTTTCTTCGCGTATGCGGCATCGGCCGTTTTCAATCGCTCCTCCATCGCAGGGGTGGCCTGCCCTTTGCCTTCGAGATATGTGAGATAGTCAGAAACGGCTGCGACGAATTCCTTCGCTTCGTCTGAACGATCAAACCCTGCGATATTGCGCTCGCGGGTGAGATCGGCCACTGTCCATGAATCGCCCAGTATCGAATCGGAATCATGATGACTTTCCATGGGTCGAAGTATACCAAGTTTTGTCACTGGCGGTATATAATACTGTGTATACCATGGCCAAACTCGAGAAACGTAGCTATGCAGACCGTGCCGAGTATCTCAAGAAAGCCGTTACGGAACGCCGTCGCAAGCTCAAGCGGATGCTTGTCGAATACAAAGGCGGGGCCTGTGTACTGTGTGGGTACTCTGGCTACTTTGGTGCCTTTGATCTCCATCACACAGGCGATTCACCGAAAGCATTCGGCATAGCCGCGGGCGGGTTTTCCCGATCATGGGAATCGCTCAAGCGCGAAGCTGATAAGTGCGTCTTGTTGTGCGCCAACTGTCATCGAGAAGTGCACGGAGGAGTAGCACATATCGACACGCGCCATCTTGGAAAATCGAAGCGGATGCAGTAGAATGGCTCGCAGTCGATATATATTCCCCGGTAGCGCAGCGGTAGCGCAGCTCGCTGTCAGTTGGCAGCCGTGCTCAGGAATGTGCACGTGATAACGAGGAGAATTGCTGGAAACCCCACGTGGGCGATCAGCAGCCGAGTCCCGAGAGAAATCGAAGGAAAGGTTCAGAGACTATCCCGAAAGGGAGTAGGCCGAAAGGCCGAAGCACCTCGCGTCCAGAACGGACGATGATATAGTCCACCCCTTTGGCGACAGAGGACGAAGTGTAACGAGTTGGTCGTAGGTTCGAATCCTACCCGGGGAGCAGCATGAGTTCAGAGTTCGTACAAGATATCGTTCCAGCCGACTACAAGACACGCGGCAGCTATTCCCCTGCCAAGAAGATAGATCTAGGCAGTTTTTACCTTATCTATGTCTCAGGAGTCCAGGCACCCAAGGATGATACTCATCGCGTGATTACGGATGACGTCGAAGAGCAGACCGGGCTCATATTTGAAGATATAGCCAAACTTCTCCAAGAAGCCGGAGCAAGCCTTGCAGATGTAGTAAAGGCGGTCATATACGTCACGGACATGGGCGATTTCGACCGCATCTCATCGGTGCGCAGCCGATATTTCAAAGATTCGTTGCCGGTGAGTACTATGGTTGAAGTGAATCGGATGACTCGTGATGGCGCAAAGATTGAGATCGAGGTCACGGCAATCGTGCAGAAATAATTTTTTAATACATCTTTTTCCTATGGACCCAGTCGTAGTAGTAAACGAGAACGATGAGATGATCGGCACCATGCCGAAGGCGCAGGCGCACAAGGATGGGACACCACACCGGATATCGGTCGTGTATGTCGAGAATGATTTAGGACAGATTCTCGTACAGCTGCGCAAAGACGGGCATCTGGATCACTCTGCCGCAGGCCACGTGGACCCGGGTGAATCGTACGAAGACGCGGCAAAGCGCGAGCTTGCCGAAGAGCTTGGTATCACCGACGCCGAGCTCACAATGATCGGCCATGCTCAGACGCGCAATGAGCGCTACGGTGATCGCATCAGCACGCATGTGTTCGACATCTTCCTGTGCACGGCGGCACCAGGCGCGCTCCAAGAAGCAGAAGTCCAGAGCGTCTACTGGGCCGACCCGGCCGAAGTCCTTGCAGACATGAGCCGCAACGAGCCGGACAAGTATTGCGAGGGTTTCAAGGCTTCCCTACCCGTCTACCTGTCATCCCGCCGCCCCTGATCGGCGTCCCGCACCCCAGACCACTCAAATTCCCTTTTTTGCACGAACCCAATCCCAATTGATAGCTTGACAGAGTGCTATTTTGTATAGTATAATGCTTTCTCCGTAACTGATGGAGAAACAGCAATGTTCGGACGGATGAAGCTAGCGCTTGCGATCTACCTTCTCGTCGCGGTCGGCGGCATGGTGACGGTCGGGTTCAAGTGGAACCCGCAGGGCGACCTGCAGACGGCGCTCTGGTGGATCGCGGAAGTCGTTCTCGGCCTCCTCGCTCTCCAGGCTCTCGTCGGCCTCATCTTCACCGGCGGCATCCAGAAGGAGTTCAAGCGGCTCGACTTCTGACATCCCCACAGGAAACGGTTGAGGCGGCCCTCGTGGTCGCCTCTTCGCTTTTTTGCCCCCCAAATGCATTCAGGCGTCCCACGCGGTGAGCAGACGAGCGTCGTGGGAGGATCCGACCCGATGAGCGCCCAAATAGGATATAGTAATGCTCATGTCTAGAACTCTAGAGAAGAAGATACTCCCCGAGTATTTTGATGCGATCGCGTCGGGAAAGAAGACGTTCGAACTCCGATTGGGCGATTTCGATGCCAAGGAGGGCGACACTCTCCGATTGCGCGAGTGGGATGCCGAGAAAGGTGAATATACGGGGCGTGAGATTACGAAGGAAGTCACCTATGCTCGCACGTTTAAGATTGACCAACTGTATTGGCCGGAAGAAGAGATCAGAGCAAAGGGACTGACCGTCGTCTCGATCAAATAACTCGCTGCATCCTGCGCTGTAGGCTCCCCTAACCCAGGACTCCCACCAGACCACACAAACTCCCCTTTTGTCGTGTCTGACCCAATTCCATGCAATCTTTCATTGTGGCCCTTACGCGACAAGAGCCAGAATTTCATCCCTTAATTGGACAAGTTCAGGGAAACGCAACAAATCCGCATGGCTTAGCACATGCTCAAACCAACTCTCGCCACGCCCACCGATCGCCTCGCATCGAATCAATATGTTTTCACGCACCGACTCAAAATTTGCGTCGTTCCCCCAAAAACCATTGTAGTCAGCAATAAATGCTGGATTCGTGTAGTGCTTGCGCTCAGATCGATCAAAGATAAGTTTAGGCTTTGCATGCTTCTTGAATTTCTCAAGCGACAACGTGCCCGCCCGAACTTCAGCGAGCTTTGCCTTGTATATGGTATGGTAATGATTAACAAAATTGCCTACCTGCTGCGCTTCGAGATCAGGGAAGGCTCGAGTGAGTGTATCAGAATCAATAAGGTAGGATTCAATGGCGTATTGATCCAAAACACGTATGACCCCTGCCTCGTCGAGGCGGGAGGCGAGCTTTCCGTCAGAATCATCGAATTGCGATTTTGCTGTGGAGCGCAAGTCTTCAATTCTAGTGGCTGGTGCCTCTCCATCACTATCGGTGATGACCACAAAGGTTGAAGAAACGTTAACGCTTGAAATAATTTTCATGTAAGCGAAATAGTGCATCGCGCGGAAACTGTCAGTTACGATGAATGCAATCTGTACGCTAGATATGCCGAGTTTCTTAAAAAACGAGATGTCACTTTCGCCTTCAACAAAGATTGTAAGTTTTGGATTAAGCACATCCTCATAACGAATCCCGAGTTCCGCAATCACCTGTTCAACTTTCACAGATTCGACCTGTGTTTCCCCGGAAACCAGTCGTACCTGTCGCACGCTTTCTGTTAACCATATCTGTGAAATCATGATGGGCGAATGAGTAGAGAAAATTACCTGATTCTCTGCAGCAATCTTGCGCATCGCTTCGAACATTCTTCTTTGATATTCCGGATGCAGGTAAACTTCCGGCTCTTCAATAAGAAGAATCCCCTCTTCGGACTTGTCTGAAATGTCGCCGTAGACATCGAGTAACGCAAGTAGAAATAGGCTTTGTATACCTGTTCCAGATTCCGTGAGTCCAACGGTGGGGGCGTTCGGTATGTCGTTGTCCACTAGAGCGCTCGTGTGAGTTGTACTTTTCGCCACGTCAATCTCGGGCTCAATCTTGACTTCGAATGTCTGCTCCTGTGCTATTGAACGAAACCTTTTCGTCAGCAACTCGGAGACTGTTGCAGCTTCAGATCTTTTCAAATCCTCTAATTCGGCAGAGAGAGTGTTTAGTCGGGCGGAATCGACCGTTTTTCTTTCGGTGAGAATCTTTTTGAGAAGTGAAGTCCTTTGACCTGCGGTGGTGAACTCTGCCGAATCTCTCCTGTCAGGAATAACCAGTAGCGGGGGCGCTGATCCTGAATAACTCGTGAATGGTTTCTCTTGACCATCGATGTAGTACTTCGGTTTGAGCTTTTCAGAATTTGCGCAGATGACACGATACTCTTTGGTTGTTTTCTGATCGTCTACCCAAGCGTCTACTTTTCCGCTGATCTCGATGGAGTCGGCGGTACCTTTATGGAAATCTGACGCTTCAATTTCTTTGATTTCTCCGAGGAGAACCTGAATCGCCTTAAGGAAGGATGATTTGCCGGTATTGTTCTTTCCAATCAGTGCAAATAGCTTAGAGATTTGAACGTCCCCCGAATCTCGTATAGATCGGTAATTTTTAATACGTATGCTGGTTAAGTTGGCCATAACTATCGTACTAACAACGGTATACCCCCATTCGTGCCTTGGCAATATCGACCCACAGCATGACACTCATTTTAAGGGCTCGACGACCGATTCTCTAAAAAATTGGAGATATGTCCGATATTGTGATGAAATGTGTGTTGCTGTTTACACCTCGACTTGAGCCGACAAACTGGACTAATCCCGGTTACTCCAAACTTCAACTTTCCTCTAAACCGTGCTACAGAAGCGCGGGTAAACAACAGATGGAGGCTATCCATGCCGAAGCAAGCATCCCCTGCAAACGTCTTCGATCCGCCCCGCGGCGAGACGATCACCCTGCCGGGCAATCTCACCAGATCGGATTTCGTGCAGCTGATGGAACTCGCTGCCGCCATGATCCGCAACCCCGACTATCAGCCACAGCATCGGGAGGCGACGGCACTGCTCCTGCGCGGGCTCATGATGTCCACGTAGGCGCGGGTCCAGGTCCCGACCACCAACCGCCCGACGGAGCCGCTCGCTCCGCGGGCGGTTTCTGTTTTATGTTCTCCGAGCGGTGGAGACGCATTTGTCACCTCCAGGCCCTGCCACGCAGGACCATTGCCATAACGACATTACGTGGTATGGTGTGGCCGGCGCAGATGCGCTCATTGTTCACTCAGAAGATATTCGGAGGACAGATGATCGACCAAGCGAATCGCATAACCCTGATCGCGCTCGTCATTCTTGCGGCGGTGGTTGCCGGCTATGCTGGCCACACCATCGGCTACAGCAACGGCTACTATAAGGGCTACGCTGACAACACCTTCTACGACCACGGGTGCAGCGTGCCCGAGAAAGTCGGTGACGTCATCGAGTGCCACCGCTTTCCGATGTACCTGGGCAAGAGCGAGAGCGGCGATCTTGCGGTGAAGGTGCTTGTGGAGGAGACGCTCTTCGAGCGCTGGATCTGGGCTCGCGACAGCAAGGACGAGCCGGCAACTGGCATCAACTGCAAGATCAATCGCCTCGGCGAGGTCGGCGACTGCAGTTTTACCGTCGGCTGATACGCCGCAGTGATGTGACGAGGGGGCATTGCCATGCGGCGATGCCCCTTTCATATTCAACGATCGATAATCTGATTTCCTCACGTGTGCAGATCCTTCGATACTGTACAAAGAGCACCAAAGATTGTAGTGTCTTTTTCGGCCGTTCTTACTGCTGGATGGTCTTCATTCAACCGCAACCCGTGGAGAAAAAAATGGGTCGCACCATCAATACCTCAGATGAGTTCAAAAGCTTCGTGAAGGAGGTCGAATCGCTCGATGGCTACCGCCGACCGCTTGCCTTCGGCATCGGTATCGCCCAGCTATGCGGCAGAGGCAACATCCTCGATACATTCTTCCCCTTTCCGAACTTCAACTGCAATTTCGGAAGCGCGGCCGTCTTCGCATATGTCGTCGGTCATCGTGCTGGAACAGCATCGTACCTGCTGGAGGGTCTCGACCAACATAGGATACTCCAGCACTTCAAGCCGTTCCTCGACGACGGCAAACGCCACGGCAACATCGACGCCGTGCGAGATCTCTTCTCGGCACGTGAAGGCTTCCAAAAGAAGCATACAGGGAGGGCGATCGTCGTCTCGTTCATCGATCAGCCGGAACATGATCCGGGTCCGAAGACCGTCTCGGATGCGTATCTGCGGCTGCATCTTTTGAGTCACCGGCTCGTGCAGCCGAATGGGATCAAGCTCGATGGCATCTTCGGCACGCTTCCGAACAATGTCTGGACGAACGAAGGTCCCATCTCGCAGGAAGATCTTGCGTCGCGTCGTCTCGAAGCCATGATGCGTCGCCACCCGCTTCACGTGACCGGCGTCGACAAGTTCCCCCGCATGACGGATTACGTCGTGCCCGAGGGTGTCCGCATTGCCGACGCATCTCGTGTCCGTCTGGGTGCGTATCTCGGCAAGGGTACGACCGTGATGCACGAGGGCTTCGTGAACTTCAATGCGGGTACGCTCGGCACCTCCATGGTCGAAGGGCGGATCTCGGCGGGTGTCGTCGTCGGCGATCAGACCGATATCGGCGGAGGCGCCTCTATCATGGGGACGCTCTCCGGCGGCGGCAAGAAGAAGATCACGGTCGGGCGCGGATGCCTCATCGGCGCCAATGCGGGCATCGGCATCTCGCTCGGTGACCTGTGCGTCGTCGAGGCTGGTCTGTATGTGACAGCCGGCTTGCTCGTCGACTACAACGGTGCCGGCTATAAAGCCCACATGCTCTCTGGGCGCAACGGGCTTACCTTCCGTCGCAACAGCCTGACTGGCCGTGTGGAGGCGTTCGATCGGCCTAACGCTGTGACGCTCAACGAGGTACTTCACAAGAACTGACCTTAAGCTGTCGGTCACTCGACTGAGCCAGGCAGAACACAAACCAAGAGCAGCGGACCTATGCGTCCGCTGCTTTTTCAATGAATATGGTCGGATCGACCAGACGGCGATAATTGTATTTCATTTGGAAATGTGTTATAGTATTAACGGACTATCTTCGCTCAATCTCAAACAGTGAGGACTGGAGCATGCAAGATCACCTGAAAAGTCTCGCGCTCGTCATCGTCGCCGTGCTCTCGATCTTCGGGGCACTCGCGATGATCGCTCTCGGGTATACCGACATCGATCGTTGGTGGATGAATCCGCTCTTCTGGGTCGGCACCCTCGCTGTGGTCGGGGCGCACTTCGCCAGCGAGAGCGAGATGCGTGCTATGCGTAAACGAAACGAACGCGAGCGAGATGAACTGCTTGCGATGATCAGGCGGTCGGTCGAGCCGGGGAACCATTAGCGGCCTGCCCCTGCCGTCAACAGATGAAATGCGACCTCGCGGACATGTCCGCGAGGTCTTTCAATTTTTTGTCTCCGCGCTTACGTACATGTTGCAAGACTATTCTTAACGCGTCTCCGACGCCACGGCTTGGTATAACTCGGCATTATGTAGGAAGCGGCCGCCACGAAGGTGGCGGCCGCTTTGAAATCACTCACGCGGACGCTCAGGCGTCGGCGACCATCGATTGCACCAGCTTCAAGAGTGCGAGCCGCGTCTCCCTGTTCGTCAGTCGAGAGAACGCCCGCACCAGGTCTGCGACCCCTGGTGAATCGAGGGCGGAGGCGAGATCGTTATCGATGCTCGGCCCGCTGACGCCGGCTTCTGCATCTTCGAAGAAATACTGGATGGACACGCCGAGCACACCGGCGAGCTGGTACAGACGGCTTGCGGCGATCCGGTTGCTCCCCTTCTCATATTTCTGGAGTTGCTGAAACGTGATCCCGCCGATCTTTTCGGCGAGATCGCTTTGCGAGATGCGCCGGCGCCTTCTCAGGGTAGCGATACGGCGCCCGATGATGGCATCGATGGGTTGCGTCGAACGTGGCATTGAACCTGCTCCTTCTTCCTATTGTCTCAGTAGGACGTCTGGCGCGACGATACACGAGGGAATACACGGTGTCTTTACGATGACGACTGCTGCTCTCGAGAAGCGGCGTATGTCCGGCGATCGTACGGAA
>CAYOHS010000002.1:16519-32248 GCA_964403865.1 uncultured Candidatus Saccharibacteria bacterium
TACGATGACGACTGCTGCTCTCGAGAAGCGGCGTATGTCCGGCGATCGTACGGAAACCGTGACAAATCGATCCGAGTGACTATAATCGCACACTGGCTACAACAGCAAAGAGGTCTTTGAAATGCAGACACGCACACTTGCGCGTTCATACGGTGAGCACGACGCTGCATCGACGGCGGCGCGTGGCTCTACATGGAGCCGGGTGGTTGTCGTCTCGAATCGACTGCCGTTCCGATGTACCACTGCACCGGATGGTACGGCGACACTGCAGCCGAGTTCGGGCGGTCTCGTCACCGCTCTTTCGCCACTCCTGCACAGCGGGATCGGCGGGAAATGGGTCGGCTGGCTCGGCGGCGAGGAGGAGGGTCTCGAGGAGGCGCTCAGATCGCTCGCTGACGACGCCTCGAATCCGTATGAGCTCGGCATCATCCAGCTCAACTCAGACGAGGAGCGCGAGTACTATTCGGGCTACTCGAATCAAGTCTTGGTGCCGCTTCTGGTCGGCACGTCGGGCATCGTCGACCAGCACGTGGCACACGCATGCTGGCGCACGTACCTGCGCACGCAGCAGAAGTTTGCGCGAGAGGTCATGAGCGATCTGCGCTCCGGCGACATAGTCTGGGTGCACGACTATCACCTGATCGGGGTCGGCCGCGAGCTGCGGCGTGGAGGTATCGTTCAACCGGTGGGATTCTTCCTGCACACGCCCTTCCCCAAGAAGGAGGCGTTCAAGGCGTTGCCTGAATACCAGGCGCGGTCACTGCTCTCGGCACTGCTCGCTTACGACATCGTAGGCCTGCAGACAAGAGCCTTCCAAGAGAACTTCATCGCGACGATACGGGCATATCTGCCGGACGTACGTGTTTCGACTCGCCAGAGCGGTACGGTGATCACCTACCGCGGGCACGAGACATGGGTCGGGCATTTCCCGGTGAGCATCGACGCCGATGCGTTTGAGCGGCAGCTCTTCGCTCATACGACGCAACGCAACATCCGTCGTCTCGACACTGTGCTGCGCCTGGACAAGGAGCTGCAGATCATCTTCGACGCTGGCAGGCAGGACTACGCGAAGGGATTCCTCGAGGAACTCCTCGCGTTCGACCTGCTCCTTGAGCGGCATCCTGAGCTGGCTCACAAGGTCATCCTGATGCAGCTGGTCATCCCGAGCCGCACCGACGTCGGCGCGTATCGGGACTACAAGCATCGCATCATCGCGCTCGCACGGGAGATCAATCTGAAGTATGGCCGCAAGGTCGTGCGACAGATCCATGGCAGCATGAGCACGCCGCGCTATCTGGCGCATCTGCACGTCGCAAACGTGCAGAGCATCCCCACGCTTTCGGATGGCATGAATCTCATCGCCAAGGAAAGCGCTATCGTGGGGCACAAGACTACGGTGCTCGTCCTCGGACGAGAGGCCGGTGTCGCCGAAGAGTTCGGAGCTCACGCGCTCACCGTAGACCCTCGCGATGCGGACCTCTTCGCCGATACGCTCTATCAGGCGCTCACCATGCGTCTGCGAGAGCGGCGTCGACGCAAGAGCCGGCTCAAGGGCATCGTCACGATGCACGATGTCTACGACTGGTGGGTGGAGGGCGTCGAGCCCGTCTTCCAGCGCGTCTGGGATATGCGTACTGCATGATCACCTCGGTGATCCACGACAACGAGGGCCGTCCCACTGGGACGGCCCTTATTCTTTTTGCAGTGAGGCTCAGCGCGCAGCTTCGACGAGTGAGCTCCAGAGCACCTGATCGATGCCCGCGCGCATATAGTTGCGCGAAAGCCTCGAGGGTAGCATGGCCCAGTCGTACGGACGTGCAAGACGAAAGCGCTCTGACTCGAGACTGACGTTTGCACATGCTTCCGATTGGCTACGGTAGGCAGCGAGCATCGTCTCCTTGATGCGGCGAGTCGCCGCATCGAGATGTACGACGTGCTCTGAGATACCCCGTGCCGGTACGAATGATTGCCATACGCTGCCCTTGTCGCCCATACGATAGAACGGAGCTTCGATGATCCGTGTCGACCGAGCGGCAGCAAGATACACCGCGTACGCGATCGCATCATGATCAGGATGGCCACCCTCGAATGCATGTGTGAGCACGATCTCGGTCTGGTTCTTCTTGAGTATGTCTGTGAGCCTCGCCACCATGGTGCGGATGTACCACACTGCCTTTGAATCGGTTATGCCGAGCATGAGGCGAGGTCCGCTGTGGCCGACAGCCTCGAGTGCCGCCGCCTTCTCTCGCTCGCGTAGCGCCGCGTATGCCTCACGGCATACCATGCCTTTCCATTGGCTGGCATCTGTCGGCGACCCATCCGTTACATGAACGAGTAGTGCGTCTGGGTACCGCCTGAGCACCGATACGAATGCGACGGCTTCGTCGTCAGGATGAGCCACGACGATCGCGATGCGCGCGCCGTCGATGGGTCTGCCATATCTCTGCAAGATATCGTCGAGCATGTGTGCCTCACTTCCCTATCTGACCGGCGGTGATGATACGGTCCGGAACGCGGATTGTCGAGCTTCGGCTCGCTAGAACAATCGAGGCGAGCGGTGCGGGTAGCCCAGGACATGCGATTTTTTCAGGCCATAGCGCGCGAGGGCTTGGCTACGTGCTTGAGCATGCGGGATGAGAGGCTCGATAGACTTGCGCGAATCCGGATCGCCGAGCCAGCGGCGCACGTAGGTATCATTGGGATCATACTTCTCGGCCTGGAGGTAGGGGTTGAAGATACGGATGGGCTTGGGGTCGGCGCCGACAGATGCGCCCCACTGCCATCCACCATTGTTCGACGCCTCGTCGAGATCGAAGAGCTGAGCGCGGAAGTATTCTTGACCCCAGCGCCAATCGACACCGAGATTCTTGGTGAGTACCGAGGAGACGATCATGCGGGCTCGATTGTGCATCCAACCTGTCTGTGCGATCTGATGCATCGCTGCGTCGACGATCGGGTACCCGGTCTCGCCGCGTATCCATGCCTCGAACCTACCGACTGCTTCGCTCTCATCTGTCCATTCGATCGTGCTGCGGAATCGCTCTTGGAATTCACGGTCCATCAAATCGGGGTCGTGGTAGAAGAGATACTTATAAAACTCACGCCACACGAGCTCGGAGAGATACTGAGCTGGTGCGCGCAGGTGGAGCGGTCCTTCTTTCATCGAGACATGCAGGAATTCATGCGTAAACTCGCGCTGTATGGCTTGCCGGAGCCAGCGAGCAGAAACGAGCCCCCAGGTGAGTGCGAGCGACATGCGGGAAGTACCATCGGTGCCGAGCGAATCGCGTTTGTCTGCATAGGAGCGCATGCTCTCGGTCAGATATGTTTCAAACCGTTCTTGCGCCTCGGCTTCGCTCACATACCAGCCCTCGAGGCTCGGGACGGCATCGGTCAGCGCCGCTATATCGAATCGATGTTCCCGCTCGCCTTTCACGACGAATGCGCGACTGTTTGAAAATTCTGCCATCAGCGCTTTCTCGTCGGCAGCTATATGAGACGGAAGCGATTGCATGGTGGCGGCATCGAGATAGTGCAGTCCGCTCACGTCTGCGCGTGGAAGCACTGGTGCAGTGAGGAATGGTTGCCAGACAGCATTCTTGAACGGAGTGAACACGCTGTACTGCTTCCCTGCTCCCGTCACCGTATCTGGGCGTACGGTCATCTGATCGGGCGATACGTGCACGACGATGCCGGCAGCTTCGAGATGTCGTATCTGCGCATAAAAATCCGGGTGCACGTCGTCGTTGACGTAGATAACGGGCTGCATCCCAGTTCCCCGTAATCGTTCGCCTATCTCGACGAGCGTCTTTGGTGCTGTGCCGCGGAAGATGGGAAAGTCCTCAAAATGCTGTGCAAATGCTGGAATCGCACGTGACAGAAAGATGCGTTGCGGATACCCGAACTGAGACGCGGGGTCGCCGGCACACATGTAGTTCTCCAGGATGAAGAGCGGTAAGAATCGGGCGTCTGGCTGCCTCGCTACCCCTATAGCCGCTGTAAGCGCAGGGTTATCATCGAGCCGGAAATCCCGCCGCGACCAGTAGATGGCTACCTGCATCGTGGGAAGTATAGCAAAGCTCTTTTCAGTCAGACCGAACACTGGACACCTCTCTTAAGATATTGTATCGTCTCGCGCGGCTGTACGCACTGTGCGTGCGCCTCACTTGAGGAGATCATTGAAATGTTCAGCAAAGTGATTGCGGCAGGGGTTGAGCGCGGGGTCATCACGCCCGCGCAGGCCTCGGAACTCACCACGATCGGCAAGGAGATCACCGATGATACGTCCGTCCTGAGCATCGCCAACGCCTTCTTCTATCTCGGAGGAGTCGTCGCTATCCTTGGCATCTCGCTGTACGTCACCTGGGGTTTCGAGCAACACTCGGGCCTCGAGCTGGCGTTCATCGCAGCGGCCATCATGGCAGCGTCGTTCATCGGCGGAGTAGCACTCTTGCGCAAAGGCACCATGGTGCCGGCAGGCATCCTCGGCACGCTGGCCGTGGTGGCCACGCCGCTTCTCGTCTACGGCATCCAGAAACATCTCGGCTACTGGCCGACCTATGGGGGCGACGGCGATGTGGGCAGCTATCGCAGCTATCACACGATGGTCGGCGATCAATGGCTGATCATGGAGATCACGACGCTCGTCGCTGCGGTCGCCGCCATCTCGGTCATCCGCATGCCGTTTCTCGTCATGCCGGTTTCGGTGACGCTGTGGTATCTCTGCATGGATCTCGCGCAACGGGTCGTGCACGGGCAGAGCGATGGCTATCATCCGGGCTATTTCGAGACGTATCGGAACATGTCGCTGTGGTTCGGGCTCGTCGTGCTCGCGAGCGGTTTCGCTACCGACCTGTTCCTGCATAAGAAGGAGCGCGGCTTTGCGTTCTGGCTCTACCTTTCGGGCATGGCTACGTTCTGGGGCGCACTCGCCTCGATGGATTCGACCAACGAGGTGAGCAAGCTCATGTTCTGTCTGCTGAATGTCGGCTTCGTGCTGCTCTCCGGCGTGATCCGCCAGGGCGTGTTCAGCTGGTTCGGCTATGTCGGCATCGCGATGTACATGTTCCACATCTCGACGACGATCTTCAAGGAGGCCGCGTTGTTCCCGATCGCCTGCGTCGTCACCGGCCTGGTGTTCATGGTGTTCGGCTGGCTCTGGAAGCAGTTCGAGCCGACTGTCGTGGGCAGTCTGCGTCGGGCCCTCTCGCTCGATGTTGAGCCGGAGACGATGCCTCGGAGCAGTCTGTAACGGTAACGATGACGAAAAACGGGGGGCGGCCACATGGCGGCCGCCCTTTCACTTTTCTCGGTTTACTACCGTTCGCACAGCGGCACGCCATTGATGTACACCAGACGGCCCTGCCCCGGACGACAGAACGGAATCGGAGGGCCGGGGACGACGTATGTCCTGGTCTCCCAGCCGCCGTAGTACACGGGCGGCGGGGGTTGGACGATGACGTAGCCGCCCTGCTGTCGGCCCCATCCGTGGCGCCGGTGCTCGTGGGCCTGGGCCGAAGTGAACGATATGCTCGCCACCAAGGCAAGCAGGATCATGCACGTGATATGCCTCATCGCTCGTACTCCTTGTGTCGTCGGCATCGATGCCGATCTAGCGACACTGTAGCAGGACGGTTTCGTCGGGCAAGTGAAGTCATGAAAAGGGCGCACTCGGCTGAGTGCGCCCTGCTTCTTAGGCTAAGAGCCCATGAAGCTTACCGACCGCTTGGCACAGCGAGTGCAGACGGTCAGGCCGCGAGCTTACGACCTCGGATACCCAGCACACCGGACGGTATGCACGATCCGCTCTCCCAGTCGCACGTACGCGAACGCGTAGGCCCTGAGTGCTAGAGGCGCAGGCTCACAGTCCGCCCTTTCGGGCTCGAGGTGGGGCATGGCACGGTACTCCTTTGCATAGCCCGTTTCGATACACGATGACGCAAATCATCGCACAGGTACTCTACCTTAGATTTAGTCGCGCTAGAAATCCAAAACCTTGAGCCGCGCGTTCATATCTGCTATGGTCAGGTTGGACTGGTTTGGAAGAGGAGATTGCAAATGATCCCTATCGACAGGGTCGCTATGTTGGATGCGATCAATCGACGGTGCACGTATGTCTTGCGCGATTGCGCACGGCGGATAGCGATCGGTCGCAGAAATGCTCGGCAGGTTCTCGAAACCTGCTGGAACATCCTGACCACGCGTATCTACCGCCCCAAGAAGCGGCATACGCCGTTCAAGTACTGGGCCATCAAGTGGGGTGAGACGATCGCAAAATGTCTCGTCATCCTCGCGTTGGCCTCGATACCGGCCTATGTGGTGGCGCGGCTGTGGCACGACCTCCTATTTGTCCGTCACCTGCACTTCGACAAAGAAGTGCGCGAGATACTCATCGCAGCCTGGATTCCTGCGTTCGGCGTGATCTACGCGCTTCTCGCGGGCGTCGCCGTCAACTGGGTCGCAACCGAGTACAAGGAGATGCGGATGGCGGTCAAGCGTCGAGATATCGAGCGCTTTATGATCCTGCAGGATGAGGACCTCTCTCCGCTGATGCATTCGATGGTCAGCATCATCGCGTTCGCGGTCTTGGGAGGATTCATGGGTATCGAATATCCGAACGCGGAGACCGGGATGTTCATCGTGGGCGGCGCAGCGTACGTATTCTCACCGCTGTGCATCGTGGTCATCGAGATCGACGATCCCTGCTCCGGATTCTGGTTTATCAAGAACATCCCCCCGGAGTGGATCGCGATGAATCCCAAGGAGTGGCGTGATGCGAAGTTCAAGGTGACGTTGACCGAGACGACGTCGGTCACCGTCGAAACTGAACGTCCTCTCGCTGACGCGGCATGATCCTGTATGGGGATGACAGGCAAGGCTCCGCGCGACAGAATGTCGCGCGGAGCATTTTTTGTATCGTACCGGTGTTTGACACACGCGCCCGCTGGTGCCAGCATAGCGCCGGGGGTAACTTAACCTGGAGATCTATACATGCTCAAGCGGTTCGTTCTGTGTCTCGCTGCGTTCTGCGCCTTTGTGGCACAGGCGCAGGCACTCACCTGCGCGGATTTTCAGAAGGCTGAAGCGCGCATCCGCAAGGCGGAGCTGAAATCCGAGATCGCAGGCGCGCTCATCGATATCGGCGTCGCGCCCGCCGATGCTCAGAATCTCGAGCGGACTTCGCCCGACGAGGATGTGGCGCGTATCGCCGCGCTGACCTATGTCGTCCCGCGCACAAAGGCGGTGTGCTCGCTCGAGTGAGCAACCGGGCAGTATGCAAAAAACGACCGCCCGTCCCCTTTCGGAGACGGGCGGTCATCTTTGTACACCTATTTCTTGGAAGACTTCTTTACGGCCTTCTTGGCGACTTTCTTTGCCGCTGCCTTCTTCTCGGCCTTTGCAGCGACTACCGGTGCCGTCTCAGTCTTCTCGGCTTTTGGAGCGACGACCTTCTCGAGCATCTTGGTGAGCGTGTCGAGCTTGTTGCCGAGCATCGTTATCTCGCGAGCGAGAGAATCGATGCGTGGGTCCGGGCCTGCTGCACGCGGCGCGGGCGGTGCGTAGGAGTCACGACGCTCGAAGCTGCGCGGAGCTTCGCGGCGTTCGAACGAAGGGCGATCGTTGCCGCGGGTGTCTGAATGATGCTTGGGGAAGCATGCCTTGCAATACACCGGCTTCTTGCCGTTCGGGCGGAACGGGACATCGCAGGTCTGGCCACAATCGGCACAGACAGCGCTGAAACGTTCGCCGGTACCGCCACGGCGATCATCGCCGAAGCCACCGCGATCATTGTTAAAAGGAGGGCGTCCACCCGGGCGAAAACCGCCTGGTCTGTTGCCTCCGCCGAATCCACCTGACTTTCTGAATGCAGACATAGCGAGTTATCTAACGAGTATTGACTAACGGGGCATATTATAGTCTTTTATCGCCGACAAAGCAATACCGCAGGGACAACCTGCTTTTTAGGGTGCTATCCTTGCCTGATGCTCCGCCAAGCCCTTTCCGCGTCCCCTGCCCGCCTGGCGGCATGTTTTCGCGGATGGAACGGCGTCATACAGCTCACCGCTATACCGCTCACATATGCTCTGGTCGCGAGCGGTGCCGATTGGCGCTTTTTTGAGTGGACGCGGACCCTGGATCTGCATTGGCTCATCTACCTCGCGGGTATCGGCGGTTTCTTCGTCCCTGTCGTACTACCGGTGATCCTGTACGTGTATGGCGAGTTGCGCTCACAGACCCAGTTCATGACGGCAGGCGTCGCTATCGTGCAGGCTTCTGCTCTGGCGTGGATCCTCTCCTCGACCTACAAGGCGTTCACCGGCCGCACCCAGCCAGAGTTTCTCACCAACTTCGGCACGACCGACATCAGTGGCGCATTCCATTTCGGCTTCTGGCAGAACGGCATCTTCTGGGGATGGCCGTCGTCGCATACGGCAGTAGCCGTCGCCGGGATGGTCGCACTGATGTATGTGATGCCACGATCGCGTGTGGCTCGCTATGGCGGCCTCGTGTATGCCGCCGTGGTCGCATCTGGCGCCGCTATCGGATTCCACTGGCTCTCCGACGTGCTGGCGGGTGCCATCGTCGGCGGTGTCGTGGGGAGCGTTGTCGGTCTCTCGCTCGTATCTCAAGAAAAGTAAAAGGCCGCCAGATATCTCCGGCGGCCCGTTTCATGCGCTATGCGAGTTGATGTCACTCCGTCTCGCAGATGCTCTTGGTGAGCTTCTCCTTCGCGTCGCGGATCGTTGTGTCGATCTGGGCCATCAGGCCATCGACGGGTTCGCGAAGCTGAGACGGCAGACGCGCGCCGTCGACGCGAGTCTGCATGACCTTGAACTGAGCCTCGATATTGGCGAAGCTCTTGGAGTGCGCGATGCACCGCTTGGTCTTCTCGAGATTGCAGTTCTGCTCGTCGACCGAGCACCGCAGCTCGTCGGCAGCGATCTTGGTGGCCTCCGACTGCACGACGACCAGGAATGCGCCGAGATCCTTGGTGAGCTGCAGGGCGTCGATGGAGCCTTGCAGCACGCCGATCACCGTCTCGGTGAGCGACTGCTCAGCGGGCGGCGGCGCATTCGGCGGGGGGGCGTCTTCTGCCCAGGCCGCAGCGGCACCCGCGAAGACCGCCACTGCGAGACCGATCCAAAACAACCTTTGCTTCATCTCGAAGCTCCTTTCTAGCACCCGACTACTCTATCGGGCCGAAAGCACTCTGACACATGCGCACCGACGTGGCAAGTATAGCTCGGGAGCGTTGACACGGCGCCAGTGCGGACCTATCCTCGCCTGCGGAGCGTTGGCATCTTGCCTGCGCACATACGTGAGGAGAATCGATCATGGCGAATGGTGACAAGTCGAAAGTGCAGTTGCCCGATAAGCCGCTGGACCTCAAGCCGCACGAATGGGAGCTTCGCACAAAGTTCCTGATGATGCTCGTCGAGCGCTGCTCGATCTCGGATTGGTCGCCGAGGGCTGCCAAGCCGGGAGACTGCTGCGTTCCGGTGGCGTTCGAGATCGGGGGCATCGACATCAGCTACGATCTCGCGAATCCCTACTACGAGATCGCCGACGGCCGGTTCCGGATGGAAGTGCCCGAGGACCAACTCGCATTTTACTCTGCGGTCGCGTTCGCCAGACCGATGCTGCAGCTCGGCATGCCCAAGCGCATCATCGAGCACTGAATACGCATCGACACGACGGCGGTCGCTAACCCACCCGGCTCATCTCGAGCCGGGTGGAATCTTTTAAAGCGCATCATCGACATTCTGCGTAAAGCGCAGCAACAGTGATCCGATGAACAATACGATGAAGAGGAAGAAGAGCAGCTTCGCGATACCCGCAGCCGCGATCGATATCCCGCCGAATCCTAGGAATCCGGCGATGATCGCCAGGATGAAGAATGTAAGTGCCCAGGTAAGCATAGGTGTGTATCGTGAGCTGATAAGGTCGCCGCGGCGTGGGTTTAGTCTAGCGACGGCTCCGTGTCGCGCGCATGAAGCTCACCATTCATATGAGGCTCATGCGTATACAGTACTGTCATTTTCGGATGCTGGTGTATACGCGAGCACACCGTGTTGCTCCGTGTACCTAGCTTCTACCATCCGGCTCTGTATCGGGAGCCGTCTTTAGCATCTAATACACATCCCTATGAAGCACATCAGTATTGAAGAACGACGTCGCCTGGCCCTGAGGTGGGGCATCGTCGCCGTGGGACTCGCGCTCAGCGCCTGGGGGACTTTTGCCACGGCTCAGACCACTACCATGGCGACATCGACCAGCGGTTCAAGTCCCACCTGTTCCCTGTCGATCAGTCCGACGTCGCTCTCCGCAGGGCAGTCAGCAACCCTCAACTGGGTCTCTTCCGGTGCAAACACCGGGTCGATCGATCAGGGTCTCGGCTCGGTAGCGTCGGCGGCCTCTGGCTCGATGACCGTTCAGCCGGCCACATCCACCACCTACACAGGTACCTTCGGGGGCATCGGTGGGACGGTCTCATGTAGCGCATCCATCTCGGTATCCAATGGCTCGATGATCAGCAGTTCGACAAGCAGCACGAGCACGACGCCCTCGATGACTGCTACGAACTACTACTATCCTGGCCAGACTCAGGGCACGAGCTCGATGACATCCGGCATGACGACCGACACGACCCAGACACCTCAGTCGACACAGACCAGCCCCATGATGCCATCGCTTCCGATCAGCACCCTCACGGCCTACCCTGCAAGCGGCTCGACGCCGGCACCGATGGTGGTGCAGATAACGAGCAGCGGCAACGCGCTCGTGCGAGGCACCGTTCTGGCAGTTCAGCCCTCGATGATCACGATCCGCAGCTGGGGCGGCATATGGATCGTCCGGACCAATAGCTCGAGCACCGTGATACCGTCTTCGGGTAGTGTGGGCGACCTGAGCGGCATCAGTGTGGGAGACTTCGTCGGAGTGGATGGCACACTCGGTACGGATCAGATCTACACGATCGATGCCGGTCTTGTGCGCGACTGGACGACGAATCCGTACGTAGCACCATCATCCGGGGCTTCGACATCCTCTGGTTCCTCGGGTTCGAGCACGGGTACGGGCAGTCCGTCTGGAGCCGGCGCGAGCAGTACCGGACCGGATCTCACTCCGAGCACCGGCACGTCTTCGGACACCGGTTTCTAAGTTCGTCCGCATCTGTTGCGTGATAGATAAAAGACACCCGGGGCCTTTGCCCCAGGTGTCTTTGCGTAGAGGAGTCCCCGCTTGTGAGACGCCGCAGGCGTAGTATCATCCGCGATGTGAAGCTGTCAGACTATTCCTTCCGCTTCTGTCTGGCCGCACTCCTCGCCGTACAGGTCTTCGCTGGTCTGTGGCATCTGGGCGATCCGTTCTACGACGGTCGATACCACTACAACTGGGGTCCTCCTTTCTGGCTCATCCGGGCACATGAGACCAACGATGCCGGACTCGCCGCTTCGTACTTCGGTGTCGCAGGCTATCACAGCCATCCGCAGCTGATCGGTCCTGTCATAGCGCTATGGACGCGTGCGATGGGCTACAGCGAATCTTCTATCCGTAGCCTCGCGCTCCTCATGGCAGTGATAGCGACCTGCCTCTTGGCACTCTGGGTGCGTAGATATGCAGGTACTATCGCGGCCCTCGCTACGGCCGCGCTCTTCGCCGCGCTCCCCATCATCTATATGTTCGGCAAGAAATTAGACCAAGAAAATCTCCTCATCATCTTTCTATTGATGCAGCTTATCGGGTATTCGATCGTGCGTTCGCGCGAACGCATGGGGCTCGTCGTGATCGGTCTCAGTTCGTTCCTGATGATGTCGTCGGACTGGTCTGGAGTCATATTCGCCGCCGCGCTCTTCGCCGCCGCAGTCGTGGCCTGGGGATGGAGGGAGCATCGCAGTCTGTTCCGTCGCGTAGCATTCATCTCCGGAGCCGCAGTCGCCATCGCGCTTCTGCTTTTTATCGCCCAGAGCTACGCACAGGACAAGGTGGCATCGGCCGGGAAGTTCTTCGTTGATTACTATCAGGTGTGGCTCTACCGAGCAGGACAGAGTAGCAATCTCCCCTGGTACTGGTGGCCGTATCGTCAGTTCTACTTCCTTTCGGATAACTTCTCGATACCGCTGTTTCTGATCGCCATGGGTGGCCTGATAGCCGGGCTGCGTTCGCGTCGTATCAGCTCTACGGAAAAAGAGCTGGTGATATTCGGTGTGGGGGTCTTCCTCGGTTCTCTGGCCTATCAGCTCGCGGTCCCGCAGGCGAGCGGTGTACATATCTACTATCAGTTCTACTATGCGATCCCGGTGGCCATCGGTCTGTACATGGCTGCGCACATCTATGCCGCATCATATCTGCGTGCGTGGCGCGGTGGGCCACTGGTCCTCGTGGGCTTGATGTTCTTCGGCTCTGCAGCGTGGACGGCGCACACGTACTACACGTTCATCCACGTGAATCAATCGGGTGATCGCAGCGATATCGCGCTCCTGCAGAGCTTGCGTGAGATACCGCCTGATCTCGAGATCGTCGCGGGGGCCACGACGGACCTCGGACAGAACTGGTTCCAGAATCCTAATATCCGCTACTATGCGGGCCGTGATATTCCCGCCTATGTCATGAAATCTGGCATGCCGCTCGCGCCGTACCAGATCATCCCGATCTTTACCGCAAAGGATTATCTGAGCACCGTAAATGCCAAGCATGGGTATGGCACGAGGGTCAGCGCGACCATCCTGTACTGTTCGACCGATTACTGCCTCGTCAATCTGATCATCAACAAGCGTTAGGAGATCGTATTGACGCACTGATGCTTTAGGCGTTAACTGCACTGAGGCAACAAACTGAGGGTGTCATGACGTACAAGCATGCTGAGTTCGCGGCCATGCTGCAAGGCTATGGCCTCACCACGGCGGAGATCCTCTACCGCATACCGGATCACCCGATGATCTTGCAGACATATCTCTGGCAGGACTATGACCTGCATCCGCGGTATCCAAGGCTCACGAGTTTCCTGGAGTTTTGGACGCGGAAGCTCGAGGGACCGCTCTACAGAGTGAGGGTGGCCCACTCGGCTCTCATCAAGCCGGCCGAGTTCAAGCTCGTCGGCGCAGAGCTCAGGCTCAGTTGAGCCAGAAAGACCAAGGCCGACGGTGCTCCCGCCGGCCTTTCGCTGTCCCCGCTATTACGGATAGCCCATTCGCATGATGTACAATCCTGGTATGTCACGCGTGTCGCTCGGACAGCGTATCCTCAAGGCACTCGGTCCGGGGTTCATCACCGGTGCAGCTGATGATGATCCGTCCGGTATCGCGACCTATTCTCAGACGGGTGCGATGTTCGGCTACACACAATTGTGGCTGTCCCCTTTTTCCTACCCGTTCATGGTGGCAGTGCAAGAACTCTGCGGACGTATCGGGATCGTCACGGGCCGTGGCATATCCGGCGTCCTGCGTGCTCACTACTCGCGTTCGGTATTGGTCGGCGCGATCGCTCTCCTGCTCGCGGCAAACATCATCAATATCGGCGCAGACCTGGGTGCGATGGCGGCTTCGCTGCAATTGCTCGTGCCACTGCCGTTTCCGCTCTTACTCGCCGGGATCACGATATTCATCATCGGTCTGCAGGTCTACGTCCCGTACCCGCTCTATGCGCGTTTTCTCAAGTACCTGACGCTCTCGCTGCTCTCATACATCGCGGTCGCCTTCATCGCGCATGTCGAATGGGGTGAGGTCCTGCATTCGACGCTCATCCCGCATATCGTCTATTCCAACGCGTACCTCATGAACATCGCTGCCTTCCTCGGTACGACCATCTCGCCATACTTATTCTTCTGGCAGGCCGATGAGGAAGTCGAGGAAGAGGTGCAGCGACACGAGCTCCGCACCATGGGCGCCGGTATCCCGCATTTTACGCAGTCTGATATCTCGGGCATGCGTATAGATACGGCTCTCGGGATGCTCTTCTCCCAGATCATCACCTTCTTCATCATCGTCTCGGTCGCAGCCACGCTCAGCTCAAGTGGCGGTTATATCGAGACCGCGGCACAAGCGGCGCAGGCATTGAGACCTGTCGCAGGCGACTTCGCGTTCTTCCTCTTTGCGCTCGGCATCATCGGCACGGGGCTTCTCGCGGTGCCAGTCTTGGCCGGTTCGGTGAGCTATGCCGTGGCCGAAGCGTTCCACTGGCGCGAAGGATTGGCCGAAAAGCCGGCGCGCGCACCTGGCTTCTACGGCATGATCGTCGCTGTCACGCTTGCGGGTGTCTTCGTGAATTTCTCGCCGGTCGGTCCCATAACGCTCTTGTACTGGGCTGCCATCATGAACGGACTTTTGGCCCCGCCACTCATGCTGCTGCTGCTTTTTGTCGGCAACAATCGCTCTATCATGGGGTCGCATGTGAACTCAACCCTCTCGAATGTGCTCATCGGCATCACGACGCTGATCATGGGTTTCGTCGCGATCGCGCTCCTCTACTCTTTGATCGGTGCCTGACGATTGCGAAGTGCCAGAAAACCGCTATGCTGCGCGGATGTTCGGATTCAAGGTCTTGAAGCGTTCCACGAAGAGCCAGGCACGTCTGGGGGTCATCTCTACGGCGCACGGCGATGTCGAGACGCCGACATTCATCCCGGTCGCCACCCGCGCGTCGGCGCGCCTCATGGATAGCCAGGAACTCGCCGAGTCGCAGGCCCAGATGCTCATCTGCAACACGTTCCATCTTCACATCGCTCCGGGGGAAAAACTCGTACAGAAAGCGGGCGGCATCCATGGCTTCATGCACTGGGACAAGCCCCTGATGACGGACAGCGGCGGCTTTCAGGTGTTCAGTCTTGGCTTCGGCAAAGACCATGGTGTCGGCAAGATTCTTAAAGAAGCCCCACAGGAGCAGCTCGATAAGTGGGCGACCCCGAGCAACGTGAAGATCGGCGAGGATGGTGTCGAGTTCAACTCCCCGCTCGACGGGACGCGTCTATTCCTCGGCCCCAAGAAATCTATCCAGATACAGGAGGCACTCCGTGCTGATATCATGTTCGCGTTTGATGAGTGCCCATCCCCGCTCGCGAGTATCGAATACTTGCATAAGAGCCTCGAGAAGACCCATCGCTGGGCGAAGGTGTGTTTGGACACCAAGAAGAGCAAGAAGCAGGCGCTCTATGGCATCGTGCAAGGCGGTGCCCATAAGGAACTGCGCCTCGAAAGCGCGCGGCTTATCGGCGAACTCCCCTTTGACGGTTTCGGCATCGGTGGAGAGTTCGGCTACGACAAAAAAAGCATGGGAAAGATGCTGGGACTCACCCACGCGGCACTCCCCGAAGGCAAGCCGCGCCACGTGCTGGGCGTGGGGCACCCGGAAGATTTCGAAGTGATCGCAAAGGCAGGTGGCGACACCTTCGACTGCATCGCGCCTACGCACTATGCGCGACGTGGTGTCCTGTTCACCTCAAAGGGTCGTCTCGACCTTCGCTCTCCCAAGATGGTGAAGTACATCGACCGGCCGATCGATAAGACCTGTACATGCCCTGTGTGCACCACGTACTCGCTCGGATATGTCTCGCACCTCATCCGCGCAAACGAGCTCACCGGCATGATGCTCGCGACGACGCACAACGTGTACTACTTCAATGCCCTCGCGGCAGACCTCCGTAAGCGCATCAAGAAAGGCGATCTCTAAAAGAGTCATCCCCGCCGGCGTACCGTGCGGGGATGTCGTTCAGGACGCGTTGACGGCGTCGAACTG
>CAYOHS010000002.1:32348-59591 GCA_964403865.1 uncultured Candidatus Saccharibacteria bacterium
CTTCAAAGTTCATGTCTCTCCCTTTCGTGTGTCGCGAGCAACCGCCACGGTGGCGGGTCTGAGCGACAGTAAACAGGATACGTGATACGTAGTCAAAGCCGCCTGCCTATGCTACCGTCTCGCAATGAATCCGGAGACCGAGCTTGCTGAATACGACTACAAGGTCGGGCAGGAACAGATCGCCGCGACGCCCGTACATCCGCGCGACAGCGCCAAGCTCTTGGTGTACGACCGCAGTACGGGAAACGAGACAGAGGATACGTTTCTTCACTTGGATCAATATCTGAAGCCGGGTACGCTGCTCATCCTCAACGACACCAAGGTCGTACCCGCGCGCCTGCCATCTTTTCTACCGACTGGTGGTAAGGTCGAACTGCTCTGGCTAGCCGCAGGCCGCACACGCAACACATTCGAAGCGCTCTCGCCTCGCACGCTGGATATCGGGGCCACGCTAACATTCGACTCTCTCACGCTCACCGTACTCGACAAGCGGGATAGCATCTATACGTTTCGTCACAGCGGCACACCAACACGATTTCACGATGCCATGATGCATCATGGGACGACGCCGATACCGCCCTACCTCAAGCACACGAGCATGAAGGAGCGCGAACTGCGAAAGGAGTATCAGACTATCTTTGCCAAGCGCGAGGGCTCCGTCGCTGCACCCACGGCGAGTCTCCATTTCACAAAGCGCCTCTTCGCGAAGCTCAAGAAGAAAGGCATCAGGATCGCCTACGTGACGCTGCATGTGAACATGGGCACGTTCGCTCCCCTCACTGCAGAGCATCTCAAGAGCGGTTCACTCCACTCAGAGTGGTACGAGATACCACCTGCGACGCAGCGTGCCATCGCCCAGGCCAAGAAAGCCGGCAATCCGGTGATCCCTGTAGGCACCACCGCGCTACGTACGCTCGAGTCCGCAGCGCTGACGCGAAAACAGCGTGGTACGACCACGCTGTTCATACGTCCTGGCTATGCGTTCAAGGTGGCCGATGGTTTGATCACCAACTTCCACGTCCCGCGCTCCTCCCTCTTGATGCTTGTCGCGGCCCTCGTCGGTCGAACGAAAATCCTCCAGCTCTACCGCCGCGCGGCGCGCCACGGCTTCCGCTTCTATTCCTTTGGTGATGGGATGCTCCTCCTCTAACGTCTTCGTGCGGGGTGTGGCGCGGGGCCGGGAGATCGGACGGAAGATCGGATACCGGGACGGTCTTGCGGATGAGGCGTTCGATAGCTGATATCTCGCGCTTCTCGTGCGGCTCTGCGAAGCTGATCGCATGACCTTCTGCGCCTGCGCGTGCGGTGCGTCCGATGCGGTGGACGTAATCTTCGGTCTGCATCGGCATATCGAAATTGATGACGAGGTCGACGCCTTTCACATCGATGCCGCGCGCGGCGACATCGGTCGCGACCAGGATGCGGTACTTGCCGGTCTTGAAGCCATCGAGCGCCTCGCGACGCTGATTGAGCGAGCGATTGCCGTGTATCTCGGCGGCGGAGTGTCCCATGCGCGCCACCTCGTGGCAGAGGCGCTTTGCGCCGAACTTCATGCGCGTAAAGACGATAGTGCTGCCGGTGTGCTGCTCGAGAAGACGCTGCAAGAGCGCTACTTTCTGTCCCTTAGGGACGATGAAAAATTCTTGAGAGACGCGATCGGCGGTCGTGCCCGGCGGAGAGACCTCTATCTGCACCGGCATCTTCATGTGGTGGGTGGCGAGCTCACGGATCTCGCGGCTCAACGTCGCCGAGAAGAGGCTCGTCTGGCGCTCTTTCGGAACCGCTTCGATGATCTTGCGGATCTGTGGCCAGAAACCCATATCGAGCATGCGATCGGCCTCGTCGATGACGAGGTGATCGACGGCGTCGAGTCGGATGGTGCCCTGATTGAGATGGTCGATGAGGCGTCCTGGTGTCGCGATGACGATGGAGGGGCCGCGGTGCAGTGCATCGACTTGCGGACGCATGCCGGCGCCACCGATGAGGACGGCGGTCTTGATGCCCAATGGGCCGCCGACCTTGCGCATAGTCTCATCGATCTGCAGCGCGAGTTCGCGCGTAGGCGCCAAAACGAGCGCGAGTGCGCCGCGAGCGAGCGTGTGCTCCATCACTGGGATGCCGAAGGCGAGCGTCTTACCGGTGCCGGTCTGGGCGATACCGATGACATCCTTGCCCTCCATACCGGCAGGGATCGCCTGGCGCTGGATGGGCGTAGGAACAGTCAGCCCGAGCGTGTCGAGAGACTTGAGGATGGCTGGTGCGACAGCGAGCGAGTGAAATGTGGTCTCACCGCCCTGCGCGTTGTTCTGTGGCATTTACCTGGCTATTATATCACGTTTAGAAAGGAAATCAATACACTAGCTCTTGCGGGCAGCTTTTGAGCGATCCGTCTCGGTGAGGAACTGCTTTCGCAGACGCACCGATTGCGGCGTGATCTCGAGGTATTCGTCGTCCGACATGATCTCCATGCCGCGCTCGATCGAGAGCTCGAAGGGCGGGATGAGCGTGAGAGCTTCGTCAGAAGAGCTCGAACGGACGTTGGTGAGGTTCTTGTTCTTGGTCGGATTGACCGCCATCTCCTCGCCCTTGCTCGTATTCCCTATCACCATGCCCTCGTAGACCTCTGTAGCCGGCTTGATGTAGAGCACACCGCGTTCCTGGAGGTTCCAGAGCGAATAGCCGAGGGCCTTGCCCGAAGCCATCGATATCATGGAGCCGACGGTGCGCTTGCGGATGTCGCCAGAGAAGTGTCGGAAGCCGATGACGCGCGATGCGATGATGCCCTCGCCACGGGTGTCGACGACGAACTGCGAGCGATACCCCAAAAGACCGCGGGTCGGGCCCTCGAAGATGATGCGTACGTGATCGCCATCATGCGGGACGAGATTGCTCATGATGAATCCGCGCTGACCGAGCTTCTCGATGATAGCGCCCTGGAATTCGCCCGGGGTGTCGATGACGACTTCTTCGAACGGCTCGACTTTCACTCCATCTACCTCCTTGGTGATGACGTGCGGCTGCGAGATCTGCATCTCGTAGCCTTCGCGACGCATGTTCTCGAGCAGGATCGCGATGTGCAGCTCGCCGCGCCCCGAGACCTTGAAGGTGTCGCCGCCGGAGAAGTCGACACGGAGTCCGACGTTGACCTCGAGCTCGCGCTCAAGTCTGTCGCGGATCTGGCGCGAGGTGACAAACTTGCCCTCGCGACCGGCAAACGGCGAGTTGTTGACGAGGAAGTTGAGGGTGATCGTGGGTTCATCGACGGCTATCGCTGGCAAGGGTTCCGCTGCAGCGTCGGTCGTGATGGTCTCACCGATGTCGATGTCAGGGAGTCCGGCGATCATGACGATGTCGCCCGCATCTGCTTTGGCGGTCTCGACCTTCTGGAGGCCGTCGAACGTGAATATCTTGATGATCTTGCCGTTGCGGCTCGCACCGTCAGGCTTCTTGACGATGACAGCCTGATTGAGCGAGACGGAGCCTTCGTAGATGCGGCAGACCGCCATGCGGCCGAGGTAGTTGTCGTAAGCGAGGTTGAACGGCTGCATGCGCAATTGCAGTGCGGTCTTCTCCTCTGAGCTCGCGCACGGGACCTTCTCGAGGATGACGTCCAAAAGCGGCGAGAGGTCCTTCGAATCGTCGGTAAGCTTGAGCTTGGCGATACCCTCGCGGCCGATGGCGTAGACGATAGGAAAATCGGCCTGCTCGTCGGATGCGCCGAGCTCGAGGAACAGTTCCAAGACCTGGTCTTCGGTGCGCTTGGGATCCGCGGCCGGCTTGTCGATCTTGTTGATCACGACGATCGGCTTGAGACCGAGTTCGAGCGATTTGCGCAAGACGAAGCGTGTCTGCGGCATCGGACCCTCTTGCGCGTCGACGACGAGTAAGACGCTGTCGATCGAACGGAGCACGCGCTCCACTTCGGAACCGAAGTCGGCATGGCCCGGCGTGTCGACGATATTGACCTTGGTGCCCTTGTACGGCAGTGAGGCGTTCTTGGCATAGATAGTGATGCCGCGCTCGCGCTCGAGGTTGTTGCTATCCATCGAAACGCCTTCCTTCTCCGCGCCGCACTGGCGGAGCAGGCCATCCGTGAGAGTGGTCTTTCCGTGGTCGACGTGTGCGATTATTGCGATATTTCGTATTTCCATAGTCTTCAAATTGAAAACGCCCTGAGGGCGTTTTCAGAATATAGCACAAATACTGAACGGTGCCTATTCGATCACCTTTTCTGCGGTCGTCGCAGGTCCGCCCATCGTGAAGAGCGTATTGAGCGACAGCTTGGCAAAGACGAAGAGGTAGACGATCTCGAGGATGCCGACCGTATTAAGGATGAGAAGCGCGATGAACCACCACGATTCCCCGCGGCGCGAGGAGTGCCACAATGCGAGACCTTTCCAGAACAGGCTCCAGAGCATGATGACCAATAAGAAAGACATGCCGCCAGCCATAGAACCGATACCTAAGCCCAGAGAATTACCGTACATAGCGATAGTGTGAGGTGTTAATGCTGCTCCGGCGTGTCGCTCGGTGCAGTGTCCTTCTGGAAGTGTTTCTGAGCCTCGCCGAAGGATTTCTTGAGCTCGCCGAACGCGCCCATGAGGCCTTTACCCATCTCATTGGCCGCACCAGCCGATGCGCTGCCCACGCGCTTGGCCTCAGCCTCGGCAGCTGCGAGCTTTTCCTCAAGCTCAGGACGCTTTTCGTCCCACTTCTGCTTGACGTCTGCGGACGCACCGGTGATCCATGCGGTGACATCGTTGATAAGACGCTTCGCGTCGGCTTTCACTGTCTCGAAATCTGCACCATCTGCTTGTATATCGTCTGTCATATGCAGGTATTGTATACCCGCACTGCATGCTCGCAAGCACTATGAGATCGTGACGTGCGCGATCGTGACCGCTTCGAGGGGGCGGTCTTGTGCGCCTGTGGCGGTGTGCTCGATCTCTGTGACGATATTCATCCCCTCCACGACGCGACCGAAGACCGTGTGCTTCGTGTCGAGGAAGGAATTATCGGCTGTATTGATGAAGAATTGGCTGCCGTTGGTGTTCGGGCCTGCGTTGGCCATGGAGATGGTGCCGCGGAGGTTCTCGTTGTTGGCATGTATCTCATCTGCAAAGCGGTACCCGGGGCCACCGGTCCCCCATCGTGCAGATTGCGCATCGTCCTTCGTCAGTGGATCGCCGCCCTGGATCATGAAATCGGCGATTACCCGATGGAATCTCGTCCCATCATAAAATCCTTCCTTCGCGAGCTTTACGAAGTTGGCAACGGTGTTGGGTGCGTCGTCAGCGAATAATTCGATCGTAATGTCGCCCATGCTGGTCGAAAGTTGTGCGTGCATGGGGCACAGTCTAGCACAGCGCTAGATCTCGGGCGCAGGGATGAGCAGCAGCTTGTCTTCGTCACCGTGCTTGCCGTGGTGCCCATCTTCCTCCTCGCGAGAGTCATTGCTGTCGGTAGTCGTCGCCGTGGTGGTCGAGGTCGTCGCGCTGTCGGAAGTGGCGACCGGGGCTGCGAGCGTCGACGCTTCCATGAGCGGCGCCGCAGCGATCGTGGGGACGTTGCCGCGCTTGCTCGAACGCTCTCCCTTTCCAGAAGCTTTTGCCAGGGTCGGTGCAGGTTCCGAGATGGTCAGTCCGGTACGATCATGGATAGCAGCACTCGTATCGGCGAACGTGCGGATCGTCTCGCTATCTCTCAGGGCCTTGCGGAGCTTGCCGCGCGCGAGTGGCGCATCCGACGTCGCCATATCCTGCGCGAGTGCGATGGTGTTGCTCGCTGAGTCGATGCGCTCTGCGAGGCGCGCGGCCATGTCGGGCGAAAGCGCATCTGATGCACGAGAAACTGCCGCGTTGCTCGAGGCAAGATCGGCGCGGGCCGCGATGCTCAGGTGTGCCGTATCACCTTCGTCGGACGAATCATGTACTGATGCGCGCACGGTGGCGACCTTGTCGCGAGCTCCTCGGATGCTCGCCGTAAGCGAGCCGTGCTCACCGGTATCGGAGTCGATCGCGCGTATGACGCGCTCATATTCAGAAAGACGTGCTTCGAAACGCGAAGCGAGGGCGGCGCCCTGCGTCGGATCCGTGGCGGACTGCTGCGCGATCGAATCTGTCGCGATCTGCACGTGTTCCGTGAGGTTCTGCTCGAGCGCTACCTGTGTCTGCTCATCAAGCCGATGCTCGGCGGCGAGGGTCGCGGCCTCCTTGGCGCGCTCACCCGTCACTTGGATCGCCCAGTCGGCCTTCGCCTTGGCGGTCGTCGCGAGTGCTCCGCGGACAGGCTCGTTGACCGCTACCTTGATCGGATACAGGACGTCGCCAGGAAGTGCGGATTCGGCAGCATATGAGACGCCCGCGGATGAACCGAGGATCGCACAGATCGCGACGAGAGCGAGTGCGGGATGTGCGAAAATACCGCTCCAACTTCGAGCGACGTGTTCGGGTCCCGCATGAGCGTGGATCGGTCGCATCTGCATGTACGAATGGAGAGTCGCGCGCATGCGTGCGGACTCTGCCTCGGTGAGCGAGACGTCTTCTGCGGCCTGTCGTATGTAGGTATAAAAAAGTTTTTTCATAGTATCGATATCAGTTCTGGCATAGCTCTCGCAGCTTCGCAAGGGCCCGGTGTATGCGCACCGAGACGACGTTCTGTGTCACCGAGAGCATCTCCGCGATCTCCCCTACAGAGAGGTCATCGATGAAGCGCATCGTGAGCACGTCGCGATATGCCGCGGGGAGTTCTGGCAATCGTGCCTTGATCCCTTCGACCGCGGCCTTGTCGTCCAGCGCTTCTTCCTCCTCGGCGAGCGATCCGTCGGCCATCG
This sequence comes from uncultured Candidatus Saccharibacteria bacterium, assembly GCA_964403865.1. GTDB lineage: Bacteria > Patescibacteriota > Minisyncoccia > Phycocordibacterales > UBA2100 > UBA10103. Next base: position 39,181 of record CAYOHS010000002.1, read on the forward strand.
CGGCTTCGATCGCCGGCGCTCTCGTCTCATCCTCGAGCAATTCGTCGAGCGATCGAGACTTCGCACGGCGGTAGTCGTCGATGATGAGATTGTTCAGGATGCGGTACAGGAAGCTCTTGTGATGCCGGATCTCGCCATCGGCCGCGAGATGATCCCATGCGCGCAGGAACGTATCCTGCACGAGATCAAAGGCGCGTTCGCGGTCGGAGATGCGGAAAAAGGCGTGCCTGAACAGCGCGTCCGAAAGCTCCTCGAACGCTGCCAAGAAGGCTTTTTCACGAGCACTCTGCATGTGCACATCCTAGCAGATATGACGGGGTCGGCCCACGATTCTTACGCCCGCATGCGGCTATGGTGTCGCGACGCTCCACACACCTCCGAATCCTTGCCCGGTCTCCTGCCCCGGAGCGCTATCCGCAGAATAAAAATAGAGCGGGATGCCGCGGTAAGTGATCTGCATCGAGCCATCCGATCGCGTGATCGTACCGACGGCTCCCGTGATACCTGCGCCTGGGGTGAGGCTGCTTGCTGTCGCGGTGGTATAGGGTGGCCAGGTCGACGCGCACGAACCGGTGCAGGTGGAGCTCGCCATCGTGTCTTTGGACGTGACATAGAGCGTCATGCCGTTGTACGCGGTGAGATATGAATTTCCCGCTGAGTCCGACGCCACATTAAGGAGCATGCCCCCTGGTTGCTGGACAGTCCCGGTGGAACTCGCGCCCAGATTGCCCTGGTCGGGCGAGTCGTTGAGGCCCATCGTCGTACTCGGGCTGGGAGCGCCGCTGGCGTAGGTGTACCAATACCAGATACCGATTATCGCGATGATGGCCACGATGAGAGCCGTGATCGCAGTTGCTGAAGAGCGCATAAGATGTGTGATTAACGCGATGAATAAGAATAAGGGCATCGATAGTGCCTGTACGGATACGCTACCAATCAACCCGCGTCGTCTGTATGAAGCCAGAGCACCATGCGAACTTCATGCTGGGCGGGCCATACTGGGCGCTATGCAAACAAAAACCGATAGTATAAAGAGATTCGCATTCGGTATGATGCTCGGGATGGTGGGAGGGATGATCATGGGGTTCCACCTATCGGGAAACCCGAAAGCGGCGTGGCGTAAATATAAGCTCAACCGCGTGATCGAGGATCTCGAATCAGAGATATTCGATCGGCTCGTGCAGACGAAGCGCCTGACTGAGGATGCCTATGCCGATATCGTCGATGAAGTGGTGAGCTCGTATATCGACCTCAAACGTTTTTCGGAGGACAAAGCGTCGCGCATCGCGGGCGGATTTAAATCTCGATTTAAGGAGATGCAGAAGCTGGCCAAAGAGTCTGCACAACGAGCACGGGAAGAGATTGAGGATGAAGACGAAGGATAAAATAGATAGCTCCAGCCGAAATGTTCGGCTGGAGCTTTTTTGTGCCGGAATCATCCGGAAAGGACTAGGCGACGACGCTGCGAGCGCCGTCCACCAGCAGATTGATGCCCGAGATGCGTTCGGCACCAGGGGCGATCAATTGTGCGATGGCGTGACCGACGTGCGGACCCTCCACAGACTTGTGCAACGGCGATTGAACGAGGAATTTCCCGTACATCTCGTTGAAGGTCGGCAGGCCAGATGCCGCACTCGTCTGCATCGGTGCCGGTGAGACTAGTGCAAAGCGGATCCCGTTCTTCTTGCCGAGGTCCATGGCCATGCTGCGCATGATGAAGTCCAGCATAGCCTTGGCGCCACCGATCGCTCCGTCGTATCCCGGTTCGAGCCGGTCAGCACCGGAGTATCCCAGTGCGATCGCCACTGCACCAGCCTTGAGGCGCGGAAGCGCCGCATGCACGGTGCGTGAGTATGACAGCGCCGAGACGTTGATGGTGTCGAGGGCCGCCTGGGGAGCGACATCGGAGATCGACGCCATCTGGGTAGCGAACGCTATCGAGTGGACGATGCCGTCGATACAGCGACCTTCCCAGCCATCTTCCCTCTCGATGCGCGCGAAGAGTGCCTGGATCTCCTGGTCGTCGCTCACGTCGCAAGGATGGCACCAATCGACGCCGAGTTCGTCGGCGATGTCTTGGACCTTGCTACGGATCTTCTCTCGCCAGAAGGTGACGCCCACGCGGGCGCCTCTGCCGATGAGTTCTCTCGTGGCGTGATACGCGATCGAATCGCGGTCACGAAGCCCCATGACGACGACGCGTTGGTCGACGTTCGTGGCCCTCGCGAGCGACCCGGTCTGGTCGGAAGCGATGACCGTCCTCATGCGCTTTCGATGTTCCTCGTTACGATCACACGGCATGAGACCGATGACCGTAGTGGGGCGTGCTTGTGTTTGATTAGAGCTCACGTACATCTCCTGTTGCTTGCCAGTATGTCCCGTCTTTGATGACGGGCCGTGGATTCTTGTATCACGGCTGAAGGCCGGCGGCAAGGAAAACCTTTACAGCCGCGCCAAAGCGATGTATAAGAAACGCTGGTCTGTTCTTTCTCTTACTGCACTTCGGAGCAGATCGAATCCAACAACACGAGGGAAAAAAGAGATGATCCCCACTGCCATACCTCTGTGGAATCCTGGACTCTTCTTCGGCACTCGGACTCGTCCGGAGCCGAAGGTACTTCAGGGCTATTCTGCGGTCATCGACACGCTCGAGGCTGTCGTCAAGAAAAAGCCGGGCGCGCTGATCTACATGGGCCAGCACGACTTCGCCGACCTCGACGATCACATCTTCGACAACGCTGAACGGCTCACGTCGGCTCGCTTCTTCCAGCTCCTCTCGAGGGGCGGGAAACCGGGCGGCCGCTGGGGCACGGATCCGTGGAATCACCCGGATATCAAGAAGCATCTGCTGCTCACGACCGCGTTCTGCGGACCGGCGAGCCGTGGATGCCGGAATTTCTTGCATCTGCATCTCGACGAGGTGCCTCACCTCTTCGATACGGCTGAATGGAGTCCGGATGTCGCCATCGTGGCGATCTCGCCGACCGACGACCAGGGCTACGTCACGCTCGGGCCGGATGCCGGTCTGAGCTACAACGCCGTGCGACGCGCCAAGATCCGCATCGGTATCCAGAACCACTATGGTCCGCGCTTCGCGCGGAACAGCGTACTCAGCAAGGGCACGTTCCTCAAGACGGGCTGCGCTTTCGAGTTCGCAGACTTCGACTACGTCGTCCGCGTCTTCCATGCGTTCGCCGATGGACCGGCCCCCGAGCTGACCGACGAGGTCAAGCGGATGGGCCGCGCCATCGCGAAGCTCACACCCAACGGCACCGTGCTTCAGGCCGGCATCGGCTCGGGACTCATCAGTCCCGACAACATGCTCAACCCGGAGTTCTACCAGGGTCATGAGGGCTTGCGCTCATTCGCGGAACTCGTCGGCCCCAAAGCCGCCGAGCTTGCGATGCAGCAGGATGCAGGCGACATCTGGGCCGGCTTCGTCGCTGGGCCAGGTTCGTACCTCAAGCGACTCGATCGCGAGGGGGATATCGGAAGGCGTTTCAACATCCTTCCGGTGGAACAGATGGTGGACACCGCGTTCATCGTCAGACATTGCGGCGGAAGGCTCAACAGCCTTGCCGGCGCTCTCGCAGTCGATGCCCATGCGGCGGTTGCCAGTGCGGCACTCGGCCCCAGGATGTTCTCGGGGGTCGGCGGTGCATTCCGCTATGCTGATGCCGCCATCAAGACCGGCGGCGAATGCATCGTGGTCATGCCCGCGACGTACACCGACAAGAAGGAGGGCACCAAGTCCCGCATCATGTCGATGTTGCCGCGCGGCACTCCGGCATCGTTGTCGGTTCGCATGGTCTCGCGCATCTGCACCGAGAACGGCATCACGGACGATTTCCATCGTATGCTCGCGCCTGACCGCGCGGCGTGTATGGTGGGTCTCGCCGCCCCGATGTTCCGTGAGGAGCTGATCCGCGAAATCAAGAGCGACTACGGTTACACCGTGGACCCGCATCGGGCAGTGGACATGGTCGCCTTCGACCGGCTTGGTGTCTGATCCAGGCATCTGCAGTGCAGAAAAACCGACCCCCGCCGGGAAACTGGCGGGGGTCATCTATTGCTGGCTGTTCCCAGCGGCGACTTGCTCATATTTCAGGACAGCCTACTCTGTAGGTATTACCCTTTTTTGATATCGTATGTACAAATGGCTCGCACTTATCGTCGTCATCATACTCGGTCTTGGTGCGTGGAAGTACATGACCAGACCGGTAGATCACGCCGCTTTCATCCCGTCGGACATCGCGACGACCACCGTCGCTACTACATCGACGCCGGCTGAGAATGGTCCCGCTGCCAAGCCGTCACCATCTAAGCCTACGGTGCAGGCCGGCAGCCTCATCGTGCAGAAAGGAAGCTACCAGTGTGATTACGACCAGGTTCAGCAGTCCGGCAGCAGTCACAATGTGATCTATCTTTCAGGCGGCAAGATGCGCGCCGAGTTCCGCGCCAAGGTCGGCAACATCACCACCGCGGTCATCTCCGTCTATGACGGCAAGTATCTCTACACGTGGACCGAAGGCCTTGCGACCGGCATGCGTACGAGCATCACATCGCTGAACCAGTTGCCGACCGCGATACCGAAGGATCTCACAAGCGGTACCGTATATGGGAGCTCGTTTGAGAGTGTCGGCTGGAAATGCCACGCCTGGATCGCAGACAAGACGCTCCTAGCTGCACCGTCATACGTCACGTTCAAGTAGGTCGGGCGACTTTGTCAGAATATAAAAATCGTGGTATAGTTGTCCCGTCATGACCGACGAGACCTACCCGATGCGCATCAATAAGTACCTCGCGCACAAGCAGTACTGCACCCGCCGCGAAGCCGACGAGCTGATCGCGAAGCGCAAGGTACTGATCAATGGCGAGCTTGCACGCCTGGGCGACAAGGTCCGCGAGACCGACGACGTGCAGGTCAATTTCCGCCCGCGTAAGTATCGCTACTTCGCCTACCACAAGCCGCGCGGCGTCATCACGCACTCCCCGCAGGGCGACGAGGAATCGATCGAAGACATATCACCCATCCAGGGCGTCTTCCCGATCGGCCGGCTCGACAAAGACTCGTACGGCCTCATCATCCTTACCGACGACGGACGTATCACTGATGCCCTACTCAATCCTGATCGCGCTCACGAAAAGGCGTACGAGGTCCACACGATGGACGCGCTCCCATCTGGATTTAAGGCGAAGATGGAGAAGGGTGTGGATATCGGGGGGTATGTCACGAAGCCGTGTCGCGTCGAGGTCCTTGGCAGCAGGAAGTTCTCGATCACGCTTACCGAAGGCAAGAAGCATCAGATCCGCCGGATGTGCGGCTTTTTTGGAGCGAGCGCCACTCAGCTCAAGCGCATCCGAATCATGAACGTGGACCTGGGCACCCTACAACCGAACGAGTCCCGCCCCATAGAAGGAGCGGAACTCGCGTCGTTCTTGAAATCACTCGGGATCAAGCGCTAGCTTAGCGGCGCTTCTTGGCCTTCTTCGCTGCGAGCATCGCAGACTTAACGGCAAGACGCTTTTTGGTCTTGTGCGAGCGAGACTTCTTCTGCCTGATATCGACGTAGGTTCTTTTTGCCATATGCACGTATTCTAGCGCATCCGTAGAGAGTTTGCACCTCCCTCGTATCGGATATCGAGCGCTAGTGGTTGAGTTCCTCCTGAAGCGCGTCTTGCTGCTTCTGGGCAACTGCCTTGACGTCGTTTGCGGCTTTGATGGCGTCCGTGTTGCGGGTGACCGTGTAGTAGCGCGCAATATCGATCCCGCGCTGGAGGTAGCTGACCCCTTGATCATCCTTTATGAAATAGGCCCCGCCCAAGAGTGCTGCCAGGACTATAATCGTGAACTTGCCGAAGCCCGATTGTGAGGTTTTCATACGGGACAGTATACCAATGGGTTGGCGGACTTGGAATCGGCGCGATTCCAAGCATCAAAGGCCCTATCGCCGGTTCATGTCTGTTGTTGGCGGACTTGGAATCGAACCAAGATTCACAGCTTCAAAGGCTGCTGTCCTACCGTTAGACGATCCGCCAACACCAGACACGAACAACGGCGATTGCCTATCGGCACCGGATGAAAAGCAAAGCAGATTGCTTTTCATTCCTACCGTTAGACGATCCGCCAGTAGTTTCCGAACCTGCCTATCATACCGCCTCGTGGCGCGTATCGACAACAGGCAAAAAGATGGGGCGTCGGAACCGGTGTTCCGACGCCCCTGCTGCGAGCGATGACGAGAGCTTGAGGGCTCAAGACGAGGGCGTGGCATGCTTTGCCCGGTCATACCGGCCGTCGCCAGTCAATCTGCCCGAAGGCAGAGACTTTATCGTCCTATCGCGAGCAGCCGAGACTGTAGCACCGGGCTTTTCCAGATTCAAGATTGTAAAGAAAAACCGCCGGCCCACAAGGAGACGACGGCGTACTCGACTCAACGCGACGCTGAACTACGCGAACAGAGACAGTGCCATAAGGCCGGTTGCGAGCAGGAGGAGGATACCCTGCGCCGCCCATACCTTAAGCATTTGTGTCCTGCTCATCGGAGCCTCCCGTCTGTCTAACGCGAGCACTAGGGGTAATTATACCACTAAAATACATCTTGTCTAGTCCTCCAGCTGGGGCTTCTCGAGAGATAAGACCTCGAACCCGACGTGCTCCTCGGTGATGCGGAAGACGTCCTTATCGATCTTCCCTAGTTCCTTGTAACCGGCATTGTAGTGATTGATGGTCGTCGAGAGCGAGGAACCCATCTTCTTGTAGTAATCCTCGTAGGCCTTGAGGTGCTTGCCCAGTGCTTCGACATTCTTGGCGATGTCTTTGGCTGTCTCCTCGATCTTGAATGCCTTGAAGCCGTAGAGGACAGACTGCAAGTAGGCCGCGAAGGTCGTCGGGCTCACGATTATCACCTTCTTCTCGTTGTACGCATAATCGATGAGATTGCGCGTATTGACCTTGACCGAGCCCACTTCGTTGATGAGGAGGTCGTAGTAGATCGCTTCTGCGGGTATGTACATGAATGCAAACGGTAGTGTGCCGTCCTTGGGACGCACATACTTTGCGGTCTCGTCGATACGCAGCTTGAGGTCATTCTTGAACTGCTTTTCCAGTTCCTCTTTCCGGCGATCGTCGATGGCGTTTACCAAGCGTTGGTAGTTATCGAGCGAGAACTTTGCATCGATGGGGATGATGCCCTCCTTGGTGATGATCGCGGCGTCCACTGTCTCCCCTCCTGGGAACTCGTGCTGCATCTTGTACGAGCCTGGTGGCAGGATATTGCCGAGGATGAGTTCGAGCGAGGCTTCGCCGAGATTGCCGCGCTGTTTCTGGTGCTTGAGCACTTTCTCCAGATTCTGGAGGGATTCGGCGATGGTAAAGACCTGCTTATTCGATTCCTTAGTCTCACTGACCTCTCGGATGACCTCCATGAGCTGCTTCGAGACCTGGTCCGTGATGCCGTGGATGAGCTTCTGCGATTGGTCGGCCTGAGATCGCATGCCTTCGAACATACGGGTGGTCCCCTCCCCGAGCTTGCTCTCCATCGAGCGCGAGAGGTCCTGGATCTGATTCTGGAGCAATATCATGCTCTGCGAATCTCCCTGCTTGGGGGTCGCGACACGCCATGCGAGAAAGGCGAGCAGAGCGAGATTCAGGAGCAGAAGTATAGGGACGAGGTATTCCATGGCGCGATTGTAGCATGGGGTTGACCTCACCTGCCTTTGCCACTATGGTGCAGAAAGTCCCGAGCAATTTTGGAGAAGCACATGTTGGACGCACCCACTCTGACGCCCGTGCAGATAGCACGAGAAAGCGCAAAGATCGGCGGGTTCTTCCCGACAAAGCGTAACGAACGTGATCCTGAGTATGTCGCGCTGGTCAGTCTTTACAAGGACGTACTCGGCTCGCATGAGCCGAGGCTGACAAGCCCGATAATCTTCAACGCGGCGATTTGCTGCACAAGTGGCGCAGCACGTTGGCGCACGGGAATACCCGCTGAGTTTCGCGGATTGCCAAAGGCGGAAGCTTGTCGGCACCTGCATCGCCGGTGGTGGAAGCGGGTGCTGCATGAAATGCCGGATAAACCGCTTCCGCTTGGCATGAGCGGAGACGCGAATCTGGCCGCACGGATCTGCATGCAGATGTATGCGGAGTTTCTCTGCATCAGGCCGTTCCGCAATGGCAACGGGCGCACAGCGCTTCTCGTGCTGTACATGTTGCGGCGCTACGCTGGGCTTCCGCTGGACCTCATCGAATACGAACGCGCTCCACTACTCGGAGAGTATGTACGCAACTACCGGAAGTCGTTCTTTCTGCCAAGGATGCAGGCGTACGGGTTCATGATGAAGCCCGAATGACCGCTCCCCGAGCGCCCCGCCCAGAGTCTGGACGGGGCGCTTCACTTTTTGGGCCGGTGGGCTACACTTCCCCTATGAACACAACACAGCTCCGCGAGGACCTTAAGAATGCGATGCGCGCGAAAGACCAGGTCAAGGTCGACACGCTGCGCGGCGTCCTCTCTGCCTTTACCAACGAACTCGTGGCCAAAGGCCGCAAGCCGACCGATGAACTCTCGAGCGACGAGATGCTTACCGTTCTCAAGCGTCTTGCGAAGCAGCGCAAGGATTCAATCGAGCAATTCGAGAAGGGCGGGCGCACCGAGATGGCTGAGAAAGAGAAGATCGAGCTCAGCATCATCGAGATGTATCTTCCCAAGATGGCCAGTGACGAAGAGATAGAAAAGGCGGCCAAGGAAGCCATCGCCGAAGCAGGTGCCGTTGATGCGGCCGCCGCGGGAAAGCTCACCGGCGCGGTCATGAAAAAGCTCGGGGGTAATGCCGACGGTACGGCAGTGCGCACCGTCTTACAGCGTCTCCTCGCGTAAGGCAGCGAGATACTCGGCACTTGCAGCGGATAAGGCTGCGAGGATGAATGATGCCGCGAATGCGGTCTCTTCGCCGTGAAGCGCCATCACTCCTGCAAATAGCAGCGCGAGAAGGAGGCGTCCCAATCCCAACGATATCTCCTTGAGCGTCGTGATCTCGTCCAAGAAGGATCCGCCATCGGCAAAGACGTCGTGTGATCCCAATACCGCAGGCACAGATGTTTGGGGTAACCCGCCTACTGCTTGTGCGATGACTGCAGCCAACGGACCGGCCGGGGTCATGCGACCGATCCACGCACCGCCTACGAGGGCCGCCGAGAGTGCGGGCGTGCGCACGGGTTTGTGTCGGGCCGTCATATTCCTAAGCGCAAGGATTACGAGGATGCTGGCTGTGATGACGGCACCGAGTACGGCGAAGTCCGGCATGAGTTCGATGAAGAGGAAGAGCGGCCATACCACGAATAGTGTCGCACCCTCGAATCCCCTGACGAGGCCCTGGAGCACGAACTTCCTATGGATAGGTTCGAGCAACATGCCGAAGCTCTCGCGATACGTCCATTCGTAGCGCTCGTACGCCTCGAAGCGGAAGAGCGGGATGATGGCTGCCACGGTGAATGCCGCTGCGATATACAGCACGGTCGATACATCGCCGCGCGAGAGGTAGATACCACTGATCGCCGGCACGCACGCGAGCACGGTCTCCATCAGCGAAGCCGAGATCGATAGATCTTTGCGCATGAGCGCGAACGGCGTCGAGTAGAAGGCGCGGTAGAGTCCCATGCCGATTCCAAATCCGATGATGCACCACGGATCTACGAGTCCGGTCGCATACGCGCCGAGCAACACGAGGGACGTGGCCAGTGCCGCAAGGGCCAGGACCATCGAGCGGACCATCCCCTTTGCGAAGAGCTTTCCGGCCAGTGGCGATGCGAGTATTACGAATATCTGCGAGAGTGCGAATACGGATATCGTATCCAGGAGCGCATGCGATATCGATGCTGAGCGTACCATCTCAAGCTGATACAGGATGACCCAGGCGAATACTTGCGCAGAAGAGAGCGCGGTGCGAAGGAGAAATCGATGTAGCGAAAAAGAGATCCTCATGTGATATCGGGCACATGGCCCGGAAGGCGTCGTGGCACCAGCAGGGGCGCGATGAGCACGAGACAGTACCCTACCCAGAGATTTGGATCAGCAAAAAGCGCCCACGAACCCGATGGAGCTGCAAAGGCGGTGTCGATGGCCGCGATCGTGACCACCCATGAGATCGAATACGGGAGGACGTCGCGCGCGCTATGCATACCGAGCGAGCGTGCCGCGATAAGCGTAGTGGCTAGCAAGACTGCTAGGAGGAAGAATCGTGCGACGGAACCTCCGGCAAGGCCATAGGTAGCCAAGAGCGCCCACGCAAGATACATGCACGCATAGAGCACGATGCCATATCCAAAAGAGCGGAGGAGCTGCCTGAGCATGTTCGTATTATGCGCTATCGAGCGCGGCGTACTCGCTCATCGTGTGGATAGCAAACGAAATCGGCTCGTACGCCAAAGCGTACGAGCCGATGTTCGCGTGAGAACCGGGAGGTTACCAGCTGCGACCGCCGCCGCCACCGTTGGAGCGGCCGAAGCCACCACCACCGTTGCCGCCGCGGAAACCGCCGCCGCCACCGCCTGTGCGAGGCTCAAGCGGGCGCGCCTCGTTGACCGTAAGCGAGCGTCCGCCGAAATCCTTGCCGTTCCACATGTCGATTGCCGCCTGTGCTTCCTCATCGGAAGACATCTCGACGAAGCCGAAACCCTTCGAGCGACCAGTCATTTTGTCCATGATGATCACTGCCGAGGTAACAGCACCCGCCTGAGAAAAGGCGTCCTTCAACTCAGTGTCAGTAGTCGCGTAAGGGAGACCACCGACGTAAAGCTTCTTTGCCATGTACTTTTTGCAGATTGTTTATTCTGTAAACATGTAAACCAACCTTCCCCTGCAATGCGCGAGAGCGCCGCACATGGAAAACTTACATTCGTCAATAGTGTACCCCTTCCTACATGGAAAAGCAAGGAAGATTCTGGAGGTGGGGATAAGCTGAAGCGGGGTTCATAACTCACGGCAAATATGCTATTCTCTCGTGCGAAGGGCCCTTAGCTCAGTTGGTAGAGCGCCACATTTGCAATGTGGATGTCAGCGGTTCGAATCCGCTAGGGTCCACCAGTGTTTAGTGCAACTTTTTGGGGGTCTTGTCGGCAACAGCTTGCTGGTGGCCACACCAGGGGCAGTACCATTCGCGCTCAGTAGGGGTACCTGGAGCATCGGCAATAGACCACCACCGGGTGCAGGCCACACAGCGAAAGTGGTACATCTTCTCGAGCGAGACGGTTCCCTCCTCGCTCATGAGCGGCGAGCAAGTTTGATCTGGTGCTCGAGGAATTCGCGCACCGAGGAGCCGACCGACTCGAGCATGCCGGGGAGTGCAGCGCCAGGATAGAGCTTTGGGGTGGCGTTCACCTCGAGCAGGTACGGTACCCCGCGAGCGGTGACCATGATATCGGCACGAGAAAAATGCGACATCGAGAGCGCCCGATGCGCTGCGCGTGCGATGGCCATCAGATCCTGCTTCTCCGTATGCGAGAAATCGCTCTGGGGCATGAGGCGGGCAGTCTCCCGAGCACCTGTATGAAGTATGTGCTCGCCCTCAGGTAAGACGACGCGAAGCGGGGGTAATGCGTAGAGTTCTTCGCCGCGGAAATCGTCGATAAGTGCGACAACCGATTCCCTACCATGCACGAACTGTTCGACGACGACGCTCCCGAATGTTTCCAAGAGATCGGCTAGCATAATCGGCAGGTCGACGATCGTCGGTGCGATGACGATGCCATGACCTCCTCCTTCAGCCGAAGGTTTCAAGACATACGGGGGGCCGAATCGTGCGAATACGTCACGCGCCATCTGTGCAGTCGGGATCTCATCTGAAAGCGTGAAGCCGATAGCTTCTGGCATACGGACTCCGGCCGCGCGAAGAGCTTCTCGCGCGAGCGATTTGTTGTACGAAAGTGCTGCTGCGTGTGCGCGGGCACCGGCATAGGGTATCCCTGCACGCTCCAGGATGCGCTGTACGCTCCCATTCTCACCTACCCCACCGTGGAGTGCGTTGAGCACCACATCTACTTGTGAGAGCGCTCGTGCGGGATCGGTCGGCATGCCCCTGCGGTGCCACATGCCAGATCGATCGATGAAGATATCGCGGACGTCGTACCGTTCCTCCGGAAGGTTTTCGAGCATCGTCGCACCGGTCTTGAGCGAGAGATCATACTCGCTCGATGTTCCACCGCGTAACACGCCGACAGTCGTGCGGGTCATGCGAGAAGTATATCAAGAAATCAAAGAAATCAGGAGACAAGACGACGGCGCAAGCGCTTCTTGTGCCACCCGATGCCGTAGCGGTGTGCCTCGGCATTCACGAGCAGGATGTCTTGCTCGAACAACTGGGCCGATTTCTGATCCCCGATGATGCGCTCGGGCTTGTGGCGTTCATCCTTCACGACCCCGACTATGGGGATCTGGACACCTGCTTTTCGCAGAACTGCCTGCGCTCTGCGCAGCTGCGCTACTCCCCCATCGACGACAATCAGCTTCGGATACCGCCATTCGGGATGCGCGAGCCGACGTTCCAGCACTTCTGCGAGTGCACCCGGGTCATCGTTGGTGACCGTGCGGATGGTGAACTTGCGGTACTCGGCTTTCATCGCCTCACCACCGTCGACGACCGTCATCACGCCGACGGTCTCCGAGCCGCCGGTATGAGCCACGTCGTAGCCCTCGATACGCACGGAACCGCCCGGGGAGACTCGAGAATCATCCTTGATGAGCGACACGTCGCGAATATGTTCGAGCGCGGAGACTTGTCGGCGCAGGACACTCGCCTTCTCGAATGATTCCTGTGCGGCGGCGGCCTTCATCTCGCGTGCGAGACGGAGCTTTAACCCGTGAAAATTTCCTTTAAAGAGATCGGTGATATTGCGCACGATGTGTGCGTACTCGGTCTTGCCGCATGCACCCGAGCAAACGCCCGGACACAGGCCTATCTGAGCGTTGAAGCACGGCTTGCCCGACTCGGGCGTGCACGTGTCGCGATAGGGGAAGATCTTCCGGACGATCTTGAGGGCTTCTTTGAGGGAGCCGCCCTGCGGGAAAGGGCCGAAAAGATGCTTGATGAGAAAATCACGTTTGATGGTCGGGTCAAACAGCTCGCGACCTCGTATGACGATGAGTCTGGGAAAATCCTCCTTGATGATGACGAGGTAGTTGAAGCTCTTGTTGTCCTTCTCGTCGGTATTGAACGGCGGCTGGTGCAGCTTGATGAGATTCGCCTCTCTTATGAGTGCCTCGAGCACCGAATCGGTCTGTTCCCACTTGATGTCGTCGGCCTGCTCGACCATCGCGGCGATCGCCTGGCTTCGGGCAGCGACGAGATCTTTCGAGAAATAGCTCTTGACCCTGTCGCGCAGGGACGTCGCCTTGCCGATGTAGAGGATCTTCGTGCCGCGCATGAAGAAATACACCCCGGGTTCGTCCGGCAGCGCTATGCGTGAAAGGTCGTCGCGAGTCATCCGTGCAGTGTGCAATGGGAGAGGGGCGACCGCAAGGATCGCCCCGGATCAGACATGAAGATTGTTGACCACGAACAAGACGCTGAACGCGACGACGCCTGCGGCCAGTACCCACGGCATGATGAGTACCAAGACCCGCAAGAGCGTCACGAACGCCGCGAGGACCGTCTCGCCCGCCTCCCAGAGCTCCATAGCGGCACGAACGAGAAGGCCGATGATGACGATCGCCGCTATGCCGACCAGCACCTGCTTCCACAACGGCCAGGTGGATATCGGCACATGCATGAGCAAAATTATCTGGGACAAGGCCCAGTTGTAGATCAGCTCAAAGAACTTGAAGATGGCTGCGATCCCCTGCTGAAGCAGCTGAAGAATCGTATTTAAGACCTGGTGCATCGGTTGCACTCCGAACTGTTGCGACTCAGTTCATCATGCGGCGGTGAGATGAAGGGACTCTGATGAAAAAAGTGACCCCGCCGTTGCCGAAGCATTGGCGGGGTTGTCGTTCAGTCTTCGAAGCGGATGCCTCGAATCTGGCGCTGTTCGCAAGCGGCGCGAACGTATTCAGGCGTCCGACGAAGGCGATTCTCGCGGATGAGGCGAGCATCGGTCTCAGGGCAGCACGCCATGCCTGTGCCATGCGCCTCTTCGTACGCACGCTTGAGTATCTTCGGCACGTCGCTGGTGCCGTACACCGCGCTGAGCGCGTCGAGTGCGGCTTTGAATGCCGGCTCTATGAGTGTGGCTATCGCAGACATCGTGCACCTCCTGGGCTTTCGACGTAGGGGAACTTCCTAAAAATCCAGTGTACTCCGGCATCCACAGAATTGCAATAAGCACAGTGGACAAAGCCTACTCCTTTTTCCGCTTGAGTACTTTCTTGAGATAGTAGCCCGTATGAGAGCCCACGGTCTTGGAGACCTCTTCCGGAGTACCCTTCGCCACAAGATGGCCACCACCCGAACCGCCCTCGGGGCCCATGTCGAGGATGTAATCGGCGCACTTGATCACATCCAGATTGTGCTCGATGACGACGACCGTATTGCCGCGATCGACAAGCTTCTGGAGTATCTCGATGAGGCGCGCGACGTCGTCGTAGTGCAATCCGACGGTCGGCTCGTCCAAGAGGTAGATGGTCTTGGTCTGGAGCGGACGATAGAGTTCAGAGGCGATCTTCACGCGCTGTGCCTCGCCGCCGCTCAAGGTGGTAGCGCTCTGGCCCAACTCGAGATAGCCGAGGCCGACATCGGCGAGCGACTTGAGGCGATCACTGATCGCGGGAATATCATCGAAGAAGGTCACGGCCTCCTCCACGGTCATCTTGAGCACATCATGGATGCTCTTCTTCTTGTACTTTACGTCAAGCGTCTCCTTCATAAATCGCTTGCCGGCGCAGACATCACAGGTCACGTAGACCGTCGGCAAGAAATGCATCTCTACGGCGACAAGACCGTTTCCTTCGCACGCCTCGCAGCGTCCACCCTTCACGTTGAATGAGAATCTGCCGGGGCCCCAGCCACGCGCGCGCGATTCCTCGCTCATGGCGAACAGGTCGCGGATATGCGTCCACGCGCCAGTATAGGTCGCAGGATTGCTGCGCGGAGTGCGACCGATCGGCGATTGGTCGATGAGGATAGAGCGTCCGAGGTAATCGGTGCCCGAGAACTCTTTTACGTTGTAGACCTTTGCCGTGCGCCAGCGCTTATCGAACCGTGCCTGGAGATTGCGATGGAGGATGTCGTACAGGAAGGTGGACTTGCCCGAGCCAGAGACACCGGTGATGCAGACGAGCTTGCCGAGCGGGATGTTGGCATCGAGATTCTGGATGCTGAAGCGATTCGCGCCGCGTATCTTGATTTTGCCCTTGTCGGCCGTACGGCGCTTCTCAGGAATCTCGACCCGTGCCTCCTCGCGCAGGTAGGCAAGCGTACGAGAGCCGGATTTGTTGGTCTTGGCAGTGATCAGGTCATCGAGCCAACCAGAGACGACGACCTTGCCACCATGGGTGCCGGCGCCAGGGCCGATATCGATGATGTAATCGGCCGCGAAGATAGTGTCTTCGTCGTGCTCGACCACGAGGACGGTGTTTCCGAGATCACGCAGATGCGTGAGCGTGCTGATAAGTCGCTCGTTATCGCGCTGATGCAGACCGATGGTCGGCTCATCAAGCACGTACAGAGCACCGACGAGGCCGGACCCGAGCTGAGACGCGAGACGGATACGCTGTGCCTCGCCACCGCTGAGCGTATTTGCGGTACGATTGAGCGTGAGATATTCGATCCCGACGTTGAGCATGAACTGGAGACGTGAGGTGATCTCTTTGATCACGACGCGCGAGATATCCGCTTCTGTCTCGGTGAACTGGAGGTTTTGGAAGAACGACATCGCGTCGGTGATCGAGAGCGTCGTCAGCTCGACGATGTTCTTTCGGACTTCCTTGCTCATGATGAACACCTGGAGTGCCTCCGGGCGCAGACGTGCACCGTTGCAGGTCTCGCAGGCTTCGTCGGAAAACAAGAATTTCGTGCCCAACCCGTTGCAGGTCGGACATGCTCCATATGGCGAGTTGAACGAGAACAAGCGAGGCTCGACCTCGGGGAACGAGAATCCGTCGTACGCGCACATGAATTTGGCCGAGACGACGCGTGATTGGCCCGATGCGTCAGTGATCTTCACGAGACCATCGCTCTCGTGCAAGGCACGCTCGATGGCTTCGGATGCGCGCTCGCGAGCACCCTTGGGGTCGTCCTTGAACTCGCTGGCGAATATCTCATCGATGACGATATCGATGTCGTGCTTGAAATTCTTCTTGAGCTCGATGCGCGAGCGGAGTGATTTTTCCTCACCATCGATGAGCGCCTTTTCGAACCCCTTGTTGAGCATGTCGTACAGGAGTTGGTAATACTCGCCTTTGCGCCCGACGACGACCGGTGCGGAAATACGCACCTTTGCTGCCGAAACCTCCGCGGTGAGATTTTTGTCCGACTTTACAGGAACTTCTTTCTTTTTTGCAGATGAAGCAACGCTCTTGAGCACCGTCTCGAGTATCTCCTCATTGGAGAGCTTCTTCACTTCCCTACCGCATTCCGGACAATGCGGATGACCGACGCGGCTGTAGAGCACGCGCAGGTAGTCGTATATCTCGGTGATCGTCGCGACGGTCGAACGTGGGTTGTTGGACCGGCTCTTTTGGTCGATCGAAATGGCAGGCGAAAGTCCGGAAATCTCGTCGACATCTGGTTTCTGCATCTGACGGAGGAACTGGCGAGCATATGCCGAAAGAGACTCGACGTACTTGCGCTGGCCTTCGGCGAAGATCGTATCAAAGGCAAGCGAGGATTTTCCGGATCCTGAGAGCCCGGTGAATACGATCATCTTGTTGCGGGGCATCTCGACAGACACGTTCTTGAGATTGTGCGTGCGGGCGCCTTTTACGACGATCTTCTCCTTCATGTCCTTGTGTTCGTCTTTTGCCATATCGTTTTGCCCCCGGCTTGGCGCTGGGGGTACCCTAGGAGCCTAGCACGGGCAGGTAGCTAGACCAAGTACGCCGCCTCTTCGCTCAATTCAACGCCAAATTGCTCACGTACAGCCTCCTTGATGGTATCGGCTAGTTCTAGGACTTCTGCTGAAGTGGCTTCGCCGGAGGCGTTTACAAGGTAGTTGGGATGTTGCATAGAGGCCTGAGCACCTCCATACATCGCCCCCTTGAAGCCAGCTTTCTCGATAAGCCACCCCGCGGGGACGCGGCCCTCCCGCGCTTTCACGCCCTTCTCGCGCTCGAACAATGCTACTACTTCGGCCGGGGCCGTCGGATTCATGAAAAACGAGCCTGCCGCCCGTACGTTCTGGAGATGGCGCTTCTCACGCTCGGCAATGGTGGCTTCGATTGACGACAATGCAGAATCCTTTTCTACTTGTGCAAGTTTAACTTGCACAAGCGTGATGAGGTATTGCGGGCGCTGTTTGAAAAAGCTATTGCGATACGAAAAGGAGCACTCAGAATTGGTAAATTCCTTAAATTCGCCCGAATGTGTGTCGAGCGCACGTACGTACGTGACAAAATCCTTTAGCTCGCTGCCGAAAGCGCCCGCATTGCCGCGTGCTGCGCCGCCCACGGTGCCAGGGATGCCGGCAAGTTTGTCCCAACCTCCCAGGCTCTTCTCGGCTGTATCGCGGATGGTCTGCAAAAGATTGCGCCCGGCATCGATCGAGACGAGATCTCCGTCGTAGATGATACTTGCGCAGGATATCTTGATCACGAGGCCGTCGTAGCCTTCATCCGAGACGAGCATGTTCGATCCGCCGCCCAGGATGGCATACGGCACACCCTGCTGTTTGGCCCACTCGATCGCTTCGACGATCTCAGATTCGTCGTGCACTTCTGCGAAGAAGCGGGCATGCCCGCCGATCTTGAAGGTTGTCAGTTCAGAAAGAGAAACATGCTCGCGAATCTCCATAGGCCGCATTCTACTTCTTTTTCTTCACATCTGCCTGCTCAAGAGCCGCGATCTCGTCGCGCAGGAGTGCTGCCGTCTCGAAGTCGAGATTATCGGCCGCCTCATGCATCTCCTTGCGCTTTGCCTTGATAAGCTTCGCCTTGCTGCCCTCGTAGGCGGCAGCATCGAGTGTCGCAAGCTCCCTTACTGCTCTTTCGCGTGCCTTTGCGATATCACCGACGATATCCTTGATCTGCTTCCTGATCGTCTGCGGCGTGATGCCGTGCGCGGTGTTGTAGGCGATCTGCTTGGCGCGGCGACGATTGGTCTCACCGATGGCACGCTCCATCGAGCCGGTGGAGGTGTCGGCATACAGGATGACGCGACCGTTCACATTACGCGCCGCGCGCCCTATCGTCTGGATAAGACTTGTCTCACTACGCAAAAATCCCTCCTTATCCGCATCAAGGATGCCTACCAGCTCGACTTCGGGCAGGTCGAGCCCTTCTCGGAGGAGGTTTACGCCTACGAGCACATCAAACGTGCCGCGGCGGAATTCGGTGAGTATCTCGATGCGTTCGATGGTCTTGATATCGCTGTGGATGTAGCGTGCCTTTATCCCCTTTTCTACTAGGAATTGCGAAAGATCCTCT
Organism: uncultured Candidatus Saccharibacteria bacterium; assembly: GCA_964403865.1. Taxonomy (GTDB): domain Bacteria; phylum Patescibacteriota; class Minisyncoccia; order Phycocordibacterales; family UBA2100; genus UBA10103. The sequence continues at coordinate 57,753 of CAYOHS010000002.1, forward strand.
GCCATCTTCTTGGTGAGCACCGTGACCAGCGAGCGAGCACCCCGCTTGGTGACCGCCTCGGCTTCAGTGATAAAGTCCTTTACCTGCCCCACGTAGTCGCCGCGTGCGACTATCGGGCGCACGACGATCTCAGGGTCGACGAGACCGGTCGGGCGGATGATCTGCTCGATGGGCGTGCCCCCGCGCTCCAGCTCGTATTTGCCAGGCGTGGCGCTGGTGTATATGACGGGCCCGACGTTCTTCTCGAATTCTGCAAATTGCAGCGGGCGATTATCGACACAGCTCGGGAGTCGGAAGCCGTGCTCGACAAGCACGTTCTTGCGTGCCCTGTCGCCCGCGTACATGCCCCCGATCTGGCTGACCGTAACGTGCGATTCATCGATGATGGTCAGGAAGTCAGGCGTTCCATCCGCGTGATGTGGGAAATATGAGAGCAGTGTATACGGCGGCTCACCCGGCTTTCGGCGATCGAAATGGCGGGAGTAGTTTTCGATACCATTACAGAAGCCGAATTCCTTGATCATCGCGATGTCTTGGCGCGTGCGGCGCTTGAGTCTCTCGGCCTCGAGAATCTTTCCCTCTTTATCGAAGCGGGTCAGCTGTTCCTTAAGTTCTGCCTCGATATCCGCCAGTGCTGCGTCCTGTACCTCTTTGGGCGTGACGTAATGGCGTGCCGGAAATACGAAGACGGAATCACGAGTTCCCCGGATCTCGCGGGTCACCGGATCGATGTCCTCGATGCGCGTGATAGCGCCGCCGGAGAGGTCTACCCGATATACCGCTCGCTCGCTCGCCGGCATGATCTCCACGGTGCTTCCCATGGCACGGAATGTACCCGGGGAAAGATCAGCGGGCGTGCGCTCGAAGTACATCGAGATCAACTTGCGGGTCAGCTCTGCGCGAGTCACTGATGACCCGATAGCGAGCTTGAGATTGATATTCTCGTATTCGGTCGGACTTCCAAGCCCGTAGATGCATGAGACGGAGGCGACGATGATGACGTCATCACGGGTCAGCAATGCTTGCGTGGCGGCATGTCGCAAACGTTCGATATCTTCGTTGACCATCGCCTCCTTCTCAATAAAGGTATCGCTCGTCGGTACGTATGCCTCCGGCTGATAGTAATCGTAGTAGGAGACGAAATAGTGCACCGCATGCTGCGGGAAGAATTCTCGATACTCAGATGCGAGCTGGGCAGCGAGCGTCTTGTTGTGAGCGATGACGAGGGCTGGCTTGCCATACTGGGCGATGACGTTTGCGGCGGTGAATGTCTTGCCGGTGCCTGTCGCGCCGAGAAGTACCTGGTCGCGCTTGCCCTCCTTGAGCCCCTCCATGAGGGCAGCAATAGCAACGGGCTGATCACCTGCCGGGACGTGGGTACTTTCGAGCTTGAATGGGTTATGCACTGCCATAGTAGAGAAAGGATGGCATATCGTACATGAATCTGCTAGTGTTTTTCGAGCAAGGCAGCATGGGGAGACATGATGATGCCATTGTCGTTAGCAGATGCGCTCCGCAAAGGATACCGGTTCCCTAAGAATTTCTGGGTTCGAAAGGAACAAAAGGAGAAATACCCACCTGGTTCCCCGCACGCTCAAGACGGGAGGCAAGATCCGGGTGAGCAGATGCAGGGCGAGCAGCTATCATTCAGGACCTTCTGGTCCTGACACATCTATCGCATGGGCGGCCTTCGGGTCGCCCTTAGCTTTTGGTCCTCTCGGCCGGAATCGAACCGACATCGGCCCCTTCGGAGGGGGCCATCCTATCCATTGAACGACGAGAGGGTCCGCCTACTTTAGCATAGTCGTCCTGTGCCGGCGTGCGGAGTTCGTGACGTTA
>CAYOHS010000003.1:0-16380 GCA_964403865.1 uncultured Candidatus Saccharibacteria bacterium
GCGATACAGTCGGCGGACCTCGAGAAACACCTGCGCGCGCTCGCCGATTCGCACAAACTACACCTCGACCAGTGGGAACTCCTGCAGAATGAGGTGAAGCTTGCGCTCCTCGGCTTCGAAGATGCGGACAAATTGCCTGAGAACCTCGAGAACGAGGTCGGGGTCGACACCGCGACGGCTGCCGACCTCTCGAAGGCCATCAACGACGAGATCTTCGAACCGATCCGCCAAGAGCTTGAGCGCGCACTCGTACATCCTGAAGCAAAAGACGCACAGGTGGATGACATGGAGAAAGCGCGCCTCGCCGCGATCAGTCTCGCCAAAGCAGCAGGGGAGGATGTTCCGCCGGTCCGCACAGTCGTACAGCCTGCCACCCCGCCGACTCCTGCACCGGAAGGCAAGGCGATACGCGCCCCGATATCAGAATCATATAAGCCGTCGGTCCCCTCGACCGCTCGTAAGGCAGTCGATGGCGATCCTTACCGCGAACCTCCGCTCTGAGCACCGTGCAGCTGGTATACTGATTTGCATGCAGTTCCAGGTCCCTCAATTCATCGAAGTCGAGGACAAGGTATTCGGCCCGCTCACGTTCAAGCAATTCATCTATATAGGCGGCGGCCTGGGCGGGGGATACGTGATATGGCGCATCTTGCCCTTCTTCCTGGCTGTTCCGGTGGCGCTCGGTGTCGTGGCATTTGCGCTATCGCTCGCATTCCTGCAGGTAAACGGCCGTCCGTTCATCCTCGGCGTCGAGAGCGCCTTCTACTACATATTGCGCGGCAAGCTCTACCTCTGGAACAACGCTCGCAAGACGCAGCAGGCCAATATCCTCAAGACCGTAGCCCCACAGGCGAGTGCCACCTACGTACCGAAGCTTTCAGCGAGTAAGCTGCACGATCTCTCGTGGTCGCTCGATATCAATGAACGCATCGCAGCCGGCACGACGACCGAAGAGGAGAAAGGGCGCCTTCATCCGGATGCACTGTCGACCATCCGCACTGCACGCTCCGCACTCGTGAGATAATATCCCCATGCCCGGCGCTTCTGACACTCGCTCCGCATCATTGTCGACACAGGACTTCGTGCCGGTCTCACAGGTGCGCGACGGCATCGTCGTGCTTAAGGACGGCAGCCTGCGCGCCATCCTTCTCGCGTCGTCTATCAACTTCGCGCTCAAGTCCGAAGACGAACAGACTGCATTCATCGTGCAGTTCCAGAACTTCCTCAACTCGCTCGATTTCTCCTGCCAGATATTCGTCCAGTCGCGTATGCTCGACATCCGGCCCTACATCGCGACCTTGGAGGTGCAGTTCAAGTCGCAGCTCGACGATCTGATGCGTGTACAGATCCGTGAATACATCGAGTTCATCAAGAGCTTCACCGAAGCGGCCAACATCATGACCAAGAACTTCTTCGTAGTGGTGCCGTATAGCCCGGCTGTCACGGTGCAACAGGGTGGGCTCGCCAAGCTCAATCCGTTCGCCAAGAAGGGGACGAACGCCGAGGCGACCAAGACATTCGAGGAGCACGTCTCACAGCTCGAGCAGCGTATCTCTATCGTGCAGCAAGGGCTCGTCCGTACCGGCGTGCGTACCGTCCAGCTCGGCACCGAGGAGGCTATCGAACTTCTCTACAAGATGTTCAACCCAGGTGAGGACACCAAGCCCATCCCGCTCAATCAGCAGTAAGCAGCCTGTATACTACGGATATGGCTCTTCTCGATTTTCTCAAGCGCTCAAAAGAGACACCGAGCCCGAATGTGCTGCCGGTGCTGCCGGAAGAGATCTACAAGGCTGGCGTCTTGGACCTGCAGGACGTGATCGCACCGCATGCGCTCAAGGTAAACTCTCGCGAGCTCGATCTCGGGGAGAAGATTGCGCGCACGTTCTTCGTCATCTCGTATCCTCGCTTCCTCACGACGGGCTGGTTCGCGCCGATCATCAACATGGACAAGGTGATCGACATCTCGATCTATGTGCACCCGCTCGACACGACGGATATGCTCCGTCGCTTCCAAAAGAAAGTCGCCGAGATACAGAGTCAGATCACGAGCCGTGAGGAGAAGGGGATGGTGCGCGATCCGATGCTCGACACGGCCTACCAAGACCTGGAGCAGCTGCGCGACAACCTTCAGCAGGCGCAGGAGCGCATCTTCGACGTCGGTCTCTACCTCACGATCTACGGCAACACCCGTGAGGAGATCGACAAGATAGAGAGCGAGGTCCGCTCGATACTCGAATCTCGCCTCGTGTACATCCGCCCGGCGCTCTTCCAGCAGGAACAAGGTTTTCGTTCCGTATTGCCGCTCGCGACCGACGAGCTCGACGTCCACACCAAGCTCAATTCGGCCCCGCTTTCCTCGATATTCCCGTTCATCTCTTTCGACCTCACCTCCGACAAGGGCATCCTCTACGGCATCAATCGTCACAATTCTTCGCTCATCCTCTTCGATCGTTTCTCGCTGGAGAACTACAACAGCGTCACCTTCGCAAAATCCGGTTCGGGTAAGTCATACACGACCAAGCTCGAGATACTCCGTAGCCTCATGTTCGACACCGAGGTGATCGTGATCGACCCGGAGCGGGAATACGAGTACCTTGCGGAGACCGTCGGCGGACGTTACTTCAATATATCGCTCTCATCAGAGCACCACATCAATCCGTTCGACCTGCCCGTCCCGCGCGAGGACGAGAATCCGGGCGACATCTTGCGCAACAACATCATCACATTGGTGGGCCTCTTCCGTATCATGCTCGGCGGTCTCACTCCCGAAGAAGATGCCATCATCGACAAGGCGATCACCGAGACATACGCGCTCAAGGACATCACCGCAGAGGCGAACTTCGCCCAGGTGGAGCCGCCACTCCTTTCGGACTTCGAGCTCGTGCTCTCAGGCATGGAGGGGAGCGAGAGCCTGGTCGCCCGTCTTTCCAAGTACACCAAGGGAACCTGGTCCGGATTCATGAACCGTCCGACCAACGTCGACATGAACAAGAAGCTCGTCGTCTTCTCAGTGCGTGATATGGAAGACGACCTCAAGCCGGTCGCCATGTATATCATCACGCACCACATATGGAATGCGGTGCGCAAAGAACTGCGCAAGCGCCTGCTCGTCATCGATGAGGCGTGGTGGATGATGAAATCCGAAGATACGGCATCCTTCCTCTTCGGCATCGCCAAGCGTGGTCGTAAGTACTACCTCGGTCTCTCTACCATCACGCAGGACGTGAACGACTTCCTCCAGTCGCCCTATGGTACCGCCATGCTTACAAACTCTTCTATCCAGCTCCTCTTGCGCCAGTCGCCGACATCGGTCGACCTGGTGCAGAGCACGTTTAAGCTTTCGGACGAAGAAAAATACCTGCTCCTGGAGAGCGATGTCGGGGAGGGGATATTCTTCGCAGGCCTCAAGCACGTCGCGATCAAGGTCATCGCGAGCTACACCGAGGACCAGATCATCACGTCGGACCCTTCTCAGATCCTCGCTATCAAGAAGGCTAAACAAGAGATGGAGGCCGCAAAAGATGCGGGCTCCGGTGGCGTATCCATGGACTCTGCCGCGCCCGCGCTCTCCCCGGCGGCAGCTCAGACGGCTGCGCTCCTGAGAGACGCCCAGCTCTCGAATCCCGCTACTCCCAACGTGCCGCGATAGTCCGCGCAGACACGGTATACTGCTCGTATGAGACGATTGTTCGTCGCGCTTTTGTTTGCACTACCCCTTTGGGCGCACGCTCAGTACACACTCCCCGGATTCCAGGGGGCTCTCCGCATCGGGATGACCCCCGTGCACCCAGCTCCGGGTCAGGTCGTGCACCTGAGCCTTGAGAGTGCGCTCATCGATCTTGATAGCAGTACCATCACGTGGACCGTCGACGGCAAACGGGCCGCCACATCGGGCACGACGCTCGACATCAACGCAGGGGCACTCGGCTCAAATCGCTCCGTCTCTGCGGACGTCGTCAGTGCTGAAGGCTCTATCGTGTCCGCCGAGACGACGATCACACCCACTGAGCTCGATCTCCTCTACGACTCGGATTCGTATGTCCCTCCGCTCTACCAGGGAAGGGCACTTCCTTCGGCCGGTTCGACACTCCGGCTTGTGGCGATTCCACACTTCAAGAGACCAGGCGGCTCGGAAGCACCCGTCAGCGATATCACTTTTACCTGGCGTCGCAATGGTCAGGCGCTCGGGAGCTTGTCTGGCAAGGGCAAGAATACGATCTCTATACCTGCACCCTATCTGTATGGGACCGACTATATCAGCGTCGAGGCTGCGACGAGCGACGGCACTCTCTCGGGCGATGCATCGGTATCGATCCCTGCCGCGGATCCTATCGTGAGACTGTATGAAGACCACCCGCTCTTCGGCTTGCGGCTTGATAAGGCTCTCGCGAGCACTACGAATATCGTCGATCGCGAGATGACCTTCGCCGCGATACCGTTCTTCGCGACGGCAGCGAGCCCCGCGGACGACGCGCTCTCCTACGCCTGGACTGTCGACGGTAAATCCGTCAATACGAATGGGGACACGAAGCACGAACTCACGCTCGGCGCATCGGGGGGAGGGGATGCACACCTATCGGTAGCCATCACCCATGTATCAAACATCTTCTTCAGTGCAGACAGCGCGTGGCACATCATCTTCAACTCTAATCTCGGCACAGACAATGTATTCGAATCCACTCGTTGATCTATGCGTACCTCACTCCTGGCTTCATTCGCAGCGGTAACGATGGTCGCTATCTTGGGCGGTCTCACCGGCTGGTACGTCTATCTGCATACGCACACACAGGCGATCCGCGCTGCGGATACGGCGCGCGGATTCTCCGTAGGCTCATTCCCGGGCATCCTCGGTATCGGTGGTTCGAGCGGTAATCCTGGGGTCACCTCATTGGGTAACGTCGCCAGCAACGCATCGACAAGCACCGCGACTTCGAGCGAGGAAGCCGCGGTGGTCGCCCCCACGCCTCAGACGCCGCGTTTGTGGCACGCCGCTAAAGCGCCCGTCGCAGGCTTCGGCTTCGTACAAGGTGATCACGGGTATGTGCTGCGCTATGCAGAGCGGGCGACAGGATACGTCTTCAGCGCCGACCCCTGGAGCGGCGCTGTGGAAAGGATCGTAAACACACTCCGCCCCAAGACAGAAGAAGCCTACTTCGCGAGCTCTACCGTCATCATGCGCAGTTTCCAGAACGGCTATCTCGATACGTGGAGCGGCACGGTGGGTCGTTCGGCGACGACAACCGCGCTCGTCGGAAATTCTCTCGGCAGCGCGATCTCTGCCCTCTCGTTGGATGGATATACCGGAACACTCTTCACGCTCCGGGCAGTGGCGGGGGAAACCGAGGGCGTACTCGCACAGCCAGACGGCAGCAAGCCGCGCGCGCTCTTCAGTTCGACCCTACGGAGCTGGAAACCGATCGTCACCCCCGGGCACATCGTCGTAGAGCAGCTCTCAAGCGACGACGTCCCAGGGTATGCCTACGAGATCAATAAGGATGGCTCGCTCTCGAAGATAGTGGGGGGTCTGCCGGGCCTCATGGTCTTACCCCGACCATCATCCTCCGCACTCTTGTACAGCACCTCTCGCGCGGGCTCACCGGCACTCTTCGCGCGTATGACGGCGACCTCGACCCCTGCTCAACTTTCACTCAAGACCATCGCAGAAAAGTGCGTCTGGGCCCCGGGGGCGGCGTCCGCTTCCTTATTCGCGTACTGCGCAGTACCACACACGTTCTCAAACTCATCGTTCCTCGATGAGTGGCATCAGGGCGTCTTCTTCACCGAAGATACGTGGTGGCAGATCGACGCAATCGCCGGCGCCACCCAGGCACTGTATGCATCACAGGATCATCCCGACGTGCGCAATCCGCAGATCGACCCGAGCGGGAAGTTCATCGCGTTCATCGACGGCAGAGACAGCTCCTTGTGGGTGCTGCGGGTAGTACAATGAAGACCATGCTGAAGCGTTATCGCCGCTCTCTCGAGCTAGCACTGTTCCAGGTCACGTTCGTCCCTATCACACCCCCGAATTCGAGCGGGGATTCACTGGTATCAGGGCTCTTCGGTTCGAGCGGTGGTGGTATGAATCTCGGCGACATGCTCAATGTCGCGTTCCAAGTAGCGATAAATGTCGGTGCCATCCTCGCGATGATGCGCATCATGTGGGCGGGATGGCTCTATATGGGCTCAGCCGACATGTGGAGCAACAAGCATCACGCGAAGGAGGTCTTTCAGGATGCGATCATCGGCCTACTCATCTTGCTGGCGATATGGATCATCCTCAATCAGATAAACCCGCAGATATTGAATCCCGGGACTCTCGGTAACACTGCCACCTCCTAGCGACTACGCTACGTAGCGGATGACGACTCGTCGGCCCCTGCCTTCGCCTTGTGATTCGGTCTTGATGTGCGGCTGCTCGGCGAGCACGGTGTGTACGATGAGGCGTTCGTACGCGCTCATAGGGGAAAGCTCGACATCGTACTGGAAACTACGAGCACGATCGGCCATCATGAGAGCCTTCGTCTCGAGGTCTTTGATCTTCTGCGTGCGGTAGCCGCCGACGTCTACGAGGAAGAGCGGCTCCTCCGCCTCGACACCCTCGGCAGAACCCTTCTCAAGGGTATGTTCGATCATCTTCTTCACGACCGTGTCGATCGCGTATATCACGTCGCCGTGTGTGCCGATCAGTACGCTCGTATCAGCGGTCTGGATGGTGAAGACGGTCTGGCCCGCGACGGACTGCTTCTCGATCCCCGTGAAAGGCGCTCCCATGTGCGTGAGGAGGTCGGTGAGCGTCTTTTCCACGAGTGCGTCCGTATCCATGGAGCGCACTATACCACCAGAGACGGTTTTTGCGCAAAAATCAGAACCGGCGACCGCTCAGATACTCTTGCGCGATCATGGCCAGGTTGCTCGTGGTCCAATACAGAGGAGCAGCGGCTGCCACAGAGTAGGAGATGATGCCTATGAATGCCGGCAAGATATAACGGGCCTGGGTATCGAAACTCTTGGCGAGATCGCCCGAGAGGGAGGACTCGACCGGAGTCGGATCGACCGTGGCAACCGGTCCCATAGAGAGGCGTGTGTACACGAACTGCGTGATCGCAGCCGTTATGGCAAGGAGTATGCTGTGGCCCGAAAGCGGGATGAGGCCCAGAAAATCCATATGAACGGTGCTGGGTGAAGGGACGAAACTGTAGAGCGTCGCGGAGTCGATGACCGGCAGGCCGCCGTGGGAGAAGACCCAGTAGAGCCCTATCAGCACTGGAAACTGCACCAAGACGAGTCCGAGGCCTGCGAATGGGTGGATGTCGCGTTCCTTGTAGAGCGCGAATATCGCCTTGCTCTGGGCTTCTCGGTCATCCTTGAACCTTTTCTTGATCGCCTCGATATCCGGCGTGAGAGCCTTCATCGCCATCTGCGCCTGCACCGCCTTGCGCGAGAGCGGGAAGAGTACTATCCGGACGATGATGGTGAGCACGATGACTGCGAGCCCCATGTCGTGCCACGGCATGATGTCCACGAGATAGACGAGACCGTTGTACAGCGGCGCATAGATGGCCGCGTGGAAGATGCTTCCTATCATATCCGACCATTGTACGAGACCGAGGCCTTCTCCACCAGCGAACGTACATCGCGGGAGAGGGAGTCGAACGACGCCTTATCCGCTCCGGGCCGCGCGGTGAATACGAGCGTGAGTGGGGAAGGGAGGCCGGACACTGAGGAAAAGGCCGCGCGCACCCGTCGGCGGACACGATTTCGGTCGACTGCGTGCGGCAGCGTCTTCTTCGACACCACACATGCGATCTTCGTCTGCTTCGCCGGCATGAACGCGAGGTCCAAAAACGCGCCCCGTATACGCGAAGACCGCCCCTTATAGAAGGCGGTCATCTCATCTCGCGAGAGGCGAGTGCTCTTGGGCATGCTTATACCGAAAGACGTGCGCGACCCTTGCGACGACGGCGCAGGAGCATAGCTCGACCAGTGCGGGTCTGGGTGCGCTTGAGGAAGCCGTGAGTGCGGCTGCGCTTGCGCTTCTTCGGCTGGTAGTTCCGTTTCGTGCTCATAGGGGCGAATATACCCGATTTAATCCCAAAACACAACCTCGGGCGGGACAGGCGGTCGTGATTTTTGGCTGTCCGAGCTCCGAATGCGCTCGCCTGTTGCGACCACCCCAAGCTCACAGGAATCGGATCTGAGAACTGAACACAGGCGAGTTCCAAAAACCACGACTGCCTGTTCCGCCGACCTTATCCACACAATCCACAGGTTATCCACAGCCTGTGCACACCCCCACTATCGGACTCATCGCTTCCTGCGGACAGGTATCCGCGTATAATGACCGTCACCATGCTCACGAATCGCGAATTATGGCAGAACGCACTCGTGCAGATAGAGCTCGGCACCTCGGAGACGAGCTTCAAGACCTGGTTTAAGAATACAGACATCGTCAGCCGCGACGGGGGCACCGTGCACCTCGCCGTGCCCTCCAAGATCGTGAAGGAGTGGCTCATGGAGAAGCATCACAAGCTGATCCTGAGCGCATTGCGGGGGATAGACAACACCATCCGCACCGTCGAATACACCGTCCACCGCTCTCCGCAGGCCTTGGCAGAGCGCCGAGCACCCAAGGCGCCGCCACAGGGCACCGTCTCCCTCGATCTTCAGGCACTCTATATAGACAAACGTGACAATCTCAACCCGCGCTACACCTTCGACACCTTTATCGTCGGCCCATTCAATGAGCTCGCATTCGCGGCTTCCAAAGCCGTGCTCGAGCGCCCAGGCCTCACCTACAACCCGCTCTTCATCTATGGCTCTACCGGCCATGGAAAGACGCACCTCATACAGGGTGTCGGGAACCAGTTCAAGAAATCGAACCCGAGCAAGAAGGTCTTCTATGTCACCTCGGAACGCTTTGCGATCGACTACATCAATTCGGTGCGCGCCGGCCGCGCCAATAGCTTCAAGGATCAGTACCGCCAGTACGATCTGCTCATCATGGATGACATCCAGTTCATCGCTAACACCGAGAAGACGCAGGAGGAGCTCTTCCACCTCTTCAACGCGATGCGCGACAACAACAAGCAGATCGTCTTCTCGTCCGATAAACACCCGGCACTCTTGCCTGGCTTCGAGGAGCGCCTCAAGGGCCGCTTCTCTGCGGGCATGATCGCGGAGATCCCGGAGCCTGATGTCGAATCACGCATGCAGATCATCCGCGCGAAGATCGAACAGCACGGCTTCTCGCTCGCCGACGATATCATCCAGCACATCGCCGAGCACACACGCGGCAACATCCGTGAACTCGAGGGTATCGTCAACACCATCGTCTGCAAATCCCAATACAAAGGAAAGGGTATCACCATCTCCGACGTGCGTTCGCTCCTCAAGCACACGGCCAAGCCCAATAGGGGAGTCTCCGTAGAAGACGTGGTGCGCAAGGTCGCGCAGTACTACGAGGTCTCGGAGAAGAGCATCTACGAGAAGACGCGCAAGAAGGAAGTGGTGCGCCCGCGCCAGGTGATCATGTATCTCTTGCGTGAGGAGTTCAATGTCTCCTATCCTTCGATCGGGGAGAAGCTCGGTGGTCGCGATCACACGACGGTCATCCACTCGTGCGAAAAAGTGAAGGAGGAGGTGAAGACCAACAACTCGCTCGAACAGGAGCTCGAACACATCCGGGGATTGATCCACGCATAACGTGTGGATAACCACTGGATAGCACGATGAATATCGTATGAATAACTCCCGGAAAACATGCGGACAACTCGGAGGAAAAGTCTCGGCGAGCGATGCCTCGGACTTATCCCCGCAGTTATCTTCACTCCGTCCTCATGTTGTCCCCATGAAGGAAGCGTGAAAATAAGGAGGACCTGAGCCACAAAAATCACTTATCCCCGGTATCCACACCACTAATAGTATTAATAGATTTCTGTAACCCTATGAAGATACTTGTCCCGAAAGAAAGACTGGTGCAGGCGATCCAGCTCGCGGAAAGACTCGTAGGTAAGAAGGAATCTTTGCCAGTGCTCTCATGTCTTCTTATCGAGGCATCCGAGCAATGCACGATCAAGGCGACAAATCTCGAAGCTGGGATAGCGGCGACCGTCCCATGTGAGATCAAGGAAAAGGGAGTGGTCGCGGTACCTGCCGGCATCTTCTCGCAGACCATACGATCTATATCCGGCGAGACGGTGACGCTCACTGTCGATGAGAATAATGTTCGAGTAGAATCACGCGGTACGAAAACGCTCATAAAGGCGGTCTCACACGACGAATTCCCACAGCTCGGGGGTTCGGACAAGAAAGGTGTCTCAGTACCGCGTGAGAGCCTCCTGAGGGCCATCCAGGCGGTCTCGTACGCGGCATCACCCTCGATGATCCGGCCAGAACTCGGAAGCATCCTCGTCGGCCTGCGCGAGAGTTGTGTCGTGTGTGCTGCGACCGACTCGTTCCGCCTCGCGGAGAAGACGGTGACCGGCTCACTTCCTGCTACTGCAGACGACATACTGATACCGCTCAAACATGCGCTTGAGCTTTCGCACATGCTCGAACGCGTAAAGGCAGAAACGATATCTATCGCAAGCGATGATTCGCAGCTCACGGTCACCGCAGATGGTGTGCGGTTTGTCTCGCGCGTCATCGACGGGTCATTCCCGAACTACAAAGACATCATCCCGAAGGATTCGCTCGTCACAGCGACGGTATTGAAATCGGATTTCGCAGAGATGCTCCGTAAGGCGCGGGTATTTGCTGGTGCTGAGATGCAGGTCGGATTCCATCTGTATCCGGGCAAGAAGATATTTTCAGCCACGGCGCAGAGCGCGACAGTCGGCGAGATGTCCGACACCCTGGATGCGGCGCTCACCGGCGAAGACCTCGATATCAATTTCCACATCGGTTACGTCGGAGATTGTCTCGGAGCGATCCAGTCGGATTCGATCACGCTCTCATTCGCAGGCATCGGCCGCCCGCTCGTCATCCGCGGCGTCTCCGACAACTCGTTCATCTACCTCGTGATGCCGCTGAACCGCTAGTCGAAGGGCAGAAGATCGGGGGCCTTTTTATTGCACGGAGAACGTGGTCGTGGTTTCTATCTGCCCTTGCGAGGTTTGCGCGATCGCGCGGATGACCGTCGGGCCATGGCGTCCCGGATTGAATCGCACGGAGAAAGGAGGCTGTGTCGCGGTACCCAAGAGTCCGCCGTCGACGAAGTACGAGACACTCGTGACGCTGAGCGATGAGGGGTATGAGACGGTGGCCGTCACCGGGACTCCCCACGGGTAGTATTGGCCGTCCTGGGGGGACGAGATCATGAAGCCTGTATTCACGGGGGCAGCGGGGCCTTGTCCGGGGAGGAACGTGGGCACGGCATTGGTTCCCAGTGATGCAGCGCCACCGCCCGCGATCCACGCCTGTACCGGGTACTCCCAGTGCGACGTCTGTACATCCGCAAACGGATTCTGAGGCTGGCCGCCACGCGGGTTGTCCTTGCTCACCCAGTAGAGGATGTCGTGGATGCCCTGAGACGGATCACCGTTCCAGTTGCCCATGAGGACCGGCGGAAGATTGTCGGCATCGGGAGACGGGGGAGTGAAGTCGTCGCTCGGGTATTTATCGAGCGCGTACGCGGTGAACTCGTGCCACATCGGCGCGACGATGAACGCGGCGATCTTCTTTACCATCGGACTGTTGTCGTTGTTGCCTGCCCACGCACCCACGGCGAGCCCCGGTGTGTAGCCGACGATCCAGGTGTCACGGAAATCGTTGGTGGTACCGGTCTTGTCTGCGACGTTGTAGTTGTGGAAATAGAGAGGCGAATCTGCACCGAATTCCGGGATGCGGGCATTGTTGTCGGAGAGCATATCGTTGATCTCACGTGCGATCTGCGGGTCGATGGCCTGCGTGCTCGAGTCTTGGTAGCTCTCGAGTATGTTGCCGTCCTTATCCTCAACGCGCAGGATGCCGGTCGGGGGATTGCGCACGCCGTCGTTGGCGAATACCGAATATGCCCCGGTCATCTCGAGCAACGTGACCTCGCCGCCACCCAATACCAGTGTCAGTCCATAGCGATTTGCGTCTGCGAGCGTCGTGATGCCGAGCGCCTGGGCTGTCTTGATCGAATCAGCGATGCCGGCCAGGTAGAGCACCTTGATAGCCGGGATGTTTTCTGATTGAGCGAGTGCTGCGCGGAAGGTCATCGGGCCCTTAAAGGTGCCGTCGTAATTGTCGGGGCTATAGCAGGGGGGCGTATCGTTCATGACGTCGTTCGGGTCGCAGACGCTCGAGAACTGCGTCTTGAGGTCGAAGACGACCGTCTCGGGCGTGTACCCCTTCTCGAGCGCGGTAGCGTACACGAACGGCTTGAACGAAGATCCTGGCTGGCGATGGGCGAGCGCAACATTTACTTTGCCGTCGATGGCCGGATCGAAATATCCGCGAGAGCCGACCATCGCGAGGATCTGGCCGGTCTTCGGATCGATCGCTACGAGTGCGGCATTTGATGCATTGAAGTTCTTAGCGTTCTTGAGTGCGTACGTGCGGACGGTATCTTCTGCCTTGCTCTGAAGATCGTAATCGAGCGTCGTGATCACACGAAGACCGCCGTTCTCGACGACGTCTGGTCCATACTTCTGCTCGAGATAATCCTTGATATAGAAGACGAAGTGCGGCGCCTTGATGCCAGCCTGCTGTTCATCCTTGAACTGCACCTTCTCTTTGCGAGCCTGAGCGAATTCGTCCTCGGTGATGTATCCGTAGTCCTTCATCTTCTGGAGGACAAGCTGCTGACGCGCATCGAGCTCGTCACGATGATTACCATAGGGAGATAGGTGTGTCGGTGCCTGGGGAAGTGCCGCGAGATACGCTGCCTGAGCGAGATCCACATCCTTGGCGTCCACGGCGAAGTAATATTGGCTCGCTTCTTGGACGCCGTAGACGGTCCCGCCATAGTTGACCTCATTGAGGTATGTCTCGAGGATCTGGTCCTTGCTATAGGTTTGTTCTAAGCGTAGAGCCAATATGATCTCCTGAATCTTGCGCCAGATGGTCTTGTGGGTAGTGAGAAGCGTGTTCTTCACCACCTGCTGAGTGATGGTCGAGCCGCCCTGGCTGTACGATCCGGTCGTGAGATTGGCGAGGGCTGCTCGGATGAATGCGGTCGGACGGAAACCATGGTGTTGGTAGAACTGCGCATCCTCGATGGAGATGGTCGCTTTCTGGATGAATGGCGACATCTGAGCGAGCGGCACCGCAGTGCGGCGGACATTACCATGCACGTCGTAGAGAACGGTATTGCCGGTGCGGTCGTATATCTTGGTCGATTCGGCTATCTTTCGGTTCTCGAAGTTGTCTATCGAGGGGATGGAGACGACCATCGCCCAGGCGGCGAAGATGCCGGTGAGGAAGATGATCGCAAACACTGCCAAAGTCGCGAGTGCCCACACCGCCCGCGGGACGAATCGTGTACGCGGCATGTGGGAGACGAGCCGCTGCCAGAGGCCCTGCGCCCGACGCGTATGTCTATGGAGGTCAGCGGGTTTCAATGCGACCAAGTATAGCGCGTGAGCGGGATTTTGACGATATCAGCGCGCTCGAGCGAGGTGTGTGAGACCGAGCGCGATGGCGTCGTATTCGTCGTCGCGAGCGATCTTCTTCTCGATGCGGACCAGGAGGTGCACCATGCGCGCGATCTGTTTCTTGTCGGCACTGCCGCTGCCGGCCACCGCACTCTTGATCTCGCCGGGCGTATATTCGAAGACGGGGAGGCGCGAGCTACCCGCGAGCCCGAGAAGTGCTCCGCGGACCTCCGCCACCTGCATGGCAGTCTTCTGATTATTGGAAAAATAAAGCTTCTCGAGCGCCATGGCCTCGGGTGCGTACTCCGCGATCAGGCGTCCGCATTCGCGCGCGACGGTGTCGAGGCGCTGGGGAAAGGGGAGCGACGATGAGGTCTCGATGCATGAGGAATAGATGAGTGACTCTTTGCCCCCACGCTCCTTTTCGATGATCGCGACGCCGCAGCGGCCAAACCCCGGGTCGATAGCGAGTATGCGCATCGCCTGAGTGTAGCAAAGCTCCCGCCGGAGCGGGAATGCAAAAGGGCCGCAGAGGCGGCGCCTATAAATCGAGGAGGGCGGGAATGGCCACGCTGGTAGCATTTCCGCCCTCATTTTTTGTTGTCCCCAAGGACATTGTTTCCTCACTTATTCAGAGCCGGGCGACCTGCATGCTGTCGCACTCGATCTTGTACTTCGAAGTACGGAGGTCCAGACGGTCCACCCAGGCGGACAGTTCAGGATCCTGAGCAAGGAGTTTGGAGGCCTCGAAGAAGCACACCATCGTAGACACTCTCCCGTTCATGCTAGGTGCGAGAAACGGGCCGTAGCTTCCGTGCTCCCTGCACCCGCCGCTCAGAAGTGAGCAGATGAGGATGACGACATGGAAACTTTCCAACATTGTGAACCTCCCGCAAGGGGATTTCTAGTTTCAACGTACGCACCAGTCTTCATTCTTACTTCACAATCCATCTCTTGTAAAGCGGCGCAACGACTGGGGATAACCGGCACGGCCAGGTCGCCGGACATCTTGACCAAAAGCCCCCCTTGCTCCCTAATGTGGCCACTGTTCTTTCCGTAGCGATAGATAGAAGGAGATAAGTAGTGGGACAGAGCACGAATGAACGCAAGAGCAGGACGGACTTCCTGAGGCGTCTCAGGATCCGCCTGAAGGAGAATGGGGTCGAGGAGCATGTCCTCCCGCTCGTCGCGGCACTCAACGCCAACGGTATTGTCACCGAATCCTCGTGCGAAGGGCACGTGGGGAAGCCGTTCACCCGGCCATGGCCGTCGGTCACGGTGAGTCCGAGGTTCGCGCCCGATCTCACCGCCGCTTCGACCCTCGTGTACCGCATCGAGGAGGCATTCGCGGATGTCGGGTTCGCCGCACTGGATGTCAGCAACTTTACGAGTGGCAGGCGCCCGAGTGCGCACAGGCATTCCGAGCATCTACCGACGCAGCAGCGACAGATGTACATCGACTGCGTCGGCTCAGCATACGAAGCGCTTCCTGGTGTCGCGAGCTTCAAGGCCGAACATGCGTGCGCCATATGTGCTCGTCTGCGCGAGTATATGACGATTCTCAACGGCGCGCGCCGCCGCGCTCGTGCACATTTCTCTGATGGCAGATACCGGCTCGCCTTCGAGCAGAAGATCGATCACATTCTCATCCGTCCGGTATGCGTCGAGGGGAAGCTTATCAAGTGTGAGCACCTCGAGCTCAAGGAGCGAGAAGAGGTCCTACAACAGACGAGGAGGCTCTGTGTGAAAGCCGCGGAGGCACTGATCGAGACGTACTTCACGGATGAGCTCTTCTGTGGCTTCATGCCGACACGCATGATGCCGGGAGGGCACTGAAACGCGTGAGTACACGAAAAACGGGCGGGACCTGTGGTCCCGCCCGTTGTCTATTTCATGTAGTGATTACGCCGCGTTGGTAAACACGTTTTCGACGTCGTCGTGGGCGTCTATCTCTTCGAGTATCTGGATGAGGTGCGCGTGGTCGCCCTCGGTGAGGTCGACCGTCGTATTCGGCTCGTAGCCCTCGTGTGTCTTGGTGAATGCCCAGAGCGCGGAGCCTGGTGAAGCGAGCGAGAGCCCGTTTTTAGTGAGCAGGTGCTTGATCTCCGCTGCCGTGCGATTACGGCTGTCGGTCAGTGTATCGATGATGATGGCGGCGCCGCCTGGGCCATAGGCTTCGTAGGTGATGGCCTCCATCTCTGCGGCATCGACGCCGGTACCCTTGGCGATAGCGCGCTCGATGGCGTCCTTGGGCATGTTCTCGCGCTTGGCCATCTCGACGACAGAGCGCACGTTGGCAGCATCGGCGTCGCCACCCGCCTTCTTGCTCTCGACGGTGATACGACGGCTGAGCTTGGCCCATACTTTGGACTTGGCTGCGTCGTTGGCGCCTTTCTGACGCTTGATCTGCGACCATTTGTTGTGCCCTCCCATGGGCAGCATTGTACACACAAGGCATCCCGAGCCAAATCCGCATGCTACGATTCCTTCATTATCCTAGTGTGCATGTACTTCGGTATGAAAGATATGATCAATCGTATGAGCCGCTTCTGCCATCACAAGGCGTTCGGCCTCCTGCTTATCCGCATCGCCGTCGGTATGGTGTTTCTCGCCCACGGCTGGGCCAAGGTCAACAACCTCCCCGGCGTAGAGGGTATGTTTGCCAACGCGTTTGGCCTGCCGTCATGGGTAGCGCTCTTTATCGCGTATCTCGAGGTGATCGGCGGCGTGGCCCTCATACTGGGCGTCCTTACCCGAGCTTTTGGTGTCATCTTCGGCATCGAGATGCTCGTCG
>CAYOHS010000003.1:16480-28763 GCA_964403865.1 uncultured Candidatus Saccharibacteria bacterium
CTGGGCGTCCTTACCCGAGCTTTTGGTGTCATCTTCGGCATCGAGATGCTCGTCGCGTACTTCCTTACCGGGGGATTCGGCACCGGATACAAGCCGCATGAGCTCGAGCTCGTGCTGATGCTCCTCTCGTTCGGTCTCGCGCTCACGGGCTCGGGCACGTGGTCTCTCTACAAGATGGAGTGCGATCACTGCGCAGGCATGTGCTGCAAGGGCGGCGAGGGATGTCCTGCAAAGGCGTAGGGTCATGCGCGTCTTCTCGAGCTGGCAATCGGTGACGAGTGCTGCGCTCCTGCTCTTGGGATTGCAGGCATTCGTCCTGCACCTGTTCGGCCAACCGACTATCGCCGCAGACGGGACCATAAAGCTCTGGGAGGGTGTAGTGCAGGGTGTGGGAAATTCCCAACATCTTTCGGATTGGTACACCTTTTCCCACATCATCCACGGACTCATCTTCTACTCAGTGCTGCGGTGGCTTTTCCCGCAGTTCACGCTCGGGCAAAGGCTCCTCATCGCCGCGGTCGCTGAGATGGGTTGGGAATTGATAGAGAATACACCGATGGTGATCAATGCGTATCGCCAACAGGCGCTGGCACAGGGTTACACGGGGGACAGTGTCATCAATTCGCTCTCCGACACCTGCGCGATGATCGCGGGCTTCTGGTTCGCGTCGCGGGCACCAGTCGCGTATTCGATAGGTATCGCGCTCTTCCTCGAGGCGTGGGTAGGATACTCCATCCGCGACAACCTCACGCTTAATGTGCTGAACTTCCTGCATCATTTCGAGTTTATCGAGAGGTGGCAGAGCGGAGCGTGAGCGTACTGGCTCGCACGTGGACCATATGCTAGGCTCGGGCCAGGACATGGCAACGGGAGAATGTCCATGGATACTTCGTTTAAAGATTTGCTCGTACGGGCCATACCGAATCTCCGAGCATTTGCGATCAGTCTCTGTCGAGATGCCACGAGGGCGGACGACCTTGTCCAGGAAACGATGCTAAAGGCGTGGGCGCACAGCAGTACCTTCGTCGAGGGCACAAACCTGAAAGCGTGGCTCTTCACGATCCTGCGCAATACGTATTTCAGTCATTTGCGTCGAGTCGGCCACAAAGCGGATACGGGACATATCGATGGGGACGAAGCGATAGAGCTTACCTGTCAGCCGGAACAGCATGGCGCAGCGGACCTGACTGATCTCAAGTATGCCCTGGCGAAGATTTCGCCTGAGCAGCGCGAAGCGGTCGAATTGGTGTGTGCTCGGGATGACGTATGAGGAAGCCGCGCAGATCGCAGGTTGCGAGCTCGGTACGGTAAAATCTCGCGTCAATCGTGGCCGGATTCGATTGGCCAAGATCCTCCAACTTGATGTTGATCTCAAGAAGCTGCCCGATCCCTAGCTCCAGGAACGTGCTAGATAAGCAACTAAGACAACCCGCTCACCGAGCGGGTTGTTTTCTGATGCGAGTATCCGCACCTTATGATGTGACTTTCTTTAGTGCGGAGAGCGCTCCCGGCACGAACTCGTAGGCCTTTTCGACCGAACTGTCGATGCGGCGTACTTTTCCATCCATCACGAGGTCCCAAAAGACGTCTTCGCTCGCGAGGGGGTAGGGAATTATCCATGTGCCCGCGAGCTCGCGCTCGTTGCGCCACTGGGTCTCGAGCGTAAGTACGCCGTCGTACCAGACGAAGACGGCATCGTGCCAGTATTCGTGGTCGGTCTCGCATGCGCGCAGGATATCTGCACGAGTCTGCAACGGGTCCATCTCGCATTCCTTCGATACATTGACTCTTTTCGCACCCTATCACGACAGGGTGAAAAAAGGGAAGTGCCGCGCTTCAGAGCAAACTCACCTGTGACCTCGGCATCTCTGCACCCACATGTTCGTACCCTTTCTTCGTCACGACACGCCCGCACGGGTACATAAAGGAAACAGCCCGCTACTGATGCGGGCTGTCCATTTTCCTGGCACGTCCAGCGCATTCAGTTCGGCCGCAGGTCTTCGCCGCGGAAGCGAATGCCGAGTTGGGCGATTCGCGAGAGCTGACATGAGGCTACGGAACGCAGGTACTCGCTCGCAATCTCCGCGCCCATGACTTGGTTCATGAGCAATTCGAGTATAGCCAAGCGTAGTTCTACATCATTCTGGATCGCCTCGAGCGCCTCGTCATCATCGCGGGAATCGCGCAGAGATCCCGCGTTGCCGATCTCGTACAGGCTCGGTTCCGCTGAAGGGAAGAGAATCGCCGCCCCCGATAGTCGATCCGTCTGCCGGATATCGGCGATGACGGCATCATAGAGGGATTCGAGATCTTCTTGGAGCAAAGAGAGTCGATGCGCGAGCGCGTGTCTCCGTAGTCCGCGCGCCCACCCGCAGAGATTGATAGCCTCAAGCTGGGCTTCAAAAAGCCGGTTGGCCAGACTAGCGAGACCGTGACCATGCTCGTTTAGGGAGCATGCCAACAAGGAGGCGGGATGAGTGTTCCCGCACTCCTCTTGCGCGACCTCTGCGTACGATTCCTGTATGTGCTCACGACGAAGCAGGACCGGGATCGTGTGCCCGAGCAACTCGTATTCGGCTTGCAGTTTCGAGCAGCGTCGCTGTAGTTCGGCGAGGGATTTCGATTTCCGTGCCATGTCTACACCTCAAGGTTCGATATCTTCTGATATCGAATCACAGATACTCGCGTTTTGGAAGTTCACCGATTAAAGCAACTTCGTCTGTTGGATGGGAAAGTCCACACCCACATGTTCGTACCCTTTCTTCGTCACGACACGCCCACGGGGGGTGCGTTCGATGAGGCCGGTCTGGAGGAGATACGGCTCGTTGACCTCTTCGATAGTCGCTTCTTCTTCTGAAAGTGCGGCGGCGATCGTCTTGAGCCCGACGGGGCCGCCATTAAACTTCTCGATGATGAGCGTGATGATGTCGCGGTCGACCTGATTGAGGCCGCCCTCGTCTATCTCCAAGAGCGCGAGGGCTTTGCGCACGGTCTTCACATTCAATGGCTCGCCCGTCACCTCGGCAAAATCGCGTGCACGCTTGAGGAGATAGTTGGCGGTGCGCGGCGTCGCGCGTGAACGGCGCGCTATCTCCCGCAGCGATTCCTCATCAGCGCCTATCTCGAGTATCTTGGCGGAGCGACGCAAGATCTCCGTGATCTCCTCCTCGCTGTAGTACTGAAGCCGGAACGTACCGCCGGAGAAGCGGCTGCGCAGCGGAGCACTGAGCATCGAGATGCGCGTGGTGGCGGCGATGAGAGTGAACGCGGGGAGTTCGAGCTGCACTGTGCGTGCAGCCGGGCCTTTGCCGATCACGATATCGAGCATGCCTGCCTCCATAGCGGGGTAGAGGACTTCCTCGATCGTACGATTGAGGCGGTGGATCTCATCGATGAAGAGCACGTCTCCGGGAGAAAGGTTGGTGAGGATAGAC
Source organism: uncultured Candidatus Saccharibacteria bacterium (assembly GCA_964403865.1). Taxonomy (GTDB): domain Bacteria; phylum Patescibacteriota; class Minisyncoccia; order Phycocordibacterales; family UBA2100; genus UBA10103. The sequence goes on from CAYOHS010000003.1 coordinate 19,915, forward strand.
GCGAGATCGCCCACGCGCTCTATCGCGGGCCCGGAAGTCGAGCGCAGCGACGCATTGATCTCTTTTGCGACCAGGTGTGAGAGCGTGGTCTTGCCCAAACCTGGGGGGCCATAGAAAAGGATATGCTCGGGCTGGTGTTTGCGGCCCTTCGCGGCCTGCAAGAGGATGCGCAGGTTCTCTTTGATCGTCGGCTGGCCGACGTATTCGCCCCAATCGGCTGGCCGGAGCGCCTGATCGAGGTTTCTCCCGGCTTTTTCCACAGGTTCGGGGGCCGATGACATGCCCCCATACTACTACCCGCACCCTGTGAAGGCTATCGCGCATGCAGAAAGGCCCCATCAGGGCCCTGTTGACAAATATTTTATCTATGATACACTACCCATCAGAAGCGGCTCAGTAGGCCGCTTTTCGCATGCCTGCGCGTCAGCCTGATTTTGGCGCATCATGTCGTTGTGCTTCGCGACACAGCGCTCACCGTACCCTGGTACGGCTCGCTCGTGCCGCTCGCACGCCTCATGCCGCATCCAAAATCAAGCCGCCGCTCTGGTACGTGTCGGAGGCGCATAGCATCGGGCGATGGTGACTTTTTCGAGGACGCGGAAGTTTCGGCTCCCGCTATCCTTAGGACCTCGTCGCACCTTTCATGCCTGAAAGCATCGCCCGATAGTGTGCATCTCCGAATCATACGAAACGCCTCGCATCACTGCGGGGCGTTTCTGTTTCTATGCGCAGACTAGCATCCAATACGCTGCGCGCAACGCGAGAGTGTGGTCTAAAAAGGCGGCGCTTGATTTTTTCATTCAGCAAACTGCGCGAGCATAGTCTGGTCGTCGAGATTCACGACGCGACCGAGCTCATCGAGCGAGGTGACGCCTGTCAGCACCTTCACCGCGCCATCTTGAGCCATGCGACGGATATTCTGATGCTTCGCCGCCTTCCAGATCTCGTGTTCGCTTGAGGTCGTACGTATGGCGTCTTCGATGATCTTATCCATGAGGATCACCTCGACGATACCGATGCGGCCCTTGTAGCCGATGCCGCCGCACTTCTCGCAGCCCTTTGCGGCCCACATCGTGTCCTTGTTCTGCGGAAGTTCGTCGGCGTGCGGGATGTTTTTTAGCAATGAGTCCATGATGACGCGATCGTTTCCCGTGATCGGTTTTGCTTCGCGGCACTCGGGGCATAGGCGGCGCACCAAACGCTGAGCCATCGCGACAGTGAGCGATGCGCCTAAGATATCGGCCGAAACACCCATATCGACGAGGCGGGGGAACGTGCCGGCGGCGTCATTGGTGTGCAAAGTCGAGAAGACGAGGTGACCGGTGAGTGCCGCGTGCACAGCAGTGGAGGCGACTTCGCTATCGCGGATCTCACCGACCATGATGATGTCTGGGTCCTGGCGCAGTGTGGAGCGCAGACCGAGCGCGAAGGTGTAATCCTTCGACACCTGTGTCTGCACGATGCCCGGCAGGTGATACTCGATCGGGTCCTCGATGGTGATGATCTTGATGCCCGGCTCGCTCACTTCGCGCAAGAATGCGTAGAGCGTCGTCGTCTTACCGGATCCGGTAGGGCCCGTGTTGAGGATCATGCCGTTGGGCTTCGCGATCTCTTTGCGGAATATCTCCATGAGGTACTTGTCGAAACCGAGCTGTTCGAGGCCGACACTGATGCTATTGGGATCCAAGATACGCATGACGATCGTCTCGGCATACGCGCCAGGGAGGATCGAGACACGTATCTCGATCTCTTTCTCATTGACCACGATCGAGAAACGGCCGTCCTGCGCCTGGTTCTTGATGTTGAGCTTCAGCCCGCTCAGCAGTTTGATACGGCTCGAGATAAGAGCGTATATCGGCGCGTCGAAGACCGTGACCTCGGTGAGGACACCGTCGAGTCGGTAGCGCATACGTACGCCGGTCTCTTCGGGCTCGAGGTGAACATCAGACGCGTGTACTGAGAGAGCACCGGCCATCAATATCTCCAAGACACGTGAGATGCGATGCGTGTCTTTCGAGCTGGTGTGTCCCGCGATCTCGAGCGTGATATCGGGTATCTTCTTGAGCTTCTGCATCATCTCGACGATGGTGTCGTTGGAAAGAGTGAGCACACCTGCTTCGGTCTCGGTCGCGTACGAGATGTCGTGGTAGCGGTCCCATGCGTGTTCGAGCGAGGCCCGCGATACCATGACGCGGCGCACCTGGTAGCCGAGGCGTTCGATATCCGAGACGATCTTGAGAGAGTCTGGTCGCTCGGGTGCGCGCATGGCCACGAAGATGATCTTGTTGACGCGGCGGAAGGCGGCGACTTCTGTCTCACGAGCCTGTGCCTCGGAGACCAGACGCAGGGCATCGGTGTCGATCGATTTAGAGGTGAGGTCGGCGTACTCGACGCCGTACTTCTGCGAGAGGACTTCTGCGAGCTGCTCCTCCTCCCTGCGGCGGAGTTCGCCGAGGCGCTCGTCCTGCTTCTTATCGGTAGGGAACTGGGTCACGTTGATATTGTATCGCAAAAAGAAGAAGCCCCGCGGTGGTCAGCGGGGCTTCCGATATCGAGCCGATGTCTGCGTCAGGCAGAGCGAACGATGTTGCCGAACTGGTCAGTGATCGCGAAACATACGCGATCATCGCCGCGCACCGCCCACCAGACGGGGTCGAGCGTGATCTCGTTCTGAACGAGATCGTCACAGATGATAGTGATGTCGCCGGCCAGTCGGACCCGGGCGAAGAGGCTCTGCAGCTCCGGACGAATCGAGTGTCCGCATTGATCAGGACGGCGTTCGATCCACCGAGCCTGGTCGTAGAAACGGGCACCGATGAATTTGTCGAAGAACACGATGCTTGCCGTCGCAGAAGCGGCGGAGCCTGCGGCGATCAGGCCCGCTGACTTCGAAATTTCGGTCAGGCCGAGCACCAGGCCCGTTATGGCGAAGATGGCTGCGCCGGCAAAGACGACCAGGAGCGCCATAATCAGTCCTGGGGCGAAGTCGTGCAGCAACTTGATGTGCTTGGCCACACGGTAGAAACGAGTGGCCTTCGGTGCCTTGGCGAGTTCGGTCGCCTTGTAGCACTCGGCTTCTTCCCTTGCGATGGGCTGCAAACCCAGGGCTCGCAAGTCGAGGTCGAGGCTCGCGATTTTTGCGCCGACAAACAGCTCCGTTTCAATGTGCTTCATCTAACAACTCCCTTTTCTGTCTGTGCTCAGATCACATGACCCGAGTCTGCAGAAAATCCTGCCACACTCAGGCAGATTCTGCTAGGATGCACCCATGGAAACGCACTCGCTCTCGGAATTCCAAGCCGAAGCCGCGCGGTTTGCGAAGATACTTACGCCGCAGGGCGGTGTGGCGACTGTCGTGGCGCTGTCGGGAGATCTCGGGGCAGGTAAGACGACATTCGTACAGGCAGCGGCCGAAGCCCTCGGTGTCGAGGAGTCGGTCGTGAGCCCCACCTTCATCATCATGCAACGCTTTGCGTTGCCCGAGCCGAGTGAGCGAGGCTTTAGGGCACTCATCCATATCGACGCCTATCGCCTCAAGGAATTGCGTGAACTCGAGGTGCTTGGGTGGAGGGAGCTAGCCGCAGACCCGGCCAATCTCATCTTCATCGAGTGGCCGGAGCAGGTGCCGGGCGCCCTACCATCTTCATGCCGAAAGGTTACACTCTCAGGTGACGGCGACATACGCCGCATCACCTATGACCCCGCATTCTAAGAAACGTCTCGTCCTCCTCGATTCTCACGCGATCATCCACCGCGCATACCATGCGCTGCCGGATTTCTCGTCGAGCAAGGGTGAGCCGACCGGTGCCTTGTACGGCCTCACCTCGATGCTCCTGAAGCTCACCGAGGAGCTCAAGCCCGACTACATCATCGCCGCGCGCGATCTGCCGGGAAAGACGCACCGCCACGAGATATACGAAGACTACAAAGGCACTCGCCTCGAGGCCGACCAAGAGCTCATCGCGCAACTACAGAAAGCACCAGAGGTGTTCAAGGCGTTCGGCATCCCGGTACTGTCCGCACCGGGCTTCGAGGCCGATGACGTGATAGGCACCCTGGTGGAAAAGGGGAAGTCGCACGCGGATGTCGAGATCATCATCGCCACCGGTGATATGGATACGCTGCAGCTCGTGAGCCCGCAGGTCTCGGTCTTCACGCTCAAGAAAGGTATCAACGACACCATCATCTACGATACGGACCGCGTGCATGAGCGCTATGGATTCGGCCCCGAGCATATCGTCGACTACAAAGCACTGCGTGGCGACCCGTCCGACAACATCAAAGGCATCAAAGGCATCGGAGAAAAGGGGGCGAGCGAGCTCATCGAGAAGTTCGGCTCGATCGAGGACATGTATACCGCCATCGAGAAACACGAGGCGGCATTTGCCAAGGAGGTGAAGCCGCGCATGCTCGAGCTCCTGAAGAGCGGCAAAGAGGACGCGTTCTTCTCGAAGAAACTTGCCACCATTCACACCGGAGCACCCGTCGAATTCGCGCTGCCAGATCATCCGTGGCGGCTCGCCGATCACCTCTCGGGCATCGAGAAGATGTGCGATGAGATGGAATTCAAATCGCTCAAGGAGCGCGCAGAGCGCCTCGTCTCGAAGCAGGCGAACAAGAGACACGATGCCCCGAAAGAGAACGGCACTGCCGCGCTTTTCGAAGTTGCGCACGTGCACGTCGATCCTGTGCAGCTCGAAGAGACTGCGCTCGCGCTCTGGCTCCTCAAGAGCGATTACACGACTCCGGGTCTCTCGGAGATCGCCGCATACACGGGTACCGAAGAGTTTTCTCGCGCCCGCGAAAAGATATTCGCCGATCTCGCGAAGACCGGGCGCTTGCAGGAGGTGTACGACCGCATCGAGAAGCCGCTCCTGCCCGTGGTGAAGGCCATGAAGGAAGTCGGCATCCGGGTCGATGCGACCTACCTCGATACTCTGGCGCGCGAATATCGCAAGGAGCTCGAAGCGATCGCAGCAAGCATCTACCGGCACGCCGGGCATGAGTTCAATATCAATTCTCCCAAACAGCTCGGCGATGTGCTCTACGATGAGCTCAAGATCGGCAGCGGGAGCAAGCAGAAGAAGACCGCGACCGGTGCACGTACGACGCGCGAGGACGAGCTCCTCAAGCTCGCCGACGAGCATCCGATCATCATGGAAGTCTTGAACTATCGCGAGCTCTCCAAGCTCTTGGGCACCTACGTCGAGAAACTGCCTGAACTCATCGCCGACGACGATCGCTTGCACGCGACATTCCTCCAGACTGGCACGGTGACCGGGCGCATGGGCTGCGAGAATCCGAATCTTCAGAATATCCCGACTAAGACCGAATACGGCCGGCGCATCCGCGGCGCGTTCGTCGCGCGAGAGGGGAGCGTGCTCGTCTCGATCGATTATTCCCAGATCGAATTGCGTATCGCGGCCGGGCTTTCGGGCGATGAGAAGCTGTGCGCGGCCTTCAAGAGCGGCGAGGATATCCATGCAGCCGTCGCGAGCCAGGTCTTTGGCGTTCCGGTCGAGAAGGTGGACAAGGAGATGCGCCGCCGCGCCAAGGTCATCAACTTCGGCATCTTGTATGGCATGGGCGTCAATGCGCTGCGCGAGAATCTCGGCGCAGGAGTGACGCGAGAAGAATCTGCCGCGTACCTCGACGGCTACTTCGAGCGCTTCTCTGGACTTGCGCGATTTGTCGAAGACGTAAAGGCGAGTGCGACCAAGCTCGGCTACACCGAAACATTGTTCGGTCGCCGTCGCTATTTGCCGGGTCTGCGCAGCAAACTGCCGCAGATGAAGAGTCAGGCGGAGCGCATGGCAGTCAATGCACCCATACAGGGCACGCAGGCGGATATCATCAAGCTGGCGATGGTCGAGGCCGACAAGCTCATGCGCAGCAGCGGCCGCAGCGACGATGTGAGGCTCCTGATGCAGGTGCACGACGAACTCGTATTCGAGATTCCCGCGACCGGAGCCGAATCTATCGCGCGTGAGCTGCGCAGCGTGATGGAATCGGTCGCTCCCACGAAGGAGCTCAACGACGTGCCGATACTCGCCGAGATCGCGATAGGGAAGGACTGGGGGGAGATGAAGCGCGTATCGGCATGATATCGTGACCATATGGATATGGACCGTCGGGTATTCATGGGGCTGGCAGGGATGTTCGCAGCGAATCTCGTACTTGGACCTAGAGAAGCCTTGGCCACGATCAAATCTATGGGCAGAGATCGCCTGACACCCAATATCCTAGAAGAGGTTGCGGCGGGGCAGATTCAAGTAGAAAAGAGGAAGGTGTATGTGGATAGTAAGCCGTATACGATGCTCGTTCTCTCGAAGGACGCAGAACAGACGCCGCTCCGTTATTTCGCCCCGCACGGCGACGAGCCGGGCGCGTTCCTTGCCGGGGTACGTGCCTTGAGCGAGAACGGCGGTGCGCTCATCGCTTTTCAGAACGAAGGTTCGAGGAATCTCATCTCAGACGACGGAATCAATTCTGGGGTCGATGCAAATCGATTTCTGACCCACGAATCCCGTTTCGCGTTCTTCGCCACGGCAGTGCTCAAGGAACTCTTCCGCGACATATCAGAACAGACGGTGATCATCGGTCTGCATAATAACCACCCCGAAACAAGACGTGGAAAAGGATCGTTCCTATCGATCGTTGAGGGTGGAGCGCATCCAAAAAATCTACAGAATGACCCCGAGCACCCGACGGACATAGTCTGGATAGGTGGCACAGGGGAGCTTGCGGAATGCGCATTCCTTACGGAAGCACTTGATAGCGCGGGGATCAACTGGCTCTATGAACAGGTGAAGGATGATCCGAAGCTGAGCGGTTCGGCGTCCCAGATAGTCTCGGCGTATGGGGTGCCGTATGTGAACATCGAGGCTTCCTTGCGTCATGGAGAGGCTGTCGAGGCCGCCGTAGCTCGACAGGTGCATGCTGTGGCAGTCGTCGCGAAGGCATTTGAATCATGTGGAACAACTGGTTCGTCTGAACGACAACCACATACCGTCGCTGGTACTGATTGAGATTGAATCTGAGCTCTGATTTGAGAGCCGTCGCATGGTTGCTACACTGGGACTATGCTCACCCTCTTCTTCGGCACCGATCGCGAAGCGGCTCGCAAAACGCTCGACGCCTCTCTCAAGAAAGAGAAGGGCGAGATCGTCCGGGTTACCGATGCGCATTCATTCGAGGATCTGCAGGCCGCTCTCCAGGGCCCCGGGATGTTTGCCCGGGACGCGGTGCGTGCGCTCGTGTTCGATAGTGTGATCGGCAGCGGCTCGCCCGAGGCGAATGAGCTTTTGCGTGCTGCGCTGCCACACCTCTCTGAGGCACCAGAACATGCCTACGTGCTCGAAGGTGCGCTCGATGCCGCTACGCGCAAGTCGATAGAGAAGTACGCGACGCGCTCAGAGCAATTCGATGCGCCGAAGAAGCAGGAGGAGAAGACTATCTTCGTACTCGCCAACGCGCTGCAGCGCGGCGACAAGAAAGGCTTGTGGGTCGGGCTCATGCGTGAATATGCGAAAGGAAGCGCACCCGAAGCCGTGCTCGGCCTCCTCTTCTGGGGAGCCAAGCAGATGACACTCAGATCACGCGAAGGGGCGCCGGAGTACGCGCGCGGGTCGCGATTCGTCGCCGAGCTGGCCGAACTGCCGCATAAGGCGCGCCGAAGAGGGGAGGATTTGAGTTATGCACTTGAGCGCTTTGCCCTCTCGAGCCTGTGATACGATTGATTCATCTATGAATACAGCCATAACACGCACGCTGTGGGCGGTCATCGTCGTGACCGCCTCGGCACTGCCCGCCTATACGCTTTTCATGCCGAAGCCGGCCGCAGCTGTGGGCACAGCAGCAGATGCGATGTGTATCGCTTCGTGGGATTATGGGTGCCCCTGTGGCGTCGTTTGCCATAAAGGAGGTCCCCCGGGCGGGCTCAACTGTCCCTGCAGCGATGTAACGAGCGGTTTTACTACGCAAGGCAAGTGCGTTTCGGCATTGAAGTGCCTCGCTACCAGTGCACAAGGCCAGAATGGCGGCATGGGCGATCTCAAACAGGCGCTCGACATGGCCAAGAGCATCCTCGACATGATGAAAGGCAAGGGTGGAGGTGGAGGAGGAGGCGACAGCGGCGCCGGTGCAGGTACCGGGGCTACGAATCCGACCCTCGGCGGATGTTCGCAGTACTACAACGTGACGACTCCGTCATCGGACCCGTGCGCGGTCTACATACCACCAGTCAGCTCTGCGCTCGCTTCCACATCGGGTTCTGCCGCGACCGACCTCATCAGTTCGCTTCTCAATGGTGCCTACGGCACGGGGTCCAATACATCCGGCTCTACGAACACATCGAATACGCAGGTCGCAGCTACTACTACGACCACTACTGCAGCAGCGACTCAGCAGACGACCACCGGCACCGCGCCGGCAGGAGTCATGGCGCAAGCGCCAGGCGTGTCGGGGGACATCCAGTACTCAAGCTCGACCGTCACCGTCTTGGTGAACAACGTCGATCAGAAGAGCGGAACACAGGTCGCAGGTTTCTATGGCACCGATGCCGGTGGACAGCCCACAGGCGTCATCTCCAACATGTGTCAGAGTCGCCCATGGTCATCGAACTTCCTCTCGTTCATCATCCCGTCCTCGTTCTTCGATAGCTTGTGCGAGCTTCGCGGATACAAGGTCGGGACGCCTGTCGTCGCAGCACCCGCCACCCATACCGTGAGCAAGCCGAAGGTGGTGAAGACCATAGCTACGACGACTCCAGATGTTCCGGCAGGTCCGTACGTCGAGCCCCAGGCCGACATATGGGCCGTACCGGCAGGTGTTCCGCTCGGAGCTCGCAC
>CAYOHS010000003.1:28863-33169 GCA_964403865.1 uncultured Candidatus Saccharibacteria bacterium
CTCCCCAGTTTCGAGGGGCATCGCCGCGGTTTTGAGAATCTCAAGACGGTGGCGCGTCTGGTGCGCGATCGCGGTATCGCCCATCTCGTTGTCTATGCGTTCTCGACAGAAAACTGGAACCGCACGCCAGAAGAGGTAGGCTACCTCATGGACATCTTCCGGGAGGCTATCCGTGACAGTGTCGAAGAGCTTGGCAAAGAAGGGATTCGTGTCCGGTTCCTCGGCGAACGTGAGCGATTCGCGCCCGACATACGAGAGGGGATGAAGGATGCCGAAGCTCGCACCGTCACCAACGAGAAGATGACCCTCTGGATGTGTCTTTCATATGGAGGACGCGCGGAGATAATTGCCGGGGTCAATGCGCTTCAGTCCCGAGGGGAAGCGGTGACTCAAGATTCGTTGCGGTCCGCGCTCTGGAGCGCCGATATGCCAGACCCTGACATCATCATCCGCACGAGCGGGGAACAGCGACTCTCGAATTTTCTGCTGTGGCAAGCGGCGTACAGCGAGCTCTTTTTCATCAAGCAACACTGGCCGGATTTCGATGCGACGCTATTGGACCAAGTCCTTTCTGATTTCGCGACCAGACATCGCAGGCACGGCAAGTGAACGAGAATTCAAGACATCTTCGAGAGCGAGCCGGAACCAGTAGGTGAAGCGTTCGGGGTGCTCTGCCACTTCGGTAAGCAATTCATCCGACGATATCCAGCGGTATGCATCTGCTTCGTCCAGATTCAACACCGGATCGCCGTCGAAGTCGCCGATATAGATATGATCGAACTCATGTTCTATGAGGCCGTTGTCGAATTCGGTCCGATAGAGCAGGTGACCACCATAGGTGAGCGGGCAATCGAAACCCATCTCCTCGCCGAGGCGGCGGTGTGCCGCGGCTTCGGTGTCCTCGTCTGGTGCAGGGTGACTGCAGCAGGTGTTGGTCCAGAGGCCTGCCGAGTGATATTTATGCGGAGCTCTGCGTTGGAGCAAGAGTCGCCCGCTCCTATCGAACGCGAATACCGAAAACGCGCGATGTAGCTTGCCCTCCTGGTGCGCGGCGAGCTTCTCCATCGTGCCGATGGGGGCATCGTGCTCATCAACCAGGATGACGTCGGTCATGTCCGCCCGGCAGGGATCGAACCTGCGACCGTCTCCTTAAAAGGGAGCTGCTCTACCAACTGAGCTACGGGCGGAATAACGCACATCCTAACCGACTCTTGGCCGTTTTCCAACGTTCTAAAGCGGCAGGTCGAAGGCGAACGCGCCTGCACCCATGAAGATGAGCGAGAGCGAGATGACGAACAAGAGGACATACGTCATCGTATGGAACGCGACGAACTGCGGCCAGACGCGTGAGACGACGGTCATCTTGAGCGCAGCTAGTGTCGCGAGTAGCGCAGCAATCTGTGTCCATGCACCGACCACCAGGAGTCCGCCGATCACCGCATAGAGCATGCAGGCAGCCCAGATGAGCCACTCGGGAGAGTGACCGACTATCGGCAGTCGCATGTGCGACATGATGTGGCGCTTTTCTATGCTCTGCCATGCGATAGTGATCGCCAAGAGGCCTGCGACGACACGCAACAGTGTGATCGCGAGCGGGGTCAGGAAGAGGAGCTGGGGAAAGAGAGAAAGCATGCCGCTACTGTAACACGATTCATGGTAGGCTGCCCGCATGAAAGAGGTTGCAGTGGTGTTACCGAATATACGAAGTGCACACAATGTGGGCTCCATATTCCGCACGTGCGACGCTGCGGGAGTAGGGCGCATCTTTCTCGCTGGTTATTCGCCCAAACCATTCGATAGATTCGGGAGACCGGATAAGACGCTCTCTAAGACCGCGCTCGGTGCTGAGAAGCAGGTGAAATGGGAGTACGTGCGCGATCCGAAGACTCTCCTGACGAGACTCAAGAAAGAGGGGTGGCATATCGTCGGGGTCGAGCAAGACGCCCGAGCCCACGATTATCGTCGTGCTCTGCCACAGGAAAAGGTCGCGTTTGTCTTCGGCAATGAGGTGCGCGGGATGTCCCCGGCTTTGCGAGTGGCTTGCGACGAGTTCATCGAGATCCCGATGCGCGGCACGAAAGAGTCGCTCAATGTGAGCGTCGCGGCGGGTATCGTGCTTTTTGCGCAACAGGCGTGACCTAGTAGGTGAGGGTGTCAACGACCCGTCCCTGACTATCGAGAAGCCGCAATGTGTCATGCGTGCGCCAGAGCGGGCGCGAAGCATCGAGGAATAACCGCCAGTTTCCTGAGGAGAAACCTGCGTCGCCGCGGTGTCGTGCGAGACAGCTGTTGTAGGTGAGTGTGCTCGCGAGTGCCTGGTGGCACGAGGATGAGACACCAGATGGCACGGATTGAGGGAAGGTGCACGGCTGCAGGGACTGCGCGAAGGCATAACAGGAGCCGTCGTCTGGGTATCCCGATGAGGCGAGCGCGTCGCTTGCGGCGTCGCATTGCGACTGTAGTGCGGGAGTGAACGCCTGGAACTGTGCGAGATACCCACTGCAGCGATTCTCCTTGAACGATACGCCGACAGGGGAGAAGCCGGTGCTGACGACAGCCGCTTCGCCAGGAGCCAGCGAGACCGCTCCGACTGCATTGACCGTGCCCTGGACGAATACCGGCGCTGCCTGCGGAAGTGGGGCACGGACACCGCTTAATGCGCTCTGGATGGTCCACCCCGAGAGCATAAGAGCAGCAGCATTTGATGGCGCGGCTTCTACCATGATGTACTGAGTACGTGCATCTTGCCCTACTGCGTTGCCCATGACGAGTCGAGCCGCGTCGTGCGATGGCGAGGGATTGCCAAATGTCTGCGGATCATCCGCCGGAGAGGTCGATGCATCGGAGATGCCACTGTAATTCGTATCGTAGATCGCATTCTCGTAGGTCGAGCCGGCGGAGAGTCCCATATCGGGCCCGGTCATGAGATCAGGCTGGCCTGGGAGCTTGAACGGCTCGCCGTTCGGATCGCCCATGATGAATGCGATCGGGTTACTGATCGTCTTCGCGTACTCGATGCCGCGGGAAAGCCCTCCGCTCATCACCCACACGACACCGAACACGACAAGTGCGCAGATGACCAACGCCGCAAGGACTTTTCCGATCATGACTCTAGTATAAGCTACTCATCCCTGTGCGAGGAGTTTGGTAAGCTCTTCTTTCGTCACGCCAGCGTCGCTCCAGGGGATAGAGGTTCCACCCGGCCCTTGGATGGTGGGGTCGGTTCCTTTGCCGCTGATGAGAACCGCATCACCGCTGCGCGCATGGGAGAGTGCGGTACGGATCGCTTCTCGTCGATCGAGCACGATGAGCGGCTCTTTGATGTCCTTCATGCCACTATGGAGCGCCTCGATGATCGTGCGCGGCTCCTCGTCGTAGGGATCTTCATTGGTGAGGATGACCTCATCGCACATCTCAGCCGCTATCTTGCCCATGACCGGGCGTTTCCAGGTATCGCGACCGCCGCCCGTCGAACCCAAGACACAGATGCGGCGATGATTCGCGAATGCGCCGTAGAGCGCCTTCAAGGATTCCGGCGTGTGCGCGTAATCGACGATCGCGATGAAATCTTGCCCGGCTTCGATGCGCTCTGCGCGGCCGGGGATGCGCGAGAGCCCACCGAGCCCTTGCATGATGGCATCGAGCGGTATGCCAAGTGCCTTGCACACCGTTGCGGCAGCGAGCGCGTTCTCGAGCGAAAATTCACCAGGCAGGCTCACGCGGACTTCTGCACCAGCGAATTCAAATGTGCCGGAGGTGTCGCTCGAAGCGTGCCGTGTGTTGGTGAGAGAGTAGGGAAGCGGTTGTTCAACGGGGAGCGCCAAGAAGCGAGCACCTGCTGCGTCGTCTGCGTTGGCGACCATGATACGCGGCCGCTTGCGTGAGCGGACCAATTGCCGCCCGAGCTCGAGCTTAGCCTCCGCGTACTGCTCGAATGAACCATGCGACTCGATGTGCTCGGGTGCGAGATTCGTGAAGACGAGCGCGTCGAGTGCGATGCCGCGATGTCGGAATTGGCGCGACCCCTCGCTCGTCATCTCGATGATAGCTACGCGGCACTGTTCGCGTTTTGCTCGAGAGAGGAACCGCTGGATGAAAAAACGTCCGGGCATCGACATGCGCATGGTGTTCGGCGTGGCGTTCTCGGCGATCTTGACCCGTATCGAGTCGAGCACCGCCGTGCGCCAGCCGTTCGCTTCGCAGACGGCGTTGATCATCTCGACGACGCTCGATTTTCCCTTCGTCCCCGTGACTCCGATGACGATGAGTCCGCTCGATGGATTGCCGTAGATGACGGCGCCGAGGA
>CAYOHS010000004.1:0-30241 GCA_964403865.1 uncultured Candidatus Saccharibacteria bacterium
CGCTCGAACAGCTCGCCAAGGAAGGCTACAACCCGCAGTACGGCGCACGCCCGCTGAAGCGACTCATCCAGACCAAGATCATGACCCCCATCGCCAACATGATGGTCGCACGCGGCGTCCTCGAAGGCGGCTCGGTCAAGGTGGATTACGACCCGAAGGGCGGCCCAGAAGGGAAGGGCGATTACACATTCGACGTCCGCAAAGGGCCTGAAAGGGAGCGCGGTGCGAGAACGAGAGCGAAGGTGGGGGTGTAGGCTGCGTAGGTGTATAATATCGCCAATGGCAAAGAGGCCACCAAAGCTGCAGAAAGCATTCCTGGACAAGACGGTGGATGCTGCGCCCGCGTCTGGTAATGGATCACTCCCTCCACAGCCCCCTAAGACTGTGGAGGCTTCAAGTTTCAGTTCATGGAGCAGAAACATTTCTCCCGCGGAGTTAAATAACTCCGCAGTGGCGAAAACTGTTGCTCGAATGCTTCTTGCTCAGACTGATAAGCTTCTGAGAGACCTTGAGCGGTGTCGAATGTTTGAGGACAAATACCACGAGAAGCACGCCCAGGCTGAAGTGCTGAAGGAGCGATTGCGTGGAATACGTGCCGCAGTAAGCGTGCGGGTCTTCCTGTCATCCGCTGGGTTCGGTATTGCCGGTTTTGCCCCATTCTTTTGGTCGGCCAACAATGGATTGTTTTGGGTATGTCTTATATTGGGAGCGGTGATAGCAATCATCAGTAACAGTGACGTGATAGTCGGCCAGGTCTTGTCAATGTTCACATCATCCGACGACCAGCCGGATAAGTATGAAGATCAATAAAAATATGGAACTCGCAATAAAAACAATTCTTGATAAAGGAACTCTTGATAAAGAAAGAGTTATTTTAACTGCCGAAATTGATCTTCCAATCGGGAACTTTGTTGTGTTTGGAACAGCATTCTCTACAGAGCTAAACACTGTATTGGGCGGTTCATTAAAGTGGTCATACTGGTTTCCGGACGGGCAGGTAAAGGCCAAAGATTTGGTTGTTTTGTACTCGAAAGCGGGCAAAAATAATGTTCGTGAAAATCCTGACGGTACCAGAACACATTTTTATTACTGGTTCAAAAAGGAGCCCGTCTGGGGAGTGCCTGGAGCCGCACTTGTAGTCGCGAATATACTGGATTGGGATTTTAAAAGGTTGGACGACTCAACTGCCGACGAGAAGACTTCTGCACTCGATAGGCCGGATAATCTCAGTTCTTAGGCCGGTCAAGCCACACGCATAACTTCACTGGTTTAATAATGCAAACCCCGGGACGCGCCCGGGGTTTGGTATTTTGTGCGCCGGGAGGGATTCGAACCCCCGTAGGACGTAGTCCGCCTGATCTACAGTCAGGTGCATTTGACCGCTCTGCCACCGACGCCTAGATTTTCTTAACGATTCGCCAGTAGCAGCTGACGGATCGTATTAGAAAATCAAAGTGCAGTTGCGTACCCGCAAGCTGCCGCAACACGGCCCAGTATGCCGCATTTTTGGCCGTGCTACAATATCTGACATGGTACAGCGCCGTCAGGTCATCTCTGGCATCATGGCTCTCGCATTCCTTATGCCGGCTTTTGCCGCGGCTGCCGGCGTCCCAACGCAGATCGTCCCGTGTACGGGCACCAATTGCACCTGCGCTGATCTGACCACCGTAGCCCAAAACGTCATCAACACCAGTATCTTCGTCGCGGTCATCCTCTCTGCCATCCTCTTTGCATGGGCGGGTTGGAAGATGCTCTCGGGACGCTCCGTAGGCAGCCACAGCGCCATCGACGAGGGCAAGGAGGTCCTCTGGAACGTCGTCATCGGCCTTGTCATCATCATCGCGGCCTGGCTCATCGTAGACACTATCGTCAAGACGCTCACCGCCAGCGGTACCGTCAAGGGCGTCTGGAATACCATCTGCCCGAACGGCAAGTGATCGATTGCACGTACTCACGCTTTCTGGTATAGTCCTCGCCATGTCCCAGGATCAACTCATCAAACTTGCGTGCGAGAAGTGCAAGCACGTCAACTACTGGTCGCGCAAGAATCGCAAGCTTGTCGAGCGCAAGATCGAGCTCAAGAAGTTCTGCAAGTTTTGCAAGAAGCAGACCAAGCACAAGGAGGCGAAGAAGTAGTCTCTGCCTTGTCGCTCACCCCGTGAGGCCGTACAATACGGCGCACGGGTCCATCGTATAATGGTAGTACAACGGTCTCCAAAACCGTTAGCCTAGGTTCGATTCCTAGTGGGCCCGCAATGGACATAAAACCATGCCTGCGCATGGTTTTATGCCTTGCGGGAGGCGGAGCGATGGTGTGTCGAGCACGACGCACCCGCGAGCCAGGGTCGTGGAATTTTCTTTGCGACGGCAAAGAAAATATCCCTGACCGCAACCGTTTTTTGAGTGTTCCGCGACCGCGAGTCAGGCTCGCGGAATCGGCATCGCGACGGCGTTGGCGATATCTGTGATCGCAACATCGAGAGGCTGTCTGTCTACATGAAATTTTTCGATATCCATCGTAGTATTAATGCCATATGAACAAAGCACTTTACGCCGGAATCGGCATACTTATCATCGCCGCTATCGGCATCGCAGTCGTGCAGATGCAGCCGCAGGCTTCCACAGGAAGCGAGGTTGCCCAGCAGCCATCGGCGGTATCACCCTCGCCGACTGATACCCCGGTGACTCCGGCGCCTGCCGCAACGAGCTCCAAGCCCGCAACGACGCCTGCATCCTCTGGTATTACTGCTGCGGAAGTCGCGCAACACAACTCGGCTCAGAGCTGCTACGCCATCGTCGGCACCAGTG
Source organism: uncultured Candidatus Saccharibacteria bacterium (assembly GCA_964403865.1). Taxonomy (GTDB): domain Bacteria; phylum Patescibacteriota; class Minisyncoccia; order Phycocordibacterales; family UBA2100; genus UBA10103. The sequence goes on from CAYOHS010000004.1 coordinate 2,809, forward strand.
TCTACGACCTCACACAGTGGATCAATCAGCATCCCGGTGGAGCTCGCGCGATCCTCGGGCTTTGCGGGAGAGACGGCACGGCACAGTTTACGCGGCAACATGGCGGGCAGGCTCAGGCCGAGTCCGCGCTGGCATCGCTGCGTATCGCTGCCCTCGCCAAATAAGGCAGCACTATGGTTACGTTGCATCTTATCTTCCTCGCATTTTCTGCGCTCATCGTGATCATCGCAGACGAGCAGGCCGTGTCGTGGGTGTTCGGACGATCAGCAGTGTTGCCGAAGCGTCGACTTCTCCTCCTGCACCACCTCACATGGGTCGGTCTCGGCGGTCTCATCGTCTCGGGTGTCATATTACTCCTTCCGATGCTCAGCTATGCGCTCTCGCTACCGCTCTTTCAGATAAAGCTCCTGCTCGTCGCGGCCCTTGTACTCAACGCGGTGCTCATCGGCCGACTGATGCCCATCGCGACCGAGCTCCCGTTCGCACAAGTCTCGACACAGCAGCGCATTCAGCTCTTCGTGAGCGGCGTCATCTCCTCGGCGTCGTGGATCACGATAGCGTCGATAGGTTTCTGGTTGTTCTGGTAGCGTTATCCACAGCAAGGACTGCACGGAGCCAGACAGGCGTATACTTAAGAAGTTAGCCCTAGCCACCTTCAGCTATGCTCGGCGGTCACTAGCCTAAGCCCCTTCGGGGGCTTTCGCATTGGGGGTATATACTGTCGTGGATGTCGGAACTACATGAGTATAAGGAAAAGCCGGGCTCCTGTGCTCAGTGCGGCAACAGCCCGGTGAATCATCCGCTGACCTACGCGTTCAATCTCCTGAACGTCCCGTTCAATGAGCTTTCATACCGTTATAGCAGCTCGCGCGCACTCGCGCTGTTCGAGCACGCGGCACGCAGTGTGATGGAGGTCTTCGAGTCGATAAACTTGCGCATGCTGCATCTGATGCGAGGAGTGACGTACGGCACCGACGTCTCCAAAGCCCGCACCTATCGCTCACAGGTGATCTGGGAAGAAGCGCAGCGACGAGGCATCCCGATGGAGCAGGTGTACGTCTTTGGCGTACCGACCGATATCTATCGTGCGCACGTGCGCGGTGCATGGCAGTACTTCAAGAGCATTCCGGTGCCACCCGAGCTATCACAGGCGGCGTATCTGTGGATCGACGACAAGTCCTTGCTCAAGCGTGAATTGTCGGCGGTCGGCATCCCCGTACCCGAGTCGCGCAGTGTGACCTCCCTCGCGCAGGCGCGCGAGGCTCTCGGCGATATCGGCGCACCGGTCGTGGTCAAACCTCGAGCTGGCTCGCGCGGGCGACACACCACCACATTCGTCTCTACCGACGCAGATTTACACACCGCGTTCCGTTCGGCTCAGCAGCTCTGTCGTCATGTCTCGATCGAGAAGTGTTTGCTCGGCCCGGTCTGCCGAGCGACGGTCATCCAGGGGAATCTCGCAGGGTTTTTTGCCGCATATCCACCGACAGTCGTCGGCGATGGTGGTTCTACGATCCGCCAGCTTATCGAAGCGTGGAATGCCTCAGTGCCCGATCGGGTGCAACCCATCACGCTTACACCGGAGCATTCGGCATTTATGCGCCGCCGCGGCGTGAGCGAGGACACTGTTTTGAAAAATGGCGTATCCATGACACTCTCACATCGCACCGGGCGGCTATTTGGCGGCACTACGCGCGAGCTGCTCTTGAGCGTGCATCCAAAACTCCGTGCATATGCCGAGAACGCAGCGCGTGAACTCGATGTTCCCGTGGTGGGCTTCGATCTCATCATCGGGGATCCCGAGCAAGATCCCGACACCCAAGAGTGGGGCATCATCGAGGCGAATTCGCTGCCGTTTATCGATCTGCACTATCTTCCGCTCTACGGAACGCCTTCCAATCCCGCCGCACAGGTGTGGGATATGTGGACGCATCAATAGAAAAAGGCCGCCAGGTTCACCCGGCGGCCTCGTTTTTCTGAGCGATCACAGCATACGCGCACGAGCGGGCCTCGTGCGACACGCCTCCGCCCAAGAGCGGATGCTTGTGCATGCGACGCTTGGCCCACTCTCCCTGCGAGAGCGTGACGAGCGCGAACCATACACGCCCCGTCGTTTCTCTCCAGAACGGTCTCCAAGCCGGGAACGCGAATCGGGCATCGTAATACCAGATGCGCCAGCCGGTCTCGAAGTAGAGCTTGAAGAGCCGATACGTCGCGATGATGCTGCGTACCCACTGCCAGCTGAGTGCCCGGGCTTTGATCCGAGCGTGCAGTGTTCCGAAACGACTCAGATACCACTGCTCTAAGACCGGACCCAGTACCCACCGCTGCAGTGAGTTGAGCAGCATAGCGAGATAGGGGATGAGGAACCCGATCGGAAAGAACACGAGCCACCAGTGTAAGTGCACCTGGACGGTGATCATGAGGGCGACGATCGCACACTTTGCCGCGAAGTGCTGTGCTCTCCACCAGACTGCGAGTCGTTCGACGGTGTCGTAGAACTCAGTCTTGATGCGCTGCCACAGCCCGCTCTTGCCATTGCGTCGCGTACGGGTGAAATACCGGTTCGCTGCCGCTCCCATAGCCATGGGCCACAGGAACTTGGTAAAACGACCTGCGCCGATGGACGGCAAGAACGCCACGAATCGTTCCAGCGCCACCAGTACGACGCGCCAACCATACGCGAGCACATCGAGCAGTATGCGCCACAGCAATCGTGCCGTTTCCACGGCGAACTCCCAGAGCCAGGCGAAAAATCGCATCGCGAAGCGTCCGGTCGCACCTAAGATGTCGGTCTCGAAGTAGTAATCCCAAGCCACTATCGCGGCGATGAGTGCTACGAGCCCGAATACGATGAGGCCGACCCTTTTGCGGGTCTTGCGAGAGATAGGCATGACCCCTCCTTTCTTCTGCGGCCATCCTGGCACAGAGCGGAGCAGGGCACAACCATATCGCTTTACACAGCGGTAAATCATTGTATAGTGCAGCTGCCGCATCACGAACGGTGCGGAGATAACAAGAGGAGTTATTCAGATGAGCGAAAGCGCTCCGACCAGGGTGGTCGATGACTTTACAGCGACTGGCGAGGTGGCCATGGAGGCCATCCGCGACGTCATGGAGTGGAACGCTCCGTGGCTGGTCAAAGCCCCGATCGCGATTGTCGTCGGGCTTGCCCGGTTCACGATCGCGCTCGGCACGGCTCTCGCCGGGCTCGGGATCGCCCTCATTGCCGTCGGCTTCGCCGGGACGACAATCTTCCACACCTGGCATTCGGGGTTCGATCTCCTGAACCAGGTGATCGACTTCTCGCAGCAGAATCTCTCTGGCTGGCAGCTTCTGTCGGCCATGGGAGCCCTTGCCGTCGGCTTTGTCGCCTTAGGGTTCAAGGGCAAGAAGTCGCTGTACTGGGTGACCTACATCTACGACTGGGTCCTCTGGCACACGGGCAAGAGCACAGAGACGCCCGATTTCGCCGCGCTCAAGCGCTCGGCGGCTGCCCATGGTTTCAGGCTCGTGCCCCTGGCGCACGACTGACGACAACGCCCGCTCCGGGAGACTGGAGCGGGCGACATCTTTGTATAAAAGAAAAGGCGCCATCCGAAGATGGCGCCCCTGCATCGAAATCTGTCGATGCTCAGTCGGGCTTGGATCAGCCCTTCTTGCCGCTCTTGGCCTTCTCCGCCGCCTTGGCGTCAGCCGCCTGCTTCCAGGCGCTGGCCTTCGCCGGCTCGACGGTCGCCGTCGCGCCGACAGGGCACGCCGTCGTGCTGGGCATCTTCTTCGCGAGAAGGGAAGAACGCTGGACACGCTGCTTGCCGTCGGCGCTGGTGCCGAGCAGGACGACGACCGTCCCGGCGGGCAGCGTGCAGGTCTCGCCGGCCTTGAACTTCTTCATGGCCGTCAGGCCGATCTTGTTGGAATCGAGCGTGACCTGCGTGTCCTCGGTGACGACGCCGAGCGGCTGGGCGATCTGGACGCCTTTGTCCTGGGCCCAGACCGGGCCGACGAACGCGGTGAACAGCGCCATACCGGCCGCACAGGCCGCAAGAACAGGATTCTTCATCGTCTGCATCCTTCTGCAGTTGAACGCCAATCCCCAAACGGAACTGGCTTCCGGCACCGTACAACATTTCCCGAATAAAAGCAAATTGACAACATGTCAAAAGTTCAGTATTCTGCACCCGGACTCCGGACTGTTCCGGGGCCATAACGGCAACAACACAAGGATATTAGCCATGAGTGCATTGAAGGCAGTGCCGGACACCGAGCCTGGTTCAAAGCTGGGTAAGGCCAAGAACGGCTTCATCAAGACCGGACGGTTCGTCAACCGCACCGCCGGCGCGATGAGCCTCTCGTTCCTGCTCGCCCTCGCGCTCGACGTGTGGCTGTTCAGGTTCTGCTGGTACGAGTCCGGGTTCAGCCCGGATCCGCTGACCGGCCAGACCATCCTGGCTCGCCACATGGCCTACCTGGTGCTGTATCTCGGCGGCCAGTTCATGCTTCTCACCCTCTCGAAGGTGAAGGAGCTGGGAACCGCAACGATCCTGGCGATGGCCTTTTTCTCGTTCGTGCCCGTCTTCATCGGCGGCGTCGCGATCGTGAACCACTTCCAGGGCATCATCAAGCTCAGCTGGTACATGCCCCAGCTGGTCCTGATCTGGATGCTGGCGTCGTTCATCGACACGGTCGTCACCCTGGCGTACTCCTTCAACATGAAGGGTCGTCTCTGGGGCGGCGTGCCCGTCGACACCGACTGACCATCGTCGAGGCGTTAATGCGCTGACAAATCGAGAGCGGGGCCCCACGGGTCCCGCTCTTTCATTTTGTTGCACAAATTTCAATAATGTGGCATGGTGCTGCAAGCCAAGATTTGATCTGGCTTCAACAGAAGGAACACGCGGATGTTTGGAGAATGGCTGAATCAAGGTCTGCACTATCTGCAGATGATGACTGCGAGCACGTTGCTCGCCCTTATCGTTGGGCTGTACGTCGCTGGCTACGGATTGAAGCAGATGGTGGAACAGCGCGCGCTTCTCGCGAAGAGCGCGCTTCGCTTGATAGAAGCACTTGCCGTCGGCTTCGGCTTCATGACCGGCACGTTCATGGTCCTGATCGTCTTCGTCATCCTGGTCCCGTCGGCATCGGACTGGATCGTCAACACCTATCTGCCGAAGACTCTGATCTGGCAGACGGAATTTCAGACCTGGCTGTCTTCGCAGATCAACGACAGCCGTACTGCGACAGGCGTCGGACTCATCATCAGCAAGTTCCAGATGGGCTCGATGTTCATGGGTGCAGTGCTAGCGAAGGTTTGCGAGGCGCTCTTTCGCTGGCTCATGAACAAGCCGTACCATGACGAGAAGTGCATCCATGAGCGCATGGCCGAGCTGGAGCTGTTGAAGCGCCCGCGCAGGGCCTAAATCGCATTGCGCTGCATACGACAAGCGGCCGTCTCTCCGAGGCGGCCGCTTTTAATATGGACTGGCACGAAAACTCATGGCGTGATACTGTCGAGCCAGCTGAAAAGGAGAGACGAACATGTCAGCTGAAGAGATGCCTCAGCAGAGGCTCACGATCACTGATCGTTGGATCGCGATACCGTTCTGGTGGCGATTTGTCATCTGTATCGGTGTCATCGTCGGTATCTTTACTGCGGTGGTGTACGGCGTGCCGTATTACGCGCAGCGCACGATCCAGATGGAATGCCTCGCGCAGACACTCGACGTCAACCTCGACAAATGGGGCGAGAAGAAAGACGAGATGATCTTTCGCCGCCAGGCGGAGGCGGCAGCGCGGATACATATCCGTCGTGTCGGCGAGGGCAAGGAGTACTTTTGCCCCTCCGGCAACATCAGCGGCAAGGTGGAGATGACCCGTAAATGGTTCCTGAGCTCCTCAAAGTTCTGGAGACAGGATCGCAGGCTCGTCGTCATCAACGAGGTGGCACGCGCGGCGTACGCGGGCAGCTACTCGTTCGCTTGGCCGCCGCAGTTCGCGTGTGTCGACGAATACAAGGCGACACGACTGCGCAATCCGCTCAAGGATCGTGGTCGGTATGTCGGCAGCATCGCCAACATGTCGTTCTACTGCAGTGGATCCTAGACGGCCACTTTGACGAGGGCGCCGCGATTCGTTTCGCGGCGCCCGATCTCTTTTGTATAAAAATGTAACGGCCGCACCCTGTGGGATGCGGCCGTATTTGGCGCGAGTTCAGCTCATTTGCCGAACATGTGCTGAACCTTCTCGATAGCCGGCCCGAGATACTTCCAGGGCTGTTCGAGCCCGATCGAGACCAGAGCGAAGGCGAAGAATATCGCCAATGTGAGACGGCGGAGCGTGTCGCTGACGGTGTGCTCGGGGTGTGCGATACGTTTGCTCATAGCGTGCTCCTCATTTCAGGATCATGTGGATCAGCTGATAGAAGGCCGTAGTCGTGCCCGCGATCAGGCAGCCGAACGCAGCCATGTCGACCTGAGAGTAGCTCCAGTAGGCGTCCTTGTAGCCCAACGCGATCTCATGCCCCGGGCCAGTGCTGTCGTTGTGCTCCTCTTCGTAGGGGAGCATGACGTTGATGTGGCCGACCTCCTCAATCTGGTACTGCTTGCTGCGCAGCAGCACGAAGTAGATCAGGAGGAAGAGCACGCACAACGTAAAGAGCGCCTGGATGTGCCGGAAATGCTCCGATCCGGAAAGCGGCGCCGATGCGGTGCCGAACTCCAGCGTTGCATAGTAGCCCAGGATGCCGAGCACCAGGGTCACCAAGGTGATCGAGAGCACACGGCGAGCCGACTGCACGTGCATGACGGCCGCGTGCGCAGCCTGATAGACGCTATAGCGCCCGATGATGCGGCTCAATCCCGCGACCATACCGGCAGCAATGGAACTGCCGAGGTCTTCGGATGCCGGCCCCTGGCCGACCGTCTTGTCCAACATCGCAATTACCTCCGTTGACAAAACCCCCGTTCGTGAGGGCGTCCGCATCAAACCACATTATTCGATAAATTACAAATATTCGCGAACTGGTGCATGCCTTGTCAAACTCTAAAATCATCGTATAGTGAAGCCGGTCAATAGTGCGAATTGCCCGTCAATTCAACAAGGAGTCCAAGATGGACATCTTTACGTGGATGGAAGCCAACAAGCACTGGCTTCAGGCCTCTGCCGCCATTGCAACGATCTTCGGTGTCGGCGGCACGTTCGTCGGCCACAAGATCACCAAGGCGAGGACAAAACGCGCCTTCAAGAAGAAACAGCTACGCCGGAACGTCGACGTCGTGGGCGTCGAGCCCAAGTTCGTTGGTGGCGAAATGGTCCTCGACTTTACTGTCAACCAGGATCCGAAGAACCTCGACACGATCTTCGGAACACTGGATCAGCTGGAGCGCGAGATCGAACTCGCGACGAGCAGTATGAACGGCTCTGTCGTGCTGCGGCTCGCGGACGGCGCCAGCCATCGGTTGATGATGGAGACCTTCGAGGACACCGTCACCGGCCAGGACCCGGATGCGAACGTCGACGCGCGCGCCGGCCGCGAGGTGGATGAAGACAGCGAGTTCTTCTGCCCGACCTATCATCCCGACGCCAGCGGCGTCTGGAAGATCAGGGTCTATGTCATGAACGAAAAGTTCTTCAAGATGCTCGGCGATCAGAGCCTCACAATCAGGGCTTCCAAGAAGCGTCGCGACCACGCGGTGGATGTCCTCCGGGCCATCTATATGGACTGGAAGTCCGAAGCGTCCAAGTCGGGTGACACCGCCGCCGTCTGGCACACCGTCAACAAGACCTCGGCTCGCGCCGGCGCGACTGGCGTCGCGCAACGCGCCGCCTAACGTTCACAGACGACACAAAAATGGAGCCGCCGGGGAAACTCGGCGGCTCTTTCTATTTGCGTGTGGCCCAATGGATATCGGGATTGCGCTTCCACCACGTGCGTTGGCGCTTGGCGTAGTGCCATATCTCATTTTCAAGCTGCACAATCATATCTGCCTTGGAGATAGTGCCACGCAAGTAGCGCGCAAGGTATCTATACTCGAGCCCGAGTTCATCCATGCGTCGCCAGGAAAGCCCTGTAGAATGCAGTTTTTTCGCCTCTCCCACCATGCCGCCTTTTATGCGAGAAAGGAGGCGCGTATGAATGCGCTTGCGCAATTCTGCATCTGGCCAGTCGACGCCGATCCATTCGACGTTGTAATGAACAGCATCCAACGTCTTCTGCGTTTTTTTTTGCGCGGCTGCGACCTCCAATGCGCGAATGAGTCGCGCGGCATTGTTACGCTCGCTTGGCGTGTCCATCTGTACTGCGCGTGCAGGGTCTCGCTCCTGAAGTAGGGCATACAGCTGAGCAGCGGTCTTATCGGCGTGCCGCTTGCGCAGCACGTCATTTCGCTCGATTTCGGAAAGGGAAGTCCGGCCAATGAGTGCGTCGATATAAAAACCGGTGCCACCGCAGATGATGGGGAGCTTGCCACGGGCGTGGATATCTTTGATTGCGATGCGACCCAGTCGCACGAAATCATGAGCGGTAAAGATCTTTTTGGGCGAAGCTACGTCGAGGAGGTGGTGACGCACGCCCTTCCTCTCGCGTTTCCTGATCTTGCCCGTACCGATATCCAGCCCCTTGTAGACCTGACGCGAATCGGCCGAGATGACCTCGCCGTTACGCTGTCTAGCCAGCTCCACCGCTAGTGCGCTCTTGCCGCTTGCAGTCGGGCCGACGATGACGAGTATCTCAGGACACGGCATGCCGCGAGAGTATCAGAAACATGTTGACTTGCGCAATGATCCGTTGACTTATCATGTCGTCTCTGGAATCATGCTCCCGGCTTTGCTCATTTACAGCAATGTCGGAAACAAGGGAGACTAGAAATGAGTCGTGACTCGCTTATCGAAGATTTCGTCGATCGGATGGTGGCCGTAGGCGCCATCAGTATCCGCGACGTCGACGCCGGAGAACAACCGTTCCTATACTCGTCCGGCAACTTCGGCCCAGGCTACCTCATGGTCAAGGGACTTGTGAGCCAGCGGCAGCTGCTGGAGGCTCTAGTCGGTCATCTAGCCTATAAGGTCCTCGATGTTTTTCCGGAAGTGGAATATGTGGCGGGAAACGCGACGGGCGGCATGGTCCCGGCATGGATAATGGCAGGAAAGCTCGGTGAGCTCCTTGGCCGCGATGTACCCTACTTCTATGTACGGAACACGCGGAAGAAGGGCGGCCACAACGAGCTGCTGACCGGCGACAGGTACAATGATTTCTTCGTGCCAGGCCGTCGCGGCCTGGTTCTCGAAGAACTCGTGAACTTCGCCGAGACGACCTGCAATAGCGCCTTGGTGCAGCGTGAAGCTGGCTACGATGTCCGCTTCGCCGCTGCGATCGCAAGCTATGATCAGCCGCGCGCGCGGGATCGGCTCCGGGAAACGGATCTCGAACTCATCGAGCTCCTCACGATCAAGCGCATGCTCGATTCTCTGGAAGAGCGCGGCACGTTTGCTCCCCATCTGATCGCGAGCTGGCGGGAGTTTCTCGCCGGCCCGGTGGAGTGGCAGAACAAGCGGGGCATCATCCCCAACACCAAGCAGGAGGTCCAGCATGGTTAGTCCCTTGGTCTGGGTGGCGTTGGACGGGCTGAAGAAAGATGAGCGCGCGACGCTCAAGCTCGCCCATACGCTCGACACAGAGGTAGACGGCAACTTCGGATTCAAGGTGAATGCAGACTGGATCTATCACAAGGGATTCGCTCAGTCCCCGTTGAAGGCCCTGCCGAAGCGACCGGTCTTCCTCGACCTCAAGCAATGGTTCGGTGCCCGGACCATGACCGAGATCCTCGATATGTGCTGGTCGTCGGGTGCGATGGCTACGAACATCTATGCCCTCGCTGGGGCACTTAATCCAGAAGAAGGGAATCCGCAGCAGAAGGGCGAGCTCACCAAGGCGATCGCGTCCTTTCGCACAGCGCACCCTCGTTCAGACATGCGCATCTACGCCGTGTCCATTCTTACGCACTACGGCGAGGCGTACGTCAGACGGCACTTCGGAAGGTCGCTCAGCGAAGAGCTGTCGATCCTCGCGGAGGAGACGCTTGCTGCGGATGCGGACGGCATCATCATGCCAGGAACGCATCTCGGGCTTGCTGATTCGATCGCCGGTCTGGAACGGATCCCTAAGATCTTTCCCGGTACGCGCTGGGAGGATTTTGCCGATGACCGCCACGCGCAAGAGGTACACCCGTCTGTTGTTCGCAGAAGGGATGATGTCGAGCTTGTGTGCGGGAGTCCGATCTATAAGTCGAAAGACCCGGTCGAGTCCCTAAGGACCCTTCTGAATCTCGTGCGCTGACATGCGTACAGGACATAGCCCCGGGCCGTCATCGATGGCCCGGGGCACACTCATGTGCCGGAAGTGGGACTTGAACCCACAAGGGATTGCTCCCGCACGATTTTGAGTCGTGTGCGTATACCATTCCGCCATTCCGGCATCGGCCAACCTAGCGCTGTGCAGGCGACCTATGGCGCAAGTGTACGGCTTTTTATGTTGAAAACCAAATAAATGGCCCGTGATATAATCGCGGCATGCCAGAACAACGCCGCATGCAAGATTCGATCTTCTGGGTCGAAGTCGAACGTATCCACCCGAACCCGTTCCAGCCCCGTAAGACCTTCGACGAGATGGCCTTGGCCTCTCTGGCAGAATCCATCCGCCAATACGGCGTCTTGCAGCCGCTCACGGTCACCCGCAAGGAGACGATGGTGCCGGAGAAGGGTATTGTCGTCTCCTACGAGTTGATCGCCGGTGAGCGCCGCTTGCGCGCTTCTAAGCTCGCGGGCATTCGTGAGGTACCCGTCGTGATCCGCACGAGCGAAGATTCAGATCGCCTCAAGCTAGAGCTCGCCATCATCGAAAATCTCCAGCGCGAGGATCTCAATCCGATCGACCGCGCACTCGCGTTCAACCGCCTGGTCACTGATTTCGGCCTCAAGCACGCCGAGGTCGGTACTCGTGTCGGTAAGAGCCGTGAGTATGTGTCCAACACGCTCCGCATCCTCCTCTTGCCCAAGGAGATGCAAGACGCGCTCGCTGCCGGTGAGATATCCGAAGGGCATACACGTCCGCTGCTCATGCTCAACGACAAACCCGAGGAGCAACGCACGCTTTTCCAGGAGATCATGCTCAAGAAGCTCACCGTGCGTGATACCGAGCAGCTTGCGCGCCGTGTCGCCGTCGATAAAGCCCGAAAAGGCGACCTCACCCCTGATCTCCTGCAGCTCGAACGTGAGCTTACCGACGCGTTCGGTACGCGTGTCCGCATCGAGAAGAAGGAGCAGGGCGGCAAGCTCCTTATCGATTTCTTCTCAGCCGAAGATCTTGCCAACATCCGTGCGATGATAGCCACAGCGCACATGCCGCAGACCAATAGTGCACCGCTTGCACAAGCTGCACCGGCCGATGAGGCCGTAGCGCCGGCACCAGTTGCTCCAGAGAAATCCGACGAGGACCTCTACTCGATCTCCAATTTCGCGGTCTAGCGTTCGCCGTCTTTTCGCTGCTCACCCAGAGTGGCGCGTATGTGCTTCTTGGCCATGCTCGTCTTGGCCATATCGAGCCACTTGTGTGACGGTTTTGCAGATTGCTTCGTGATGATCTCCACCATGTCGCCATTGCGCAACGCCGAATCGAGCGAGACCATCTTGCCGTTGACGCGTGCACCGCTCATGTGATTGCCCAGATCCGAGTGGATCGCGTACGCAAAGTCTACCGGCGTGGCGCCGAGCGGAAGATCGATGACATCACTCTTGGGAGTGAAGACGAACACACGGTGACTGAAGAAATCGGTCTTGAGCTGATCCAGATAGTCCTCCGACTCGTCGTGCACCTCATGCGCTCGTGCGAGGTCCTTCACCCAATCGGGCACGCTCTTGGGAGCGCTCGCATCTGCTTGAGCTGCGCTGCTGCCGCCCAGTACGGGGAAGAATTGACGCAGCCAGGCTAGGCCACTGCGGGGTGAGCCGGCGTGCACCTTCTGCTCCTCCTTGTAGGTCAGGTGGCTCGCGATGCCATAAAGCGCCTCGCGATGCATCGCCTCGGTACGGAGCTGCATCTCCAAAGCACTGCCATCGCCGGTGTAGACAGTGGTGTGGATGCTCTGATAGCCGTTGGGCTTCGGAAACGCGATATAGTCTTTGATCTTACCCGGTACCGGCCGCCAATGCGCATGGATCACACCAAGTGCCGCATAGCACTCTGCTACGCTCGGAAATATCACGCGCAACGCCAGGATGTCGAAGATCGAATTGATGTCCCAATCCTTCCGCTCAAGCTTGCGGAAGAGGGAATACACGCCCTTCACACGCGCTTCGGTGCGGAACGTGCGGATATTGGCCTCACCGAGTTCTCGCTTGAGATCCTTCTCGATCTTCTCAAGCCGTCTATCATTCTCGTTCTTGCGCTCCTTCAATACTTCGCGAGTCTTTTCGTACTCCTTAGGCATGGCCCACGGAAAGGCTGCGTCTTCGAGCTCTTGCTTGAGCACGCTCATACCGAGCCTGTCGGCGATCGGGGCATAGATCTCGAGTGTCTCAAGCGCGATGCGTTCGCGTTTTTCCGGACGCGGTACGTGCTCCAAGGTCTTTGCGTTGTGAAGGCGATCCATCAGCTTGATGATGAGGACGCGTATATCCTGTGCCGTAGCCGCGAAGAGCTTGCGAAGCGATTCCGTATGGCGCTCCATGCCGCGGTATTTGAGCGTACCGAGCTTGGTCACACCTTGGACGAGCGAGAGCACTTCCGGACTGAATTCGGTCGATATGACCTCCTCGGAGACGTGCGCATCTTCGACGACGTCGTGCAGCAATCCTGCGGCGATCGTGGCCGGGTCCATGCCGATGCGAGCGAGAGAATAGGCGACTTCCGCTGGGTGGATGAAGTAACTCGCACCCGAAAACCGCTTCTGGTCCGCGTGTGCCTTCTGGGCAAACGCGTATGCCTTCGTGATCAAGGCGACATTCGCTGCATCCTTCGCCTGCATCGCGTCGAGTATCTGTGGGAGAGGTCGGAGCGATTCGGTCATACATGTATGGTACGCGGGTCGCGGATGATTGACAAACTGTCGCTCGAGCATGAGGATGAGGGCCGCAAAGCTCAAAAGAGGAGACACTCGTGGCGACAAGCTCTCTGTTTCGCTGCTTTCAATGCGGTGCGTCGTTCAACAGCCGGCCAGCAGGAGACCAGTGCTCGTGCTGCCAGAAATACACGGTGTGCGACATGACGCCCGTTTCCGACAAGACAGAACCCGGAGGCACAGATGGCAAAGATCGAGCAGTTCCCGACCAGGCCCCGAACAAACTCGGCCTACAGCCCGGCATCTGAGGCGCTCGTAAGGGCTGAGGTCGTCGACATCTGTGATCGGTTGCCGGCGACGACCACCTACCACTGCATGATGCAGTCGTGCGACGGGGTCTGCCATAGTCATCGTCGGCCTCGCTGTCCTGACTGTGGCGGTCCGATGAGAGAGGTGTGACTGCTCATCGATGACTCTACGCTGACGAAAGGCGCGATCATTCGCGCCTTTTACTTTTCGAGCTTATGCGGGTTGTGATTCAGACACGTTTTGTTGCTGCAGCGTTCGGGTATGGTTTTTGTCCCTTCCATCATCAGGCTTCCGCACTCTTTGCAGATGCGACCCGTCGGACGGGCTTTGATCGCGAGCTTACAGTCGGGATAGTTCGAGCACGAGAAGAATGGTCCGAATCGTCCGCGACGCTCAACCATCTCGCCATTGGCCCGCTTGGCTTTCTCGCAGTCGGGGCACTTTACGCCGGTCGAGTTCTGGAGCGCGTCTTTCTTGATGTACTTACACTTCGGGTAGTTGGAGCATGCGACAAAGCGGCCAAAACGGCCCTCGCGTTCCATGAGCTGCGCGCCGCACTGCGGGCACTTCTCATCGAGCATCTTCGGCGGCTCGATCTCAGAGCCGTCTTCTTTGCGTGCGCCCTTGCACTCAGGAAATTTCTTGCAGCTCATGAATCGTCCTGCCTTGGAAAGCTTGTACTCCATCGGGCCCTTACACACTGGGCAGGGAAATTCTGCAGGCGCGTCACCCATCGATGTGATCTTGGCGATCTTGTCCTTCGATTTCACTGCTTTCTTGAACGGACCATAGAAGTCCTTGAGGGTCTTCTCGTAGTCGCGCTTGCCCTCGGCGATCTCATCGAGCTCATCTTCCATCTCGGCAGTGAACGTATCAGAGATGTAGTCTGCAAAGTTTGCCTCGATGAAGGATGAGACGACGTCGCCGGTATGCGTCGGGATCAGGGTGCGGCCCTGCTTCTCGACATACCCGCGCGCCTCCAGGGTCGTGATGATGGCGGCGTAGGTCGAAGGTCGGCCGATACCGCGTTTTTCGAGCTCTTTCACGAGTCCCGCTTCGCTGTAGCGAGCCGGTGGCTGGGTCTCCTTGCCTTCGGTATGTGCCTCGATGAGCGTCAGGTCTTCTCCTGACACGACTGCTGGGAGCTCAACATCTTCTCCGCGCGCGTCTGGGTCGGCTTTGAACCAGCCGTCAAAAAGCACTCGAGAGCCCGTCGCGGTAAAATCCGGGATCGTCGCCCCCGACACATTGGCGACTATCCTGGTGCGAGAAAGTTTTGCGTCGGTCATCTGGCTGGCCAGTGCACGAGCACGTATCAAGCTATACAAGCGTTTTTGGTCGTCGCCAGTGCCTGCGCTGCGCGTGCGGGGATTGGTCGGGCGGACGGCTTCGTGTGCCTCTTGCGCCGACTTGCTCTTGGTCTTGTAGGTTCGCGCTTCGGCATACTGTGCGCCGAATTCGCTTTCGGCAGTGGCGACGAGCGCTGCCTGAGCCTCCGATCCGAGGTTGGTACTATCCGTACGCATGTAGGTGATGAGACCAGCCTCATAGAGCTTCTGCGCTGCGCGCATCGTGCGAGAAGGGGAGAAGCCGAGTCGCGTCGACGCGGCCTGCTGCATCGTGGATGTAGTAAACGGCGCACGCGGGGTGCGGTTCTGCTCGCTCTCCTCCACGGCCTTTACTGTCCATTGCTTTGTCTGAGCAGCAGTGAGGACGCGCTGACCCTCTTTCTCCTCGCGCGGCTCCTCGACACACGTGACCGTAAACTGCGCGCCCTTCTTCGTCTTGAGATCTGCGGAGATGACCCAGAATTTTTCGGGGATAAAGGCCCGTATTTCGCGTTCGCGCTCCATGAGGATACGCAATGCGGGGGATTGCACGCGACCTGCCGAAAGACCGTAGCGCACTTTCTTCCACACCAATCCCGAAAGGTCGTAGCCGAAGAGCCTGTCGAGCACGCGGCGCGCTTCCTGCGCCTTGCGAAGGTCTTGATCGATAGTCCGTGGATGGGCGAGTGCTTCTTGGATCGCGCGCTCGGTGATCTCGTGGAAGACGATGCGCTTCGGCTTCTTGAGACCGATAGTCTCGGCGAGATGCCATGCGATGGCCTCGCCTTCGCGATCGGGGTCGGTCGCAAGGATAGTCTCGGTGGCATCACTAGAGAGTTCGCGTAGATCGGCGATGACCTTATTCTTCTCGGCGACGACCTGGTAGCGCGGCTTGAATCCGTTCTCGACATCGACAGCGTCCTTGTTGCTCTTGGGGAGATCGCGGATATGACCGACCGACGCGCGGACGGTAAACCCCTTGCCGAGGTACTTCTCTATGGTCTTCGCCTTCGATGGCGATTCTACGATGACAAGTTTCATGTTGTGGGGCGAAGGCGCGTTTGCGCTGGCACAATAATACACTACTCGATGAGGGCCTCGTGAGCGTGGGGGAAAGCGTCAGGGGCGAGGTCGGCGTGACCTTCTCACGATATTGACGGCCTGTCAATTATCGCTTCCGCCACAAGCGCGCTACAATGCCGCGATGTTCAATATGAGCCCCAAGCTCGGGATCGACCTCGGCACCACCACGGTGCTCGTCTTTGTGCCCAACAAGGGCATCGTGCTCAACGAGCCGTCGGTCGTCGCTGTCGCTCGCGGCGAGAACCGCGTGCTTGCCGTGGGCAACGAGGCCAAAGAGATGGTGGGCCGTACGCCGGACGAGATCATCGCGTACCGTCCGATGAAGGATGGTGTCATCGCGGATTACCGTGTTACTGAAGCGATGCTCCGCTACTACATCCGCAAGGCTCTGGGCAAGTGGAATCTCTTCCGCCCCGAAGTGCTCATCTCCGTGCCTGCGGGCGTAACCTCGACCGAGCGCCGCGCGGTCGTCGAGGCGGCGACGAAAGCTGGCGCACGTGCCGCCTATGTCATCAAGGAACCGATCCTCGCGGCGATCGGTGCGGGTATTCCCATCCACGAAGCCCGTGGTCACATGATCGTCGACATCGGCGGCGGCACCACAGACGTCGCAGTCATCTCGCTCGGCGGCATCGTCGCATCCACCTCGGTGAAATGTGCTGGCAATCGCATAGATCACGCCATCGCCGATCACATCAAGAAGACCTACAACCTTGCGATCGGTGACAAGATGTCCGAGGAGATCAAGATCCAAGTCGGCACCGCCGTGCCCGTGGATGAGGAGCTTACGATGCAGGTGAAGGGCCGTGATTACCTCACCGGTCTCCCGCGCTCTATCGAGCTCGGCAGCAACGAAGTCGTCCGCGCGATAGGCAAGGAGCTGCGCCAGATGGTACAGGCGATCAAGGACGTCTTGCAGGAGACACCGCCCGAACTTTCGGCGGACATCATCGACAATGGCATCATCATGACGGGCGGTTCAAGCCAGCTGCGCAATCTCACCGAACTCGTCTTCCGCCGCACGGGCGTAAAGGCGCGCCTGGCCAAGGACGCGCCGTTCTGCGTCGCCAAGGGTACCGGCGAAGCGCTCAAGCATCTCGATACGTACAAAAAGGCGATCGTCGCGAAGAAGTAGCTAGTCCTGCTTGCGCAATTCCTCGATATCCGCCATAAGCTTACGGAGATCGTTCTGGATGGCGCTCAAGGTCTCGCTGCGGATCGCGTGATTCTGCGCCTTTTTCTGATCTTCTTCGCTCATCTCCTCGACGTCCTCACTGATCTCTTCGACATTTTCTTGCAGCTCGTCGACATCTTCCTGGATCTCTCCGACGTCCTCACTGATCTCCTCCACATCTTCCTGGATCTCATCGATGTCTTCCTGGATCTCCTCGACATCTGCGCTGACTTCTTGGATGTGCTCGCTCTGGAGATTGATCGTCATCTGGATGAAGATCGCCAGATATATCGCCTCCAACGAGACGATGGTGGTCAGTATCAAGAGCATCTGCTCGAACTGAAGGAAGCCGAATATGACCGCCAGGAATGATCCTGCGAAGAACACCGTATGTACGGCCAAGGATTGGAGAGAGCCCACCCATTTGGTGAAGGCCAGAGCCAGAGCGCGCATCGAGTCGGGTTGCATGCCCGTAGTATACTCCATGCATGACGCCGCGGGCACAGGCATTTGTGTGCAGAGGAGATCAGGGCAGCATCCCAGCGGTGCTCGAGCATCTTGAACGCACCAGCGGCTCGGACATCGATCTGTTTGTCCGGATATATGTCTCGATGGGTATCGACGAGGCACGCGATATCCGGGATCGTTCCGCGCTTCGCGGCATGGGAGGGCCTCGCGTATTTGTCATCGTTGCATCAGCACTCACGACTGAGGCCCAGAACGCACTGCTGAAGACATTCGAGGAACCGCCTGCGCAAGCCACGTTCGTGCTTGTCGTCCAGTCACCCGAGACGCTTCTTCCGACACTTCGCTCACGTATGCAGGTACTCGACATCGGGACAAGCACAGACGAATCTCCCATCGATACGAGCGCATTCCTTTCTGCAAAGCCCGAGCAGCGCATCGAGATGCTCAAGGTGCTGACCGCAGCCGAAGAAAAAGATACGGCGGGCACGCTCGCGTTCTTGTCTGCGCTCGAGCATGCGCTTGCACGTGCGCACGCGCCGGCCGCTTCGGCAGCAGCCGTGTACCGCGCGCGCGAATATATCCTGGATAAGGGTGCACTGCGCAAGTCACTCCTTGAACAGCTCGCACTCCTCGCATAAGACTAGGCGTGGTATCATCCACTCCATATGGCATACGATTTTTCCTCGTTCGATAAGAAGATAGCGGGCAGCAAGGAGTGGCTCTCAAAGGAGTATATGAGTCTGCGCACCGGCCGTGCGACCCCAGCGATACTCGACGGCGTGCACGTCATGGCCTACGGCTCACAGATGCCGCTCAAGCAAGTGGCTAACGTCGGTGTCGAAGACGCGCGCACGTTGCGCGTGACCGCGTATGACGCATCGATCATCAAAGATATCGAGCGCGGTATCAGCGCCGCCGATCTCGGACTGGGAGTCGTCGCGGACGGCTCAGGTTTGCGCGTGATGTTCCCGGAGCTTACGGCCGATCGCCGTGATCAGCTGATCAAGGCGGCTAAGGCAAAGCTCGAAGAAGCCCGCACGGGCGTGCGTGTCGCTCGCGATGAATGCTGGAAGGACATCCAGGCCAAAGAAGAAGAGGGCGGTATGGGGGAAGACGAGAAGTTCCGCCTCAAGGAGGATCTCCAGAAGCGTGTCGATACTGCCAACGAAGAACTCGAGAAGGCATTCGAGAAGAAAGAAGACGAGATGAAGAGCTAGCGCCATGACCGCGCTCCTCGTCATCGCGATCTTCGTCGTACTCATCGTCGTGCATGAGTTCGGCCACTTCCTCGTGGCCAAGCTCACTGGTGTGCGTGTCGACGAATTCGGCATCGGCTATCCGCCGCGCGCGTTTTCGCTCGGCGTCTGGGGAGGTACCGAGTACACGCTCAACTGGCTCCCATTCGGAGGATTTGTGCGTCTCTACGGCGATGAAGAGACTGCACAGAAGGGGCACGGTAGCTTCCAGCGAGCAAACCGCGGCATCCAGGCGATGATCCTGGTCGCTGGCGTCGTCATGAACGCGATCCTCGCCTGGGCATTGTTCGCATGTGCATTGCATATCGGCGTTCCAGCGGTGATATCCGAGGTCCAGCCAGGGGAGTCGGCTCGTCTGTTCGTCGCCGACGTCGTTGCGGGCTCTCCAGCATCCGCCGCTGGCTTGGGCATGGGTGACGAGGTACTCAGCCTTACGGACGATGCCGGTGCCGCACCGTCAGCCTTGGATCCCGACGGGATCGTTTCGTTCGTGGCGACCCACGGCGGCAAGCCGCTCAGCATCACCTTCGTTCACGCGGGCGCGACGACGACGGCAACTGTCCGCCCTGCCAATGCCGTTGTCCCCGGAGATGCAGCTCGGCCAGCGCTCGGTGTCGGGCTCGCATTGGTCGCGACACGTGCGGAATCGTGGCCGCAGGCGCTTATCCATTCTTTTTCTGTCACCGAGCAATATTTCAAAGCGACATTTGCCGGGGTCTGGACTCTGATCGCCGGCGCTGCGACGTTTTCAGCGCCGATCCAGGATGTCGTCGGCCCCGTCGGGCTCGTATCGATAATAGGGGAGGCAGCTCACAACGGCATGGGGAATGTCATCAAGCTCGCAGGATTCATCTCGGTGAACCTCGCGATCATCAATCTCATACCTATCCCCGCGCTCGATGGTGGACGACTCGCGCTTCTTATAGTCGAAGCCATCATCCGCCGCCCGGCACCGCGCCTTGCTGTACAGGTGATCAACACCTTCGGCGTCGCACTTCTCATGCTGCTCATGGTCGTCGTGACGTATCACGACATTGCTCGATTGCTCGCATAAAAGGGGAGACGCCGACATCGCTGCCGGCGCCTATTGTTCTGGATAAAGGGACGCTTCAGGTCTGGTTGCGGATGGAGCCGAAGACAGAGTGGAGGCGCTGAGGAAGACCGAGGATGAACCTGGTCGTCTCCTGCCGCCCGCACTCCTTCTCGGCGACACGCTTGCTGTGAACGGCGACGACGGTTCTCGTCGCGACGTCACTCGCATTCGTGTCGCGAGCGGCAGCCGCATTCTCGAGCGTCGTCATGAGGTCCGCTTTCGCTCCCTCACAGCTAGCCGCGAGCGCATGGCCCGAAAACAGAGCCACGACGGTCAGACCCAGCATCATGCTACGCATGTTCGTTCTCCCAAAATAGGTATCCAGCATACGGCCGCGTTTTCAGCCGTACTTTTTTCATTATACTATGCATTACAACTGCTGTCAATGTCCCGCAATGTTTCAATAGCTTGGAATCACCCCCTGTTCCAATATGACGTACATGGCATACAGCATGAATCCGCACCTGCCTCGCGTCCGTCGCGAAGCGGTGTACCTGGTCAAGCAGAAGGGGTGGTCGACGAGGAAGGTGGCCCGGTACTTCGGGTACACGCAGAGCGCCATCGTGAAGTGGTGCAAGAAGGATGATACGGGCGGATTCCGGAAGATCGAGACACGGTCATCGAGACCGAAGACGTCACCGAGAGCGCTCCCGCGGGACATCGTCGCAGCCATCATCAGGAAGCGCGTCGGGAGACACCGCTGTGGGCAGGTGGTGCATCGGGAACTCCTGGCCGACGGCCTCTCGGTATCGCTCTCGTCGGTGCAGCGGACGCTCAAGCGCTCGCATCTTCTCAAGGAACGCAGTCCGTGGAAGCGCCCGCATGATGCGACCCCTCGACCCTCGGCGTCTCATCCTGGGGCTCTCCTGCAGTGCGATACGGTCCATATCCTGCAGCCGGACGGCAGGAGGCTGTACGTGTACACCCTCATCGATGTGTACTCCCGGTGGGCGTATGCCGAGGTGTCTGAGAAGCTGCGTGCGCATGTGTCGGCATCGTTCATCGTTCGTGCACAGCGGCGGGCACCCTTCTGCTTCGACATGATCCAGACCGACCACGGACCAGAGTTCTCAGTCCGCTTCACCCACATACTTGCTCGGCGGAAGCTCGCACACCGACACTCGCGCGTGCGGCAGTGCAACGACAATGCGCACATCGAGCGGTTCAACCGGACGCTCCAGGAGGAGTGCCTCGTGGGGGTGCGACGGACGGTGTCACACTTCAGGAAAGCCATCAGAGGGTACCTGCCGTATTACAACGGCGACCGGTTGCACATGGGGATCGATTTCAGGACGCCGGCGCAGATGCTCGGGGTGATTCCAAGGTCTTGATTACTAAACGTGTCCTAATAGGTTATAAAAATGCGCCGCAGGGAAGCGGCGCAAAAAGTTGATATGAAGGCCACTTAGGATAGAGCCCACTTGATCAGCGACGGCAGCATCACGATGCCGAAGAGTGCGATGACACCAGGCCATCCTCCCCAGTCTCTCGCCCAGTAGATGAGGTTCTGGTGTGTAGCATGGCCCTCAGCCGCGAAGGAACGGTTCGCCCAATCGGTTATCAGGCAGCCGTCGTGCATCACGTAGAGAGCCCCTACCAGCGCGAGCCAGAGCGGGACAACCCACCAATACATGCTCGCGAGTAGGACGATGCACCCGATCAGGAGTGCATGGCAGCTTTGGATGACATGTCCTCGGACCATGACACACCTCGTTGTTGTTGAATCCGGGCTAGATAATGACACGCTCGGAGACACTGTCAAGTTGGGGATTGCATGAAATAGGCTAGAATGCGCCTACTATGCGACAGTCACAGCTCTTCACGAAGACGCGCAAGACAGCCCCGAAAGACGAGGTCGCGAAGAACGCTCAGCTCTTGATCCGGGCCGGATATATCCACAAAGAGATGGCCGGCGTATACGCGTATCTACCGCTCGGACTGCGCGTCGTCGAGAACATCAAGCGCATCGTACGCGAAGAGATGAACGCGATCGGCGGCCAGGAGATGATCATGACCGCGCTCCAACGCAAAGAGTTGTGGGAACAGACCGATCGCTGGGACGATGCCAAAGTCGACGTGTGGTTCAAGTCTGAGCTGCGCGCTGGCGGCGAAGTGGGTTTCGGATGGTCGCACGAAGAACCGATCACCGAGATGATGAAGAATTACCTCGAGAGCTACCGCGATCTTCCCGCATTCGTCTACCAGTTCCAGACCAAGCTGCGCAACGAGCTGCGAGCCAAGAGCGGCATCATGCGCGGCCGCGAGTTCGTGATGAAAGACATGTACTCGTACACCGTGAGCGAAGACGCACACAAGGCTTTTTACGATAAGGTGATTGAGGCGTACCACCGCGTCTTTGCACGCGCTGGTATCGGCGATCGCACATTCCTCACCTTTGCGTCTGGCGGTGCGTTCACGCAGTTCAGCCACGAGTTCCAGACGCTTTCCGACGTGGGCGAAGACACCGTCTATCTGCATCGCGACAAGAAGCTCGCCATCAACGAAGAGGTCATGCAGGACGATGTCTTGGCGCAGCTGGGTGTCAAGCGAGACGAACTCGAGAAAACTGCCGCCATCGAGGTGGGCAACATATTCAGCTTCGGCGGCATGAAGAGCGAACAGCTCGGCCTGCGCTTCAAGGACGAGACAGGGGAATCCAAGCCCGTCATCCTCGGTTCCTACGGCATCGGCATCACGCGGCTCATGGGTACTGTCGTCGAGATCTTCGCGGACGATAGGGGTCTCGTCTGGCCCAAAGAGCTCACGCCGTTCCCGGTGCATCTCGTCTCCATCACCAGTGGCAACGAGCAGGTCTCCAAGGAGGCTGATCGCCTCTACGAGCAGCTCAAGGAGAACGGCATCGAGTGCCTCTACGACGACCGCGATGTGCGTGCGGGCGAGAAATTCGCGGATAGCGATCTGCTCGGCATCCCGCTGCGCATCGTCATCTCCGAGAAGACCATGAGTGCTGGCGGCGCGGAAGTGATCGAGCGCGCGAGCGGTGCCTCGAAGCTCGTCCCTGAGAGCGGCATCATCGAATATCTTCAGAAAAATATCTAGCCTATGCCTGTCACCAACCGCATCAAGAATACGTACGATCGCGTCACCGGACTCTTTTCCAACGACATCGGCATCGATCTCGGTACCGCCAACACGCTCGTCTACGTGAAGGGTCGCGGCATCGTCATCAATGAGCCGTCGATCGTGGCTGTCAATCAGAAGACCGGTGCTGTAGTCGCCGTCGGGCAGCAGGCCAAGGATATGCTCGGTCGTACCCCCGCGCACATCGTAGCCGTCCAGCCCGTCGTCGATGGTGTCATCTCCGACTTCGAGATCACCTCTGAGATGCTCGGCTATCTCATCCGCAAAGCACAGGCAGGCCATACCAAGCTTTTGGGGCCGCGGGTCGTCGTCGGTGTGCCATCCGGCATCACATCGGTGGAGGTGCGCGCCGTGCGCGACGCCGCCCGTGCTGCAGGCGCACGTGAGGTGCACGTGATCGAGGAGCCGATGGCAGCCGCGATCGGCATCGAACTCCCGGTTCATGCTCCGACCGGTAGCATGGTCATCGATATCGGCGGTGGCACCACCGACATCGGCATCGTCTCTTTGGGCGGACTCGTGAGTTCGCGCAATGTCCGCATCGCGGGCGACCGTTTCAATCAGGACATCGTCGCGTACGTGCGCAACGAGTTCAAGATCCTCATCGGCGACAAGAGCGCGGAGGAGGTAAAGATCGCCATCGCGAGCATCCTCCCGAGCCGTACACGTATCGAAGCGACGCTTCGCGGACGCGACCTCGTCACCGGCCTGCCGCGTGAGATCGTCATCACGGATCAGGACATCCGCAATGCGATTGGGCATTCCGTGGAGGAGCTCGTCGAGTCGATCAAAGAGGTCCTCGAGACCACGCCACCTGAGATCATCTCCGATGTGATGCGCTCGGGCATCCATCTCGCTGGCGGCGGAGCGCTCATCCGTGGCCTGCCCGAGTACCTCACCGCGGCGCTCGGGGTCCCCGTAGTGGTCGCACCAGATCCTCTGACGGCAGTCGTGCGGGGTACGAGTGTCGTCCTGCACGATATGGACCTGTACAATGAGGCATTGCTGAGGAGCGACGATGAGCTCACGCCGACCGAAAGATGAAATACGCGACCTATAGCACCCAGGCACACGAAGCATCCTTGCGCACACGGCGTTTCGTACTCACCACCATGCTCGTGGTCGTGGTATTTGCTGCCGACGTCATCTCGCATGGTGCTATCCGCGCACCGCTCGCGCGGCTCGCCACTTCGACACAGCGCACCGTCGAAGGCGTGACCGACAGCGTCTTCGCGACCGGATATTTTTCCACACACACGCAACTTTCCGCTGAGAATGAGTCGCTTCGTTCCCAGCTGGCGCATCTGCAATCGGTCGCCTCATCCGCCGCCGCGGTACAGGCGCAGAATGCCGAACTTTCGAAGCTCGCACACCTTTCACAAGTACATCCCGGCATCACGACGACGGTAAGCTCACAAGAATCCACATTTGGCACGTTCTACATCGCTGCGGGAGATCGTGATGGTGTCGCCAACGGGGACATAATCCGAAGTGCTGACGGCTATGCCATCGCGACGGTCATAGAGACACAGCAGTCGGCCGCACTCTGTCGTTCTGTCTTCGCTCCGAATACCTCGATCGATGTGCTTGATGGAAGTGAACGCTTTACGCTCGAAGGCAGAGGGGGCGGCAATGCCAGGGGTAAGGCCCAGCGCGGCGCACAGGTGAAGGAAGGTGATCCGGTGACAGCCCCGTCGCTGCGGGGTTATCCGGTAGGTATCGTCGGTCATACTGAAGGCGGCGCATCAGACGCGGCGCTCGATGTCTATGTCCGTACATCGGTCGCTATCGATTCCACGCAATACGTGTACGTCGAACGCCCGTGATATGAAGCGCACGATGCGAGTACTGATAGGATGTGTCGCATCGTATGCGGCTATCTTCGGATTTGCGGGCTTACTGCTCGTGCTCGTCATCGCCGACGCCGTACTCTTCTCGGCTTGGGAAGCGGCGCTGATCGGGCTCTTCTTCGACCTTATCTGGCAGCCCACATTCGGCGTCTTTGCGGCTCCGTGGTATACGATCATCGCATTGGCCTTGCTCTGGGCGAGCGAACCCGTCCGACGCGAATTTTTGTCCTAATCAGCACTGGCTGGTAGGATGCGTTGATGAGACGCGTACGCGAGATAGCACCGGAAGAGATATTTCTTGATTCTTCCAATCTGCCGGCGCACGAATACGAGCGCCCGGAGGGCAACGTCGAGCGCCCGGTCTCGCAGCGAGCACTGATCGGCGTAGGGGTCTTTTTAGTGCTAGTCGTCTGCACCTTTCTCGCGCGGTCTATGTCGCTTGAGATCGGCCAGGGCGTCGCACTGGCAGAGGTCTCTCGCGAGAACACGCTCGAAAGCTCCATCGTCTTTGCGACACGCGGCGTCGTGTATGATCGCTCTGGCGCAGAGATCGCGTGGAATGTGTTGCCGGAATCTGGCGCAGACGAGACGGCGACAAGCACCTACGCGCTGCGAGCCTATTCGCCATTGCCCGGCTTATCGCACATCCTCGGATGGTTGCGATACCCCAAACAAGACAACGTGGGCGTATGGTGGCGCGATACCTACACACCGATGGCCGGCATCGAACTTGCACTTAATGATGAGCTTGGCGGCAAGAATGGGACCACCATGGTGGAGACTGATGCTCGTGGACGGATCCAGCGGCAGAACATTGTGTCGCCGCCGCAGAACGGCTCCGATGTGCACCTCTCGATAGACGCAGAATTGCAGAGCAAGCTGTATCAGATCCTGTATCAGCACGCACAGGAACAGCGATTCATCGGCGGCGCTGCCGTCGTGATGGACGTCCGGACGGGAGAGTTGCTGGCACTCACCTCGTTCCCAGAATACGACCACACGGCATTTACCGACGGAGATGCTGCCGCCGTGGCCCGAGCCTACGGCGATTCTCGGGCGCCGGTACTCGATAGGGCAGTGGCAGGGCTCTTCGCCCCAGGGTCTATCGTGAAGCCGATCTTTGCCGCAGCAGCACTCAATGAAGGGCTCATAAGCCCTGACAAGATCATCGTCTCGACCGGCGCCATATCGATACCCAATCCCTACGACCCGAGCAAGCCATCGCTCTTCCGTGACTGGACAGTGCACGGGCCTATCGACATGCGCACGGCGATCGCGGTCTCGTCTGACGAATATTTCTATACGATCGGTGGCGGATACAAAGGCCAAGCTGGTCTTGGCATCGACAAGATCGATAAGTACGCGCGGCTCTTCGGTCTCACCACTTCGACCGGCGTACAACTGGCCGGAGAGCAATCAGGTGTCATCCCGACGCCCGCATGGAAGGCCTCGGTCTTCGGTACAGATGACCCATGGCGTATCGGCGATACCTATCACACGGCGATCGGGCAGTACGGCTTCCAGATAACGCCGCTGCAGGCAGTGCGCTTCGTGGCCGCGATAGCCAATGGCGGAAAATTGCTTACGCCGCAGCTGGTCGCATCCACGACTCCCGTGTTCACATCGGTGGGCATCCCCGATGCGGATCTTCAGATCGTGCGCGAGGGTATGCGTATGGCGGTGACATCGACACGCACGGACGCCACCGTAAAGGTACTGAATATGGCGGGAATCCAGCTGGCCGGTAAGACGGGAACTGCACAGCTCGGAAATAAGAATCAGTGGATGAACTCGTGGAACGTCGGGTTCTGGCCGGCCGATCATCCCCGTTATGCGTATGCCGTCGTGCTCGAACACGCTCCCGCCGGCACTGCGAGCGGTGCGGCCCCGGGACTCATACCGTTTTTCCAGTGGCTCATAGCCAACAGACCACAGTACTTGGAGTGACCTTTGCATTTCCCCAAAACACGCTACAATGCTCTCGAACCACTACAAATCCTTATGAACGACCAGACCAACTACCTCAGCAAAGAGAAGTTCGACGAACTGACGAAGGAGCTGGAGCATCTGAAGACCATACGTCGCCGCGAGATCGCCGAGCAGCTCGAGTATGCGCGTTCGCTCGGAGATCTCTCCGAGAATGCCGAATATGAAGAGGCCCGTAACCTCCAGGCCGCCACAGAGGATCGTATCCGCCAGATCGAGAATGAACTGAGCCGCGTCCGCATCATCGAGCACACCAAGGGCAATGTGGTGTCGCTCGGGTCTGTGGTAGTCATCCAGAAGCAGGGCGAGAAAGACGAACATAAGTACGAGATCGTCGGTAGCGCCGAGGCCAACATGCAGGAACATCGCATCTCTCACTTGTCTCCTTTGGGCGCCGCTCTGATGGAGAAGAAGAAGGGCGATACGTTCACGTTCGATACGCCCCGCGGTCCTCAGAAGTACAAGATCGTCAGCATCCAGTAGCTTGAGAAATCGCTGCAGATAAGCGATACTATCGGCTACGCACCCTTAGCTCAGCTGGTTAGAGCGTTCGATTCACATTCGAAAGGTCTCAGGTTCGAATCCTGAAGGGTGCACACGAGAACGCGAAGGCGTTTTCGTGTGCACCCTTAGCATCATGCCTACGCATGATGCGTTAGGATTCGAATGCCGGAGCGATGCCGAGCCCGCAGGCGAGGCCGCGAGGCCGTGCCCAGGCCGCGCCTCGCGACG
>CAYOHS010000004.1:30251-31290 GCA_964403865.1 uncultured Candidatus Saccharibacteria bacterium
AGGAGGGGAGTCGGCACAAATAAATGCCGATAAAGTTGGCCGTAATGACCCCTGCCCCTGCGGAAGTGGTAAAAAATACAAACACTGCGGGCTTATCAATGCCCCCGAGCATAAAAAATAAGATGGAACAAAAATCGCTTATCTGGGTCACTACTGTAATTGGTTCAAGTATTGGTGGATATGCGCCTCTCTTGTGGGGTGCAAATGTATTTTCTTTTTCTTCTATTATATTAGGTACTTTAGGTGGTATTTTGGGTATCTGGCTTGGATTTAAAATAGCGCAAGAACTGTAGAGTGCAGAAAAAGTATGATATAAAGAAAAACTTGCGGGCTGTAGTATACCGGTAGTACGCATGCATGGGGTGCATGTAGACCGGGTTCGATTCCCGGCGGCCCGACAAGGCATTTCATCGGGCAGGCTGAGCCGACGTCGGGTTGTTCCTCACTTGGGCCTATAGTTCAGTGGTAAAACGCCGCATTCGCATTGCGGAGGCAGGGGTTCGATTCCCCTTAGGTCCACAAAATATCGAGTCCACGAGATATGTGGACATAAGAGAAGTGTGCTTGAGCACACTTCGTGGGAATCGAACCGCCGGAGCGATGCCGAGCCAGCAGGCGAGGCCGCGAGGCGGTGCCCAGGCCGAGCCTCGCGACGGCGAGGCGAGAGCCGCGGGGCGATTCCCCTTAGGTCCACAAAATATGTTTCCTAAGTTCTGATCAGTCTTGCTCCATCCGTTCGCCGCGAGCACGGCCGCCTTTACGCCCCGCGGCTGCGGCACGGGAGGGATCATTCGCGAAATTGCCAGGATTGTTGCGCTTACCCTGGCTTCGACCGCCCTTTGAGGCGATACGTCGCTGCTTCTCAGCGTCCATGCTGGCAAATCCTCTTCCTTTTTTCATCGTGGGTGACATAGATTTTTTCTTGGGTTATCACTAATGCGAGCGATACTCGCTCATAGTAGTGACTGCTCGTGAATTCGCTGTTAACGTCACGAACTCCGCACGCCGGCACAGGACGACTATGCTAAAGTAGGCGGAC
>CAYOHS010000005.1:0-28651 GCA_964403865.1 uncultured Candidatus Saccharibacteria bacterium
GGAGGTTGTAGAACTTCGAGCCGTTGGTGGTGATGGACTTGCCGGTGGCGGTGGCAAAGAGGCGCACGGTGCTGTTCCCTGCCGTGAACGTACCGGCATTGGTGAACGAGCCGCCGACCGCGAGCCCGACAGACGGCAGCGTCGTCGAGCCGTTGGTGATGACGAAGTCGCGCGTCGTCGTCGCGCGTGTGTCGCCGAAGGTCCATGCGCCCCCGATGCCATCGAACACGAGCGTGTAGAAATCCGACCCTCCTGCGATGACCGATCTGCCTGTCGCAGTAGAGCTCAATCGCACCGTGCCCGTACCGCTCGTGAACGTGCCCGCGTTCACGAATGAGCTTCCGACCGCAAAGACGCCTGTAGGGAACGTCACGGAGCCATGCGCGATGAGGAGATTATTGGAGCTCGTCGCATTCGTATCGGTGAACGACCAGGTGCCGCCAGTGCCATCGAACGTGAGGTTGTAGAAATTGGAACCGCCCGCCTTGACGGTCTTGCCGCTCGCAGTCGAGGTGAGATCGACCGTGCCGTTGTTGTGCATGAACGTACCATTGTTGGTGAACGAGCCGCCGATGGTCGTCGTCGCGGTCGGCATCGTGACGGTGCCCGCTGTTATGGTGAAGTCGTTGGTCGTCGTCGCCGTCGGAGCGCTGAATGCCCAATTGCCGCCGGAGCCGTTGAAGACGACGTTGTAGAGGCCGTTCGAACCGAAATCCAAGGTCTTGCCCGTCGTCGTCGCAGCGAAGGTGAAGGTCGAATTCGCAGGGACGATGCTGGCACCCGCGCCCACGACGAGACTCCCGCCGATCGAATGCGACTGCGATCCTGAGGCGGAGAAGGTCGCGTTCGATTTGAGCTCAAGCGTACCGTCCCACGCGTTGCTATTGCCGCTCTGCAACGTGACATTGCCTGCCGGCGCAAAGGTCTTCCCCGACCAGACGATGAGCTTGGTGTTCGGCTGCAACGTGAGCGTGTTGGGAGAACCCGCGATCGCGCGGAACGGGATGTCGCTGTCGTTGCTCGAATCGTATTGTGCCATCGCTGCTATGGTGATGGGCGATGTGTCCTCATGGCGCACGATGACGCGATTCTCGTAGAGATCCATGTCCCCGATGTTCGAGATCGGCGACATCGATACCGTCGCAGCGCGCCTGCCACCATTAGTATCGAGATACATCGTGAGCGTGTCACCCGGGTTGAATGTCACGCCGACGATCGCGTACGCGCCGGTCGAGGCATTACAGGACGAGGTGAACGTACCCGTACCCTGGACGACGAGCTTCACGTTCTGCGTGCTGCCGTTACAGGCCGGCGACACGGTAGATCCTTCGTCGGAATAGACGTGGCCCGCAATAGTGATCGCCGACGCGCTATCGTCCCAGCGCAGATATCCTGGATCCCCTGCC
Source organism: uncultured Candidatus Saccharibacteria bacterium (assembly GCA_964403865.1). Lineage (GTDB taxonomy): Bacteria > Patescibacteriota > Minisyncoccia > Phycocordibacterales > UBA2100 > UBA10103. Next base: position 1,407 of record CAYOHS010000005.1, read on the forward strand.
GGATCATTATTGTGCGCTTCCCCCGCGAGGTTGCCGTAATGCAGATTGAACTTCCACGAGCTCGCGGTCGATCCGGTCGCGGTCACGTTGTACCCCATGATAGCGGTGGTGGTCGCAAAACGATCATACTGACTGATCTTCAGCGGATTGGCAGTGATCGCCGATCCAGCGACCGTGATCGAGGAGCCGCCGGGATATGAGAGTTCGTAATCGCCGAACGACAGCGAGGTGATCGTCGGCGAACCAGAGATGTTGAGACCGTTCGCATCGGTGTTGCGGATCGAGTAGTAGTTGGCGTTGAGCGTGCCGCCAGAGACGGCGAGGGAGTAGAAGTTTGCGCCTTGGTTCGCGATAGTCGTCGTCGCCGCGGCGGTTCCCACGAGATTGAGCGTCGAACCAGACTGGAAGGTCACGACCGAGCTGCTCGCTATGGCGACCGAGACCTGGCGCGAGCTGCCACCGAGCGCAGTCCCATCGAAGTCGGTCGCATAGCTCCAATAGTCGGTGCCGGATGACTTCGTGTAGCTTCCCCAGATATCCAACGCCCCGCTCACCCCGGCATGGTTCATGGAGTAGAGCGAGGAGCTCGAGGGTACGACCGTAGTGGAGGCGGAGGAGTTCCACATGCGGATGTTGGTAGAAGGCCCGAGTGCGAGGGTGCCGTATGCGTCACCACCTTGGGTCTTGGAGTCCAGGGTGTAGGAAGTGCCGGAATTCAGATAGAGCGTGGAACCGGCCCAGGTGGTGGCTGAGCCGCCGACGTTGTTGGTGAACGTACCCTGCACTTCGAGCGTCTTGGCACTCGTGAGGGTGAAGGCGGAAGCGTTGTTGATGGTGGTGTCGTGGGTGGAGGTGGCGTTGTCCGTCATGGTCCAGCCGCCGGTCGTGGAGTCGAACAGGAGGTTGTAGAACTTCGAGCCGTTGGTGGTGATGGACTTGCCGGTGGCGGTGGCGGTAAATCGGACCTGGCCGTTGGAGTGCGTGAACGTCCCTGCATTGGCCCATGAACCCGAGACATCGAACGCGCCGACATTGGATGCGATCAGGGTGGCACTCGAGGCGATGCTCAAGTCCCCCATCGCCAGCGCCGGATCATTCGTATCTGCGTTCACCGTCACCGCGTGCGTACCATCGCCGATCGTGGTGCTTGCCGTCGCGAGCGTACCACCCAAGAGCGTATAGGTGGGATTCGAACCGGCGCTCGGTGCGAGCGTCAGCGAGGCGAACGTGCTCGCGGGGATGTTCGTCGCGGTCGTGCCCGTAAAGGAGAACGGAGCGGTCTGGACGGTGAACACGCCATTGATAGCGAACGGTGAGCCGCTTCCCGAGAGCACCCATGGCGCAGAGCCCGCCTTGAGTTCATGGCTCGAAGCCAGCGTAAGTATGTTGGCGACGGTGGTCGTGCCGACGCCGGTCTTGGTCGTCGTCGCGAACGTCCCGTTGCCGAGCGCAAGGTTGTAGAACTGCCAAGGATTCGAGTTACCGAGATTGCCCGTACCGTCGAGCTCGACAGTGCCTCCCGTCATCGCGACGGTGCCGCTACCGGCAAGGTCGCCCGTCTGGACGATAAGATCGCCCGTGCCGTTGAGCGTTCCTGCCGTGAGCGCCAGGGCATGCGAGACGGTCGTGGTAGCGCTCGTCTGGCTGACATGCGACCACACGCCACCCGTGCCGTTGAACGTGAGATTGTAGAACGAGAGCGGCACCGCAGAATAGATCGTCTTACCAGTTGTCGTGGCGGCAAAGGTGAATGTCGCGCTCGCGGGAGTCATGGTGCTCGACGTGCCGACGTAGAGCGAGCCGCCGATCGAATGCGATTCCGAGCCGGAAGCCACGAATGACGCGCTCGGGGAAACCCAGAGGCGTCCGTCCAAGAGACTCCCCGATCCTCCCGAGCTGAGCGTGACATTGCCACTCGGCGTGAACGTCTTGCCACCCCACACGAAGAGCTCGGTATCCGGACGGACGGTGAGCGTGTCGGGCGTGCCGGTCGCGGCGGTGAACGGGATATCACTATCCTTCGTGCTGCTGTAGCGGGCCATCTGCGCGATCGTAAGCGGTAACACATCTTCGTGACGCACGACGACCGCGTTCTGATAGAGATCGAGATCGGTGATGTTGGCCGTCGGCGTGCGTGTCACCGTCACCGCGCGCTTGCCGCCATTGGTGTCGAGGAATGCGGTGAGCACCACATCGCCGGTGAACGTCACGGTCGGGAAACTGAACGCACCGGTACCGGCGTTACATGACGTGGTGTAGGTGGTCGCACCATAATCCACCACGAGCTTCACGTTGGCTGTCGTGCCGTCACAGGGCGGATTACCGATGACCGTCGAGCCATGATCGGCATACACATGGCCCGAGACGGCGATGGAGTATCCGGAATCATCCCATCGTACATATCCAGGATTCCCGCCCGGATCGCTGTCGAAGTTCTCACCCGCTAGATTACCCACATGATTCTTGAACCACCAATAGGAGGTCGGTGTCCCCGATTCGGTCACGTTTGTACCGGTGATCGCAGTCGTGGTCGCAAAACGCATGCGTTGGATCTGGAGCCCCGGATTCGCAGAGATGACCGACGAGGCCAGCGTGATGAGCGTACCTCCGTTCTGAGAGAGCTCGAGATCTCCGTCGGAGAGCGATGTCACGACAGGGCTCCCAGAGAACTGGAGTCCGGATGAGCCGAGGTGGCGCATCGAGTAGTATTGCGCGGTCGTCGTAGCACCCGTGACCGAGATCGCATACGTCCCGCTCCCCTGGTTGTCGATGGTCGTCGTCGCGCTCGAGGAACCTTGCATCCACCATGTGCCAGTACCCAGGGTCACGCTCGCCGCTGATGCGAGGCGCACATTCGCCTGACGCGATAAGCCGCCAAGAGCGGTGCCATCGAAGTCGGTGCCGTACGACCAGTATTCATCGGCAGTGTTCGCATACGTGCCCCAGATGTAGAGCGCACCGGCGATACCAGCGTTATTCATCGAGTAGAGGTACGCGGTCGACGGCACGACGGCACTCGTCGCGCTCGAGTTCCATATCTTTACTTTCGTGGTACCGCCCAGCGCGAGCGTGCCATAGGTCGTGGTACTCGCCGTCTTCGCATTGATGGTATAGCTATTGTCGGAATTGAGATACAAGGTCGACCCCGTCCAGGTCGTCGAGGCGCCGCCTGAAGAGTTGAAGAATCCGCCGTCGACTTCGAACGTCTTGCCGCTACCGAGCGTGAGGTTGCCGACGGTCGTGATGGTCGTCGTGGCCGTCGAGGTCGCGTTGTTGGCGATGGTCCAGCTGCCGGTGCCGTTGAACTGCAACGCATAGAAGCGGGAGCTCGCCGGATCGATCGTGTTGCCGGCGCCAGAAGCGTTGAGCTGCACGAGGCCGCTATTGTGGGTAAAGGTGCCGCCGGTCGCGACGAACGAACCACCGACGACGAGCGTCGATGGCAGCGTCACCGCACCGTTCTCAAATCGCACCGAACCGGTCGTCGTCGCGATCGCGGTGGCAAAGTTCCATGATCCGCCCACGCCCGCAAACGTGACATTGGCCGCGCTCGTGCCGCCGAAGTTCACCGTCTGCGCGTTTGTCGCCGTGAATCGCAGCGTACCGCCATTGGGATTGAACGAGCCACCGGTCTTCTGGATCGAGCCGCCGATAGCGAACACGCCCGATGGCAGGGTCACCGTGCCAGCGGCGATCGTCACATGACGCGATGACGTCGCGTTCGTATCAGAAAATGCCCACGAGCCCGAGCCGTTGAACGTGAGGTCGTAGAAATTGGAATCGTTGGCCTGCACCGTCTTTGCGCCCGACGTGGTCAGGTTCACGACGCCATTGTTGTGCGTGAAGGCGCCGCCGGTGTTGAGGAACGAACCCGCGATGGTCGTCGTGCCGCTCGGTAACGTGACCGTACCGGTCGCGATCGTAAAGTTGTCGCTCACGGTGATCGTCGTCGTCGAAAACGACCAGTTACCGCCGACGCCGTTGAACGTGAGGTCGTAGAAAGTCGAGTTGCCCGGCGCGATGATCTTCCCCACCGCAGTCGAGGTGAAGTTCACTGTGCCGGTCTGCGCGACGAATGAGTTGTTGTTGGTCCAGTTGCCGCCCACGGATATGGTATTGCTGCCGCCGGCATTGAGCGTGTCGTCGGAGCCGATGGTCACATTGGTCGCACGCACGCTGCTACCGAGCGTGACCGTCTTGGTGGAACCATCGATGACGACCGTCCCCATGTCCTGCTTGCTGCCGGAGCTGTCGGTCCATGAATTCGAGCCCGTGCCCATGAACGTCGTAGAGGCGGTGCCCTTGGTGAAGTTACCGCTCGCGCCGATCACGAGATCGCCCGAGAGCAGTATCGGGTTCGCGCCGTTCTGCGCGAGCGTGCCAGAACTCATCGTGAGCGATGAGGATGCGTTGAGCGTGGTCGAGAGATTCCACGTAGCAGTACTCGCACCGGAACCGAACGTCACGGTGGAGAAAGCGGTCGAGGTCGCGCCGGTACTGTCGATCGTCTCGGTGGTCGATGTCGCACTGAATATGACGCTCGAGTTGCCCGACACGAAATTGCCGATGTTCTTCCACGAGCCGGAAAGCGTGATCGTATTGCCGTCGGCGATGAAGACGCCGTCGTTTTGGAAGTGGCGCGTCGTGACATTGCCGCCTGATGCTGAATCGGGACGATACGTGGTGCCGGAAAGCACGAGCAGGCGCGCATTGTAACAACCAGGCGTCACCGAACAGACCGTGAGCGCGTTGCTACCGTTGACGTCTTCGAATATCGCGCTATTGCCTGAGACCGAGTTATCGTACTTGCCGATGTCGGTGTTGGTGATGAGCGGATTGTCAGCGGACCCGAGCGTCACATGATTCTCGTAGAGCTTCATGCCCGTGATGTCGCCCGAGGTCAGGTACTTCGTGATTGCGACCGCCTTGTGCGGATCTGTCGCACCTTGGACGAAGACCGTGATCACATCGCCCGCGAATGCGGTCACATTTGATATGGTCCAGGTGCCGCCCGAGATCGTACCGGTCTTCCCCGACTGCAAGACACCATTCACCGCGACCGCGACGGTGCCGCTCGTCACGTTCGTCGTCTGATCGAAGAGTTTGGCAGTGCCTGAGATGTTGATGCCTTGCGACCAGTCGAGCATCCAGTCGCTCATTGTCGGACAGTTACCGGAGGCGCAGGTGAACGTCGCCTGCAGGCGCAAGATCGGATACGTGAGGCGATTCAACGCCGCGATAGAGGTCGAAGCCGTCGAGAATCCCGTTGAATTACCGGGCAGATCGGCGTCGGGTACCAGCGCATACCCGGTATCCGCGGTCGAACTTGCGTACAAGATCTGCAGCTTGAGCGAGGTCCCCGTCGGCGTCGTGCTCGAGACCGAGACACTCGACCATTTCGGACCGGATCCGCTCGAGAAGACGATGTCGTTGGATTGCACGGTCTTCGGATTCGTATCTGCTTCGACGAGGGATGCGATACGCACGCCTTCGACGCCCTTCTTCGTAGCTGCGACGGTGCCGGTGGTCCCCAATGCCTGTGCCACCGCTTCCATGTAATCGCCGTTGATCATCGACGGATAGATGATCCCCGACCAATTACCGACATGGCTGGCCGCCGTACTGTTGTACGCTATCCCCTCACCATACGAGAGCGTCGTACCGCCGTTCTTGCGCCATCCCTGGATAGGGTTCGCATTGGCGGTCGTGCCGGGATTCGCATAATTGGCCGCAAACATCAGGTAGTCACCGGCGATGAGCGTGTTGATGCGCGACGGGCTTCCGGTCGTCGTCGAGAACGAAGCATCGAGCTCGGTCTTCACATCGTAGCTGAAGGTGGTCGACGCGGTCGGGTTCATGTTGGGGTTGGTCGATATCTGCAGGCGCACGAAGTCGGCCTCAGGGAGCTTCACGATCGTGATGCCCGTACGATCGACGTAGGTCCCCGCCTGGTTCGCATCGATAGTCCACGCAGCGGTACCGACGGCGCGTGAAAGTTTCACCGCCAAGACCTGATTCGTGGTCGTCGACTGGATGATCATGCCGATCGACGCGGCGCCTTGGTAATCGCCATCAGCATTCTGGTTACCGCGCATATACACGGAAGTGAAACTCCCTTCGATATCCGCACCGTCGAGCGTCAGCTTCTGGTCGACAGCCGTCTCGGTGTTCGTACTCTTCAGCGAGCCGTAGGTGTTGGCGAAGACGAGGTAATGGCCTGGACTCTTGAGCGTGATGCCCGAGCCGCCAGTCGCATGCGAGTAGGCGCTCGTATCCAGCTCGTCCTCTCGGTCGTAGTTGACGGAGACCCAGGTCGCAGAAACCGGACCCGCTTGAGTCGTCTTCCTGCTCAGGCGGGCATAGCTCCAGGCATCATCGAGCTTGATGAGCTGGAAGTCGGACGTATTGGTCGCTCGGGCGACGGTCGCGGCATTCGTATCGGTGCGGAAGGAGATGAGTCGCAGCGGCGTGTTGTCGCTCGTCACCTTCACGATGGCTCCGCCACGCGAGAGACCCATCGTCGCTGCGCCGTTGCGACGGATGAATGCTTGCGACCAGCCGGCCGGCAAAGTGGTCGACGCGAGCGACAGAAAACTCTGTATCTCAGATCGATTTGTGCCGCCCGTGGAATTAAAGCGTGATCCGTACAAGACAGCGTAGTAACCTTTCTTGAGGTTCACCGTCGAGCTGCCGGTCATGGTGTAGATATCATCCTGTCGCACCGTGGTATCGAAGGTGTGGAAGAAGTTGGCGGTCGTGATCGCCTCGCCCGCTGCGGCAGCACGATAGACCGCGATCTTTCCTGTGTCTGATGTAGCGAGCGCATTGCCGCTCGAAGCCGAGGTACGCGTCAGCGTATCGGTCTTGAACTGATCCGTCGTCGTCTGGAACCAGGTCGAGACGCCGATCGTCGTGTCGATAGTGAAGCTGTGCGCATCGGTCCAGAGCGAGTAGGCGTTGTTCCCGCCCGGATCCTTCGCACGTACGCGCCACCAGTAGGTCGTGCCGTTGGTGAGCGCGTCGGCCTGTTGGACCTTGAAGTCGATCGTATCGCCCGAGGCGAACGGCGAACTGCCACCCGCCGTCACATCGGTGAATCCGGCATTCGTATCGGAGACACGAGAGACGACGCCGGTCTGGAATGTCGCATCGGTCGACCACTGCACCTGATATACCAGCGCATCGCTCTGCGGATCGGTCGTCGTGAACTCGAAGGTCGGCGTCGTCGTCGGCGACTTCTCGTTGTCGAACAGCTTGATCTGTGTCGGCTGCGAGACGGAAAGTCCCCAGCTGACGGTCCAATCGCTCAAGACCGGTGTCGCGCTCGTCTTCGTGAAATCAGCCCGCACGCGGATGATGTCATAGGTCCCCGGATCGAGACCGGCGATATTGATCGGCTGCGTCGAGGTTCCCGCCGCATTGCCGGTGAGATCGACATCGGGCACCAGCGCCCAGCTCCCGCCCGAGGTGAAATACTCCACGTGGTACAAAAGCGTGCCGCCGGTATGTACATCGGTCCAGGCGACCGAACCCCATGAGTTGCCGGTGGTGTGCTCTTCGTAGGTGATGGAGGGAGAATACAGCGTGCCCGTGGTATTGGCCCCCGAGAGCTGCACTTCCCCGCCGGAGACGCTCGTGGTCGCGAGATTCGTCATCGCATCTGCACTGAATTGCGCGGCACTCGTCTGGAACCACGTCGAGACCGTGACCGATGTCCCGACGGTGAAGCTCTGGGATGACGACCAATCGCCATAGGCGTTGTTCCCGTTCGGATCCTTCGCACGCACGCGCCACCAGTAGGTCGTGCCGTTGGTAAGCGATACGGTCGGCGTGTACTGCACGACCTGACCTGATGCGAATGGCGCTTTGTCGGCACCGTTGTTGACGTTGGAGAACTTCGTATAGTACGTGACCGAATCTTCGTCTATCGCGGTCGTGGCGAAGGTCGGATCGGTCGACACCTGGACCTCGTAGTGGAGATCGTCGTTGTTATCATCGCTCGAGCCGAAGGTCAGCCACGGTGAGGTGCTCGCGACCTTCTCGTTATCGAAGGGCGTCGATAAGATCGGTGCGGACGGCGGGGCATTGGTCACCAGCTGCGGGTAGTCATTGTAATCCTTCAGAAGCTGCCCGGCACTCGTCACGACGCGGAAACAGTACGAGGTGCCTGCCGTTGCACCATTGTCCTGCAATGCCCAGTCCCACTCGCCATCCTTCCCGGCCGTGATCGCATTGGGAGCGGCTGCCGATAGATTCTGTTCTTCATAGCTTTCGGACGTCGAGGAGACCGAGAGCTGGAGATCGGTCGACGAGATGCGCGATCCGGCAGCGACGCCCGCGTTATCGTACCCACGCCAGATGCTGCCGCTGCCGATAGCACCGACATCGCTCCACGTGAGCGCGGGCGAACAGACCGTGCCCGGCGCATACTGCAGCTTGAACTGGTCCACGCCGCCAGACGTATTCACATTCGCCTGCATCGCGAGGCGCAGACGTAGGACATCGGTGCTCTTGACCGAGTTTCCGGTGGTGATCGCATCGCCTTCGTTCAGATCGACGGCTCCTGCGGGCCATGGGTCGGTGGTCGTCGCGGAATTCGCATTGGCATACCAGCGCTGAGTATCCTGGATATACGAGCTCTGCGGATTCTTCCTCCAGAGCATGAGCAGTGCATTCTGATCGAGTGTCGCCGTACCCGCGACGCCTGCTGCGATCGTGTTGACCGTGATGATGTCGTTTGCCGCCAGGCTCCTCAAGAGGTACACCATCGAACCAGAGCCCTCGTTGTCGGTCGAGTTCGTGCTGATGAATTCGCCCTTCGATTCGAGGCCGTTGAGGGCCGAGCCGTTCACCAGGACCTGCTGCTTAGGGTTCATGCGGTTGGTCGCACCGGCGAGCGACGCGTTGAACGAGAGGAAGTAATCACCCGCCTTGAGCACGGTTATCTGATGCGGATTGGTGGTCGTCGAGTGCGTATAGGTGCCGGTATCGCGGAGATCGTCGGCGCCCCAGCGGACATTCTGCGCGGTCGCCGGATTGAAATTCGTCGGCGTCGCGCCGGCCATCGTCGTGGTCGCGCGTCCGAAATAGACATCGCTCGGCGGCAACTTCTGTATGTAGATCGACGCCTGATCGCTCCCCACCGTCGTCGTACCCGTACCGGCGCTCGCCTGCATGCTGATGGTAAGGATGGAATTCGTCGTAGTGGTGTGGACCACGCCGCTCCATTGGTTTGATGATTGCGTGTGTCTGGTCGCATTGGCTATGTAGGCCTGCTTCGCCTCACCGCCGTTTATCATCGTGCCGCCGAGCAAGACACGCGTACGCGGACGGACCGACGCGAACGCGCCTTCCGTCGGGATATTCAGGAAAACGAGATAATCGGCCTGATCAGTGAGCTGGATATTCTGTGCGTTGGTAGCGTTCGAGTGGGTATAGCTCGAGTCCACACGCGAGCCGGTGTCGTACCAGACGACCGTCGTCGTCGCTGCTGGATTGAAGTTTGTCCGGTCACCGGTATTGCTGGTAGATGTCGCGACAGCACTGAAGACCTGCTCCGAATTCGGGATGTACTCCGCGTACATGCTCGCCTGCGTCCCGATCACGATGTGGTTGGTAGCACTGATGGTCGTGATGGTATGGACGAATGTTTCGATGTAATCCCCTACTTGCAGGTTGTGGAGCAAGACGTAGAGGTGATCCGATGATTCGAGCTGCGTCGAGCGTTCGTTGTAGGCGCCGCGGCCGACACCGAGATTCTGCTTGCTGCCGTTGACGCGCACCTCGAGCTCATTCGCCGTACGGCCATTGTTGGCGTCGGTGCGTTCCTGCGGCACGTCGATGGCGACGAGATAATCACCTGCGACCTTCACGGTGAGCTGGGTATTGTTGGTCGTCGTCGAGTGCGAGTAGTACGTCGTATCGTAGTCGTCGGTCGTCCAATTGATCGCGCCCGGCGTCGCATTGTTGAGCTCGGCGCCATTGGTGGTCGTCGTACCGTTGAGCCATGCGACACCGGTCGCTATCGAGACAGCATCCGAAGCGATCTTCCACGATCGTCCTTCGTCGAAGACCTGCACATCGTTCTCGTTCAGGGTAGCGCTTCCCAGAAGGAAGAGATACGGGCTCACGTCTGGCGCCTTGAGACGGTAGCTGAACGTGCGCGACGCCCCCGCCCCGAGCGCGATGTCCCAGCTGAGGTACGCCGTGCCGTCGTGTCTCTCGATCTTGGCACCTCCGGTGTCAGATACGATGAATCCTTCTGGCACCGCTTCGCGTAGCGTGCCGTCCAATCCCTCGTGCGCCGTCACGGTCAGGGCCATCACGTAGCTTGATGGCGGATAGATACGCGTCGGCCCCGTGCGTGCGATGGTGAATCGCGGCGTCGATGTGGATTCGAACGCATCGGCGGTCGAGGTGATCACGGCACCCGAGGGATCGAGCATCGAAAGGATCATCTGGTAGCTGCCGGTCTCGCTCACCGGATACTCGGCGACGTAGTCCGGCAACTCCGTGACGTTGTTTTTTCCGCAGCCACCGCCGGGTGAGACAGGCACATCGGCTCTGTCACCTGACGGCGCGACGATCGAGAGGCTGAGGCGCGCATCGCAGAGCGTGTCGCCGTTCTGATCGAGTGCGGCGAGCGAGAGTCGCGCCATATCGCCTGGCTGATACGGCGTCTTGTCGGTGTTCATGGCTAGGACGCCCCAGTAGAAATCCACGGTGTCTTGGTAGGTCTGAGAACCTTCGATCATCGAGAGCGCCAGTGTGTACCGCCCCGGCTTGTACGCACGCGGCGTCTTCTCGACCTTGAGCGTCCAATCTCCATTCTGCCCGTACTCGACATCGACGGGCACATGTTCTTCGTCGCCGTCCGAGTGGATGAGCTTCGCATCTTCGATATGGTATGGGACGATGGTGCCCGTGAACGCGTCGGCCACACGTTGGAAGAACGGGCGTTGCGTATGGAAGCGGAAGCTGAACTTCGGATTTTCTCCTGTCGCGAAATCCGTCCGACCTGAGAGCTCTTCGTTGATGTGCGCCTTGCGCAGCGGCGCGGGCGTCGCCTGCTGCGATGCATCGAGGAGCGTCGTCTCAGCGGTGAGCTTGGACGAGTCGACGCTGCCGCCGATATCGCCGAGCGCTTCGAGTACGAACCGCTGTGCGACCTTCTCCGATGCACGCAATCTGAAGCGTAGATAGACCGTCTGGCTGGGCAGGATATCGAATTCCGGGTCAGTGACTGCCGCGAGGTGGTACCCCGTCGGCGGATCGACGTCTGCCTCGAAACGATCAGGGGCATCGCTGAGCGTGCCCTTCACCCACGCCGCGATGTACCGCGTATCGTGCTGCACGCTCACCTCGACATGCGGTACCGTGCAGGTCTCGCCCGCATCGTTCACCGTGCCGCAGCTTTGGATTTCTCCCGTCGACGGACACACGTAGCTCCCGGTCGTGCTCGCCGCGTCCCAATGATCGGCGCAGAAATACGAGACATCCTTGTACACCGGCGTGTCCACGGGCTCCGGCACGTTCTGCTTGAACTGGCTCACCTCCACGAGCGTCGTCTCGTCCGGGAACATCGCCGCGATGCGCAGCATGTCTTCGGTCTTGCTGGAATTGGTGACGCTGACATACACGACGCTCTCATCGGGCGCGCCTCCCCCATCGCCCGGTACGTACACCGCCTTGTCGGTACGGAACTGGAGCCCGTCTTTCGCGAGCCGGCTCGCGAACGGGAACGAGATCGTGTCGCTCGTGGGAAGCACCAGCTCTCGCCCCTTATCCATCGGGCCACCGAGCGAGAAGAGCACGTTGTCCGGCGCATCCGACGGGACTCCCGGGTCGCCCCCAAGCACGTCTTGCACGCGCTCTTGATACGACGCATCGAGCCACACCGAGTCGAGATAGAGACGCGCGGGTTCCGTATCGGTATCGCGCGCATACTCGATCATCGCGCGGACGTCCGAGAGATCATCCCACGACGAGAGACCCTCGAGATCTGCGGTAAAGTACGCGCCATTCGCGTCATTGCTGAGCTCCTTGTTGAGGAACACCTGTCCTGCCTCACGCCATGCGCCCGCATGGAAGTAGCGGACCGTGAGCGTGTCGTTCGAGAGCTCGCTCTCCGGCACGTAGCTCGCGAACGAGAAATCCACGACGACGCCCTTGAGCTTCTTGTCGGCCAAGGAGCCCGATACGGTGAAGCCTGATGCTTCGATGAAATGACACGGCTTGCTCAAGACGGTGCAGCTCGCGACATCGTGAGCCGTCGGCGCCGACGGCCCGGCGTCTGACTCTTCCGTAGTCGTCGCGCTCGCAGCGGTCGATGTCCCGGTCGTACTCGCGATCGCGATCGCCGCGGTGCGCGCGAGTACAGCGTGGACGATCGCGTCGAGCCGGGTGCGCAATGATGTCGGAGATGTCGTCGCCACAGGATCCGGAACAGGAGCAGCATCGAGCGAAGATGTCGCCGCCGCAGGCGGTATCGGTATCTCGGTCGGCGCAGGCGGCGTCGTGCTGGCATCCGGCGCGGTGATGCCGCCCTGCAACATGGGAATCGAGGATGTCGCGACCGGCGGCGTCGACGAGCCGATCTCGATGTATGCGGAATTGTCTCGCGTAAAGCTCGGGTAGGGTGCGTTTGGCGGCAGGTCGAGCGTGAGCGAGTGGTCGGCCTCGTCCCATCCGTCCGCCACGATGGTCGTGGGAAATATCTGCGCATGCTTGATCTCGACATATGCGCCGACGAGTCCGCGCGTGAGCCATCCGATCGCGAGGGCCGCGAGCACGACAACCGCGATGAACATCGCGGAATTTCGGAGAGATGTGAGCCGGCTAGATTTCATGAAAATCGCTCTGGTACGTGCACAAAACCGCCGCCGCTTCAGGCCGCGTCTGCACCCCCAAATTTTATCATCCTTTTGGGGCCTTTTATCGCACAACTGCGCGAAAATTCAGTCAAACGACCCTCTCCGCCGCTTACTTCCCTTTCACCTCGTTCTTGAGCTCTTCGATGCTCGTATCGATGATGCCTTCGGATATGTCCAACACCTCCTTGATACCCTCCAAGAGGTCGCGTTCTTGTGGGGTGAGCTGGGGGCGCTCATCCATGTCCTGGACCAGCTGCTCGAACTCCTCCCGCATCGCGCTGAAGATACGATCGTTCTTCTCGCGGACAGCAAGGACGCGCGAGAGGATACGCGCTTCGAGGGCGACCGATTCCTTGCGCGCCCGCATGTTCCACGCTGCACCGGCTCCAGCACCGAGTGCCAGGATGAGGACGAGCACGTGTTCGAGGATGTTCGACGATTGCTTCGGCGCGTTCTCGTCGACCGGTACCGGCTTGACGACCGCCGGGATGGTCAGATGGCGCGTCGCCTCACGCATGTTGCCGGCCTTATCGTACGCGCGGACCGTGACATCCATCGCTCCGCCTGCCTGTGGCGGGATGGTGAAGAGGCCGTCGCTGATATCTTTCTCTTTCACGGTACCGACGGTCGTGGTGCCAAAACGGACTTCGTATCGATCCATACCCGAGAGCGAATCGGTCGTCTTGAACGAGAGCTTTGCCGGATCCGATGCGGATGCGGGCGTCGCGAGCGCGACATCGAACTCATCCGGCGGGACCGTATCGATCTGTATCTTGAAATGCGCCGCGGGTCCCCAGCCAGCGTCGTTCTTGTATTGGAGCGCGAAGTACCACGTGCCATCCGACGGCGCGATATAGCTCGCCGATGTGGTCGCGACTTTCAGTGTGGTCGTCGGCTCCGCGTCGGCCTTGTCGGAAAATCCGAGACGCATGTTCGTCACATCGGCCGTCGGGTTCCACGTGAGCGCTATCGTCGTGGTCGCGTACCAGCTGTCTTGTTTCGGCTGTGTCGAGGAGTTTATCGTCGGCGCGAGCGGCAATGTCCCACCGATAGGCGCAGACACCGAATCATCTGCCGTGGCCGCCTCGGTAGTATCGGCAGGCGGAGGCGGAGCCGCGGCAGCGGCCGTCACCGCGTAGGTGGCACCATCGGCGGGCGTGTATACATCGGTCCCCTTTCCATCGGCCGCCAAGATAGATGCTTTCGACACTGTCACCGAGGCGGTGCCGGCTTGTTTTGCCTTGAAGGTGATCGCGACGACGGTTCCCTTGCTCGAGACGGGCGACGGCGTCCCGCCGCTGAATACCACCGTGCCGTCGGTATTCGAGAACTTCGGATCAGCGGTCCACAGTGAGAACGCCGAGCCGTCCTTCGAGACCGAGACCACCGAGAGGGTCGACGCATCGAACGACACCGTGCCATCCGCAGCATTGATCGAGTCGGATCCGGGATCGACGAGCACCTTGACCGTGAACTGCTTGCCCACGGCATATGAACCGGCAGACGGTGAGAACGAGAGCGTTGCCGCGTTCGCCGAGACCGGCAGGAACATGAGAAGTACGAGCACTATTCGAGTATGGCGATGTAAGAAATTCATAGCGACGAATGCGTGTCGGACCCAGCGAGAATGTGGTCAAAAAGCGCCGGATGCGAGGCGCGGGGATGGCGAGCGAGGAGCCGTACTGGACCGTACGGTGACGAGCACGCCGGGGCCCCGCAACGAAGCAGGCGGACTTTTTGACACATTCTCAAACCTCCTGCACCTGGATGCGCACCCCGGTGTCTGAGGTCTCTTTGAGCGGAAGCAGGAGCATGAGGACGCCTTCGCGCATCTTCGCCTGCGTCTTGGTGGCGTCGACAGCGGCAGGCAAGATGATCTGGCGATAGAATTTGCCCCATGAGCATTCGGAGAGTACTTGCTCCTTGTTCTCGATGCCTGCGTGCTCGAATATCTCGCCATTGGGCTTGGTGCGCTGACCTTTGATGGTCACGACATCACCATCGCCTTCGATCATGACGCTGTAATCATGCACACTCGATCCCGCGATCTGCGCGTAGATCACGATCGCGTTCTGTGTCTGGTGGATATCGACTTTGAGCTGCTCGGCGACGGGAGCATTGGCAGGATTGCTCGCTGCGCTCTGCGCAGCCTGAGTCGCGACCTGCGTCTTCTTCGCGTCTTCCGGTGTCCCGGGGACGAGATCTTTCTTCTTGAGACGTTCGAGGAAGTTCGACATAGTTGAAGAGCTACGTACCCATCAGTATACGTCGCATGCATAGATACGACGCATCGTGCATGTGGATAATGTCTAGCGCGAAACGGTCTCGTATCGATGCTGGCCCGGCACGAGTGTGATCTGCGAGAGCGGCCATAGTCGGAGCGCCGCTTTGCCGATGATGAAGTGCCGTACCAACGGTCCCCACACGCGCGAATCCGCGCTCGCATCGCGGTCATCGCCGAGCACGAAGTATTCGTCATCGTGGAGCGTCGTCGTACTCACCTCTTTTTTCTGCGGACCATCTGCGCGATATGGTTCGTCGAGGACGACGATGTCGCGCTTGTCGCGCCCGATGACCGAGACGCGCCCGTTCGCGATCTGTACCGTCTCTCCCGGCAGCGCGATGATGCGCTTGATGAACACTTGATCGGGATCGAGCGGGTAGCGGAATATGATGATGTCTCCACGCTCAGGCGGATGAAAGCGATATGAGAGCTCGTCGACGACGAGGTAATCGCCCGACGAGAAGGTGGGCGTCATCGAACCGCCAGATACGAGAAACGGCTGCGCGACGAACACGCGTACCGGTAGTATCACGATGAATGCCAACAGTATGTAGGTGAGGACTCGGCGGAACGATATGCGCGCACGTGCGTCGGGCAGCGTCATGGGAGGATGATACCACCTCGTGACTCAGCGCAGGATCCGCGCGTGAGCATTCAGCGCCTTGCGCTTCAGCTTGTAGTCAGGCACGTGGAGCGCGACATGCGCCCAGAACCGCGCACTATGATTGAGTTCGCGCAGGTGGCAGAGCTCGTGGACGATGACGTAGTCGGCGAGATCGCTCGGCAGGAGCGCGAGCTTGTAATGGAAGTTCAGGTTCCCCTTTATCGAGCACGACCCCCAGCGTGTCTTGGAATTGCGGATGCGCACCGCCTTGGGCGCAACCTCCCCGAGCGCGACGAAATGCGCGATACGTGCATGCACCAATGCGCGTGCACGCTCTTTGTGCCGCAGATACTCGCTTCGCCGTCCTCGCATCGTGGCGATGATAGCACGTGCACCCGGAAAGGATCTCAGTATCCGCTATTCAGGATCCAGAATCCGTAATTCAGGAGCGCGGCGAAGCTGACCCACGCAGCATACGGTGCCAAGAGCCACGCAGCGGTACGCGAGACCGGTGCGAATCCGAGGATGGTGAAGATAATCGCGATCCAGAGGACCGTGATGCAGATGAGCGCAAGCCCTATGGCGTGCATGCCGAAGAATATGACGCTCCACGCGAGGTTGAGCGCGAGCTGGATGCCGTAGATGCGTAATGCGTGCCGCACACCGTCGGTATCAAATCCTCTCCGCCACACGAGATACGACGCCGTGCCCATGAGTATGTACAAGAGGGTCCAGACAGGGGCGAAGACCCATGATGGTGGCGCAAAGACCGGTGCATGAAGCGACCGGTACCAACTGGGGATCGCGGGATAGGTTATGAGAGCTCCGGCTATGCCTACCAGCTGAGGCACGACAAGCGCCCCCATGAGTCTGCCGAACTCCCGCGCACTCATAGCATAAGTATACATGAAGGCGCGCTTTCTGGAGGCTCCCTACCCGGCCTGATGGGGAAAACGATCCTATGCCGCGGGATCGAATATATGCCGTAATTCCTGGCGCTTTTGGTCGTCATAGCGGGCTTCGATGAAGCGCGATGCGACCTCTTTCACCGAACAGGCTCCTTCGGCCACCAGCTCGATGAGCTCGTCGAGCGAGACCTGTACGAGCTCGATGCGCTCCCCCGGATCAAGGGACTGGTCGGCGACCTTCGTCGCACCTCTGGCGATAAAGGTGTAGACGGCCCAATCTATCTTATTGACCGGCTGCTGCGCATCCCAGAGCATGAGACTCGATGCAGCGTACCCGCTCTCCTCTTTCAGTTCACGAGCGGCGGCGATATCTGCCGCCTCCCCTGCTTCGACGCGTCCGCCGAGGATGCTCAAGAAGCTACCGGTGCCGGGTTGTTGCTCACGCACGAGGAGGATGCTGCCATCCGGCAACACCGGAAATACGCCGACGGTGTCCGGGCGCGTAAGGCGTTCGAATGTCGCGGTCGATCCATCGAACATCTCTTGCTGCCACTGATAGACGTCGAAGATGACGCCCGAGAAGACCTTGTCCGCATCGGGCGGTATCGGCTGGTGCGGTGCGGGGCGCTGTATCTCCATATCAGGCGGCGCTGACGCCGAAAAGCTTTCCGATGCCGAACGTGATGATCATCGCGAGAATGCCACCGATGACCACGCGCATCAGCACCTTCCCCACCGGCGCTTCGCTCGTGCGCGCGCTCAGGTATCCGGTGATGGCCAGCGCGATGACGACCGACGCGAACGTGAACGGGATGCGCACCGAGGCCGGCGGTAGCGTGATGGCGAGCAAGGGCAGGATGGCGCCGACGGTGAATGAGGCGCCCGACGCGAACGCAGCATGCCAGGGATTGGTCAGCTCTTCGGGATCGAACTTGAGCTCTGTCTCCACATGTGCGGCAAATGCATCATGTGCGGTCAGCTCTCGCGCGACGATCTCGGCCGTGGGCCGCGAGACACCTTTGGCCTCGTAAAGCTGTGTCAGCTCTTCGAGCTCAGCCTCTGGCTGTTCCAAAAGTTCGCGTCGCTCCTTCTCGAGCAACGACTCCTCGACATCGCGCTGCGAACTCACGGATACGTACTCGCCTACCGCCATCGAGAGTGCGCCCGAGAGAAGTCCCGCGATGCCCGTGATGAAGATGGTATTGGTTTCCGATGTGGCTCCGGCGACACCCACGACGAGCGCCGCGACCGAGACGATGCCGTCGTTGGCGCCGAGCACAGAGGCGCGTAGCCAATTGAGCTTAGAGGCGTGAGACCCTGCTTGTGCCTCTGGATGTATGTCGGTCATGTCGCGAGTATACCAGAACGTCTGGCTGCCCTGATATGTGTCAGTTTTTCGGCTCGAGAGAGTCTCTTGATCTCATATTCGCGCCGTGAGGCAGCGGCACGATCTTTGCACGATTCGCGGTAGACGATGCGTCGCGGCGGATGCGAACGCGTGTAGCGCGCACCCTTTCCTGCTGCGTGCTCAGCGAATCGTTTCTCGACGTCGCGGGCGATACCGGTGTAGAGCGTCTTGTCGACGCATTCGATGATGTATACCGTGTACGTGGCGCGCACCATCACGCGAGTCTACCACCACGATACGCATGCTACGATATCCGCATGCATTCGCGCGCTCGCGCCCTCGCTGCACTTGCGATATCGCTCACGATCTTGGGGCTCGTAGTGTATGCAGGTTTCTTGCAATTCATGACCATCCGCGCTGAGATCGCGGCCGATGCTGCCCGCGAGCACGAGATAGCGCTCAATAAAGACCGACTCGGCCGCGCGCTCTCCACGCTGGGCGTCGAGCCTGCGCTCGTCACGCAAGGTTTCTGGTACGTGCGTACCGACGCAGCCGGCGACGACAGTATCGGCTTCTTCGACCCCGAAGTATGGGCGCGCATCGGACACCTTTCCGACGACGATATCGCCGCACTCATGCGTGGCGTCGCCTCGACCACCCAGTACAGCAAGACCACGATGCACGCCGTCGCCGAAGAAGATCTCCCGCCCGAACTACAGTTCCACAACAAGATCTACTCGTTCTCGTCGAAGCCCGGTGAGTACGACGCCCTGCAATCCGATCTTGAGGCCACGTACGCACGCGACACGGCGAGCTCCGATCAGCTCTGGCAGCTCGCCTATCTATATGAATTGGCCGGCCAGTACGCCAAGCGCGACGAGGTCAATGCTCGCAATTGCGCACGTTTCAAGGTGCGCTGCCCTGCCTCGATAGCGATACGCATCACCGGCATCGCGACCGACCTGTCCGGTCGCCCCATACGCGGCGCAGCGGTCTCTGCGATCAGTCATCCGAAAGATGCGCCGGTCATGACCGATGAGCACGGCGCCTTCTCGCTACCGGTCACGGCGGATGCTATGGAGAAGATCCGTATCAGCATCGTCAAGCGCAATTTCTCGGAAGGATTCGCCGATGTCATCGTCGTCGGCGCCGGCAAGCACTCCTACGATGTCGGCACGATCACGCTCGCCGCCCCGATCACGATCGTCACACTCGATACCCAGAAACACACCATCACGGATCCGGCCGACAGCGCAGCATCAGACGGGAGCTTCGTGATCAAAGGTCCGCACAGCGCGTACACGATGCCCGCCCATGCCCTCGTGCACGCCGACGGTACTCCCTACGAGGGTCCTGCCGATGTCTACGTCTACGAATTCGATAAGGATACGGTCCCGCAGAATCTCATCTCGCTCGATACCTTTGATGCGGTGATGGGTTACGCCGGCAACGCGATGGAATCGTACGGCATGCCCTACATCCAGTTCTTCTCGCCCAAAGGCGAAGAGCTCCATGTGCTCAAGAGCAACCCCCTGATCGTCACCTACAGCATGGTGAGCTTCGAATCACTCAAGACCCTCCCGAAAGAGAAAGGTGGTCCGCTTTCGGATAAGAGCATCGCGTTCCTCGTCTCTGTCTCGAGCCACGCGAGCGGATTCCCGCTCACGCGCGACTTCCTCGTCACCAACGGCTTATACACATTCCCTCCCTTCTGGGTCCTCGACAGGAAAAAAGGTGTCTGGGACAATGTAGGCATGCGACTCCTCGATACCGAGGGGACGATACAAGCTCCCTTTTATACGCTCAACGATCAATGACCATGCCATTGCATGAAGCATCAGATAAGGTATTTACCAAGAGAGTCTATGCGCTCGCGGCAGTCGCGCTCGCGATGGCACTCATAGCGCTCGCGTTCGAGACCTTCCAGGCCGCACACGGCAACGCCGACCAGCCGTGCGTCACGACCGTCACCCAGCAATACGCGGGTGCGTGCACCGGCGGTAGCTGGACACAGTGGAGCTCCGTCACCAACACCAAGGACGCCGCGGGCAATCAGGTCTTCCAGGAACAGCGCACCTACACCGGCACGCAGGAGAATGTCCAGGGTTCGTTCGTGACGCTCTGCAACGCAGGCGTCGCAGCCAACGCGATCGGCAGCATCAACTCGACACTCGTCGCCTGCCAGATCGTCGAAGGCCGCACGCGCACCGTCGCCGCCGGCAGCGGCTCGGGCACGCAGGCCAACGGCGCCTCGACCACCGGCACGATCACGAATCAGACGAGCAACGCCTCGACCGGCGCTGTCATCTCGCAGCTCAACTCTCAGGGCTCGTATGCCGATTTCCAGGACGCCAAGCTCGCCAACGTCGCGCTCAAGGCGACCCCGAGCCTCGTGAAATCGGGCAGCACGTCGAACATCTCGTGGACCGCTGGGCACGTGACCTCATGTGAGGTGAAGGGCACCAACGGCGATGACTGGACCGACCTACCGACCTCACAGGATGTCCCGGTGACCAAGACCTCAGCGCCGATCACCGCGCAGACGACGTACAATCTCACCTGCACCACCCGCATCGGCACCAAGCTCACCGATCAAGCGGTCGTGAACGTCATCCCGGTCTTCCAGGAGAACTAGCACGGCACCCCTCTCGTGCACAAAACGACCGCCTTCCCTGGCGGTCGTTTTCTATGCACGTATCATCTGTGTAAAAAGAGCCGCCCTGGCATGCACCAGGGCGGCAGAGGTAGAAGTCGGCACGAGACAGCTCTAGATGATCCTCTCGAAGAGTGCCGCCTCATTGCGCAGAAGGTACGTCGGTGTGAACACCTCGACCCACCTGCGCGTCGTCTCGGCGTCGGTGAAGATCTCTTTGAGGCACGCATTCCAACGCGCGACATCTTCCTCGGTCGCCTTGAGACTCGGGACGGCAAAGAGCCAGCCCTCGGCAATACGCGAACTGATGCCGTCGGTGGTGCCACTGTGCAGACTGCGGATCCCGAGCACGACATCATCCGCGTACTCGTATCCCTGCGTGAGCGGCCCACGGAACTCGCCATCGGTCATCGAGGCGAATGCGTTGAACGATGCGAGCTGCACGACGCGATACGCATCTTCGGCGGGAATCCCCTTCTTGGCGAGTTCTGCCGCGAGGAAGTTCTTCGCCTCGTCAGATGCGTAGGTCCCGCGCGATTGCACGATCTCCTCGAGCATATTGCGCGGATACACCACGAGCCCGCTCAGCACCTGCTTCATCACCGAGATGGCGCGCAGTGCAGTGTGGAAGAGATCCGGCCAGGCGACGCGCTCGACGCATGATTGCTCGATCGCGCGCTCTTCCCACGTGCCGATGGTCTCGGTAATGCTCAGCACTTGTCCACGCGCGAGCATCACGAGTCCGCCGATCTGCTCGGTACGGATCGGATTCTTCTTGTGCGGCATCGCGCTCGATCCCTTCTGGACCTTGGCGAACGACTCATGAACGAGCGGCAAGCCGCTTCGGGCCATCAGCCGGATATCCAGCGCTATCTTTCCGAGTGATTCGACGACCAGCTGAATATTCTGAGCGAGCGGGACGAAGACGCTCCGCGGCATGATCTGCGTCGCGCCGTAGAACGGCTCGAGGTCGAGGACCTTGAGCGACGCGCGCTCGATCTCCGGTGTCATGTTGCCGCCATAGTTGCCGACAGCACCTGATATCCGAGAGCGAGAGCATCGCTTCACGCAGGCGTTCAGCGGATCACAGAGATCGTCGAGCATCGCATACCACGTGAGGACGCGGCTCCCGAAACTCCCGAGCTTCGCGCCCTGGCCATGCGTGCGCTTGAGCATGACCGTGTGACGATGCGCATCCGCGATGCCACCGATGAGGAACAGCAGTTCGGCGAGATCGTTCTCGATGATCTCGGCAGCGGCTATCAGCGCGAGCGCGAATGCCGGATCTTCGGTGTCGTAGCTCGTCATGTCGCGATGGAATTCGCTCGTGAGCTCCGCGGATAGATGCCGGCTACGTTCCTCGATGAACGCATTGAGATCGTGGTGTATCTCCTTGTCGCGCTGCAGCCACCAGGCGATGTCGAACGGCTTGGCACGCAGCGTGTCGGCGATGGCTCGATAGACATCTTCGCTCACGAGCCCGAGCTTCACCCGAGCCTCGATCACGGCGAGCTCTACCTGCTGCCAGCGACCGAGCTTGGCTTCGTCGGAAAATATCTGAGTGATGCGGGAATCCGCATACCGTGGGATCATCGGTGCCTCCAGAGAGGTTGCCGACCGTCCTACCTGTTAGAACAGTCCGAGCCGATACTAGCCGTATCCGTGGCGCTACGCAATGTCAGCCTTTGAATGCCGCATCGAGCGCGGCGATATCGATCTTCTTCATGGCCATCATCGCCTGCATAGCACGACCCGAGGCTTCCGTATCGGGAGCGTCGAGCCAGCGAGCCATATCCGGCACGATCTGCCACGTGAAGCCATACTTATCCTTGAGCCAGCCGCATTGCTGCGCAGAGGGGTCACCTCCCTCGGTGAGCGCGTTCCAGTATGTGTCTATCTCCGCCTGCGTCTCACATTGGACGAGGAAGGAGACCGCACCGGTCGGCTTGAAGACGGGACCGCCATCGAGCGCCATGAAGCGCTGACCAAAAAGCTCAAAGACGCCTGTAAGCACCTTCCCTCCCATGCCTGCCATCGGTCCGTCGGTGATACCGTCGGGGTAGCGCTTGATATGCACTATCTTTCCCCCCGGGAAGAGCGACGTATAAAACTGCATGGCCTCTTCTGCCTGCGAATCGAACCACAAGAACGGTGTGAGCTTTTGCATAGACCAAGGATATCACGTAAGCCCATGTACATCGGATGAGACGGCGACTACGTATTGCGATATTTGCAAACGTGTGTAATATGTGGCGTGATGTTTCCTCGTTCAGCATACGGACCCCTGATAGGGGTCTTCATCGTGGTCGGCAGCGCCGTCTTCGTACTCTACGCGACGGCTCCTTCGCTGCCGGTAGCGCTCCCGGTCATCGGCGCGCCTATACCGGCGGTGCAGACTATCGTCGTTCCCCCGCCGCCACCCGTCTATCAATACATCGCCATCGAGGAGGGGTGCGGCCCGGCCTATGGTGAATCGTGCGTCCGCGGCCGTTCCGGCCCGGGGACCGATTACCCTATTGTCGCGCGATTCCGCATCGGCACCGTGCTCAAGGTAGCCGACTCGATCGAGCGTGATGGCCATACCTGGTACCGTGTCGTCTTCGATGAGTGGCTGCGCTATCCTGAGCGAGCGAAGAAGATCTACGTCGCCGCCGATCGCGTGAGTGCTTTCTCGCACGTCGGCCCCGAAGAGCTGGGCGCGACGGCCTCCACGACCAAGCGCATCATCGTCGATCGCAGTTCACAGATGCTCTACGCATACGACGGCGACACCTTGGTGATAAAAGCCCCGGTCTCGACTGGCATCACCGCCACGCCGACCCCGCGCGGGAATTTCCGTATCTTCCTCAAGACCCCGAGCCGCTATATGCAGGGCCCCATCCCCGGCATCAGCACGCATGAGTACGATCTACCGGGCGTCCCGTGGGACATGTACTTCACGGCCCAGGGTGCCGCGATACACGGCGCGTACTGGCACGACGATTTCGGAAAGCCTCATTCAAATGGCTGTGTGAATCTCTCGTACGACGATGCGAAACAGCTCTACGCGTGGGCCGACATCGGCACGCCCGTGACCGTGCGGGATTAATGCTCCCACCCTGATTCCGAATAGAACTCCCCTCGCTGCACCGCTTCGATGGCCTGCCGGATGTACGGGATCGTATCCTCCGGAAGCGCATCTACCGAGAACCACGAGAGGTCGTCGCATTTTTCGGGCTCGAGATTCTGCACCTCGCCGGACGCATCCGAGACCATGAAGAAGTCGATATAGATCACCTCGTCGTCCCAGTAACGATGCATCACATGCGCGACGCGCAACGTCTCGGCGGAGAGCGCGAGCCCGATCTCTTCCGAGACCTCGCGCACGCACGCTTCGCGTGCCGTCTCGCCGCCTTCGATATGTCCGGCCGGTACGCTGTAGCTCCCGTCCATGAATCCGGTATTACAGCGGCGCGCGAGCAGAATCTTGCCCTCACGTATGAGGAAGAGATGCACCGCGCTGCGATATGGGAAACGCGCCATGGCGGCAGTGTAGCATCAAAAGAAAACGGCGGCCTGCAGGGCAGGCCGCCGTCATCATGTGTGCGCGGAGGCATCAGGCTATATCGATCCCGATGATGTCGGCACCATCCGCGTTGGGCAGGACGATGACGCTGAGTGCGTCGGCGCGATCGACCGGTGCCGGATGCGAGCTGAAGAGCGAGATACCCGTCCGCTGCATCAGGAGTGCCGGATGCGCGCCCGAGAGCGACGTACCGATCCGCAAGATGCCGCAGATCAATCGATCGCGATAGTCGAGCCCGAGGATGCCGATGGCACCCGCATCCGCGAGATATTCCCGCGCACGCGAATGCGCCGCGGCCAGAAGATCGTAGATGATCTTGATCCCCATTGTCAGCACGATCGCCTTGAACACATGTCGATCCTGCACATGCTTGCCGAGGAGAGTGCCCGCAGTCGAAAACGCGAGCACACCTGCGAGGAATACCATCTGGAACGCGAGCGCACGCGATCCCGAAAGGATGATCGCGCGAGCGAGCATATCCCAATGCTTGAGATGCGAGATCTCATGCGCGTACACCACATCTTCCTCATCGTCGTGCAGGAGCTTGTGAACCTCGCCCATCGAGATGACGAAGTCGGCGCCGAAAGGATTCCACGAGGCCGCCGCATTGAACTTGCCCTTCATCAGGACGAGCTGCGGCACACGGCCGAGGCCGGCGCGCCGTGCCATCTGAGCGAGTGAGCGCTCGAGACGCGGATCTTCAGAAGGCGCGGCACGGAGCTTCTGGAAGAACTTCATCTGACCCCAGAACGTGAACGCGCTGAGGACGAACGAGAATCCGACGAGCCAGTGGTACCGCCAGAACAGCGAGTGCATCGAATCGTCGGGGATCGCGATCAGCGCGTCGCCGATCGAAGGCAGTCCCCAGAAGATCGCCCCCATGAGCAGGAAGCAAACCCAGCTGATGAGCATCTGCCGACGGATGTGCGGCCCGAGGGCCGGAACCCATGTGCACCACATGTGCACTCCTCCTCTGTATGTATGAAGAACAAAAAACACCGGACGTATCCGGCTCGCGAAACCATACAATACACGCGCAGCTATGGCAAGAAGTCGCCGCTAGTCAGGGCATGGGCAAAATCCTCTGGCACGGGAGCCTCGTAGGTAGCTCGCTCACCATCCGGCAGCGTGAACGCTATCGAATGCGCGTGAAGTGCGGGGCGCTGGAAGCCGAGGATGGGTGCGCGGTCTGGCGCGTAGAGATGATCGCCCACGATGGGATGCCCTATCGACGCGAGGTGGACGCGTATCTGGTGCGTGCGGCCGGTCTGCGGATGGATGTCGAGATAGGTATACGGGACGCCATCGGCGCTCGTGCCGCGGGCGATGACTTTCCACTCGGTGATGGCTGCGCGGATGTGCGTAGCATCGCATGGCTTGGCATACCAGCGCTTGGGCGGCGTCGCACTGCGCGCGATCTCGGCGACGATGCGTCCAGAATCTTCGGCAAGATGTCCGTACACGAGTGCGCGATACGTCTTCTCTACCCTGCGAGCCTTGAATTCCGCTCGCAGATAATCGAACACCGCCTGAGTCTTTGCGGCGACTAATACGCCGCTCGTACTGCGATCGAGCCGGTGGATCAGGCCGCAGATACGCACCGATTCGCCTTGCGGCGATACCCAGGGTTCACCGACTTCTTGCAGCGCGGGATACTGCGCGGCCAGCCACTCGGCGACGCTCGGCTCGATGGTGCGGCCATCGCTGTGCACGATGAGCCCGGCCGGTTTATCGAGTGCGACGAGGTATTCATTCTCAGCGATGACGCGCGGCATTCAATAAGACAATCACATGCTCGCACATAAAGGAAGCGGGCGCCTGCGGCGCCCGCCCGTGATGTGCACACTGCTACTCCTGGTCCCCGATGGTCGTCCACCAACATTGGAAGCCGTAGATGATCTCGCCATTGTCGAGTTCGATCCGGACGGTGGTGACACCGCTTTCGATCATCAACTTGATGAGCTCGGAACGCGGATCAGCAAGCGTCTCGGGCGAGAGCGTCGATTCGAAAGACACCTCGCCTTTGAAGGTGCCGTCGCCGAGGGGCTCGAGATTGAGGTCGTGCACACGTACGCGTGTCCCGACCGGCGGCATCGTGTCGCCGATATTCGGCATGTGAGCGCTCCTATGCGGTTGTTAACTGCGGGGAGCCTACACCGCAGCCCGCGCCGTGTCGAGCCATTCCTTCTTTCATTGCGCAGAGCGGTACCTCGGCGTATGGTACGCATAGGAACCAATCAAGGAGACGCCCCCATGGGTATCTGTGGAGACATCAACGGCCCCGCCTCTATCCTCCGGCAACTGCACGGCATGCTCGAATGCGGCGGTCCGCTCAGTGAAAGATCGCAAGTTCAAGCTGTCTTCTCTACTTTGACCGGTAGCGGCAACCTCGAACCAGGACAGATCGCGGAAGCGCTGGGCGTGGAGCCGAGCAGGATCGTCGCCTGGGCTACGGGTTTCGGTATCCCTCCGAAATCCGAGTGGCCATCCATGATCCACAAGGTCATGACTCTTATCGATCGAGTACTCCGCGAGGAATATCCCGGCGAGTGAGCTCTCACCCACACGACCAAGGGCGCCCCACCAGGCGCCCTTTCGATTGCTATCGCTGCCGCTTGCCTTCTTCTGTAACGACTATTTGCACCCCTTGGCACACTTCATGAGTATGACTGCCACGGTGATGCCCCACACGATGGCGACGATACCCATTATAGGTATGATGCCCGCTATCGATGTGATCCCGAGCACATAGAAGATCCACCTGAGGACTATCGCTCCGAATATCGAACCGAGCAATGCCAATGCACACTTCTGAAAGCAACTCATGGATTGATACTGATTATGGATATACCAAAAGTATGGCGCAGTCCGCTGGCGCGCTGATGTGCGCGTGGGGATATCTGAGGTGATCGGGGATGTTTGGGGCATTTGTCCTGCTTTTCAAGAGCGTACACGTGCCGGAACGCACGAAGCGACGCGCGAAAAAACGACGACATTTTCGTCGTCATCGG
>CAYOHS010000006.1:0-2806 GCA_964403865.1 uncultured Candidatus Saccharibacteria bacterium
CTTCGGAAAGCTCTGAACGGCAGCGGCCGCTTTCTTCGGAAGGCGGCCGTTCACTATAGAGATAGGGGGTTTTCTGCTAGGATTCCCACATGGACGCCAAGAAAAGCGACGCCGCCGCGCGCGAAGAGGCCGTACTGGCCTTCTGGAACGAGAGCGGCATCTTCGAGAAATCCCTCGCCAAGGACGCGCCGCAGGGCGATTTCGTCTTCTACGATGGCCCGCCGTTCGCCACCGGCACCCCACATTACGGCCACCTCCTCCAGAGCGCTATCAAGGATGCCATACCGCGCTACAAGACCATGCGCGGCTACCGTGTCGCCCGCCAGTGGGGCTGGGATTGCCACGGGCTTCCGATAGAGAACATCGTCGAGAAGGAGATCGGCAGCAAGTCCAAGAAAGATATCTTGGCGATGGGCGTGAAGAAGTTCAACGACCTCTGCCGCGCGCAGATCTTCACGTTCATCGGGGAATGGGAGCGCATCATCCCGCGCTTCGGGCGCTGGGCCGATATGGCGCACCCGTACCGCACCATGGATTTTGAGTACATGCAGAGCGAGTGGTGGGCATTCAAGACGCTCCACGAGAAAGGCCTCGTGTACGAGGACTACCGCTCGATGCACATCTGCCCGCGCTGCGAGACGACACTCTCCCAAGGTGAGGTTGCAGAAGGGTACAAGGAGGTGAAGGATCTGTCGGCGACGGTGAAGTTTAAGGTGAAGAATCCCGAGAAACATGGACTTCCCGAAAATACTTACCTACTTGCCTGGACGACGACGCCGTGGACGCTGCCGGGGAATGTGGCGCTGGCTGTTAATGCAAAAGAATCCTATGTGTTGGGATATCGCCAAACGCGCCAGGGCGTTGATGGCGTAAACGTTTTTGGAAGGGAAATAGAGAATTACATACTTCTTGAGGATAAACAGGATTTACTCGGCACGGCAGAAACTGGCTGGATCGTCGAGCAGAAATTAAAAGGCGACAGATTAGAGGGTGCTGAATACGAACCCCTCTTCGACTACTACGCCAAAGATGAGAAGCTCAAGAATCGTGAGAACGGCTGGAAGGTCTATGCTGCCGATTTCGTCACGACAGACACGGGCACCGGCATCGTGCACATTGCTCCGGCATTTGGTGCCGACGACATGAAGCTGGGCAAAGACAAGAATCTGCCGTTTGTGCAGCACGTAAAGATGGATGGCACGTTCACGCCCGAAGTTACTGACTTTGCTGGGAGGGACCTCAAACAGCGCGCCAAAGACAAACCAGAAGAAATACGAGAAATAGACCTAGAGGTTGTGCGTTTTCTTGGGGATAAAGTCTTCGCGAAAAAATCCGAGCCTCACTCCTATCCGCACTGCTGGCGCTGCGATACGGCGCTTCTGAACTATGCGACCTCCTCCTGGTTCGTGGCGGTCGAGAAACTTAAGGATCCTGAGCAAACAAGACCGACCTTGCTTGAGGCCGCCAAGAACATTACCTGGTCGCCGGCGCATATCAAAGAGGGGAGATTCGGGCAGTGGCTCGAAGGTGCGCGCGATTGGTCTATCTCGCGCCAGCGTTTCTGGGCTAATACCATTCCGGTTTGGCGCTGTGAGCAGTGCAAGAAAGACGACGTGTTTGGTTCTGCTGCCGAGCTCGAGAAGGCGAGCGGTGTGGCCGTGGCAGACCTCCACAAGGATATCGTCGACGAGGTGACGGTGCCCTGCGCCTGCGGCGGCACCATGCGCCGTGTCCCTGATGTGCTCGACACCTGGTTCGATTCGGGCTCGGTGCCGTTTGCGACGAAATCGTATGGCGAGGCACAGGCTGCAGCAGGGGAGAAGCTCAAGCCGGCCGACTTCATCGGCGAGGCGCAAGACCAGACGCGTGCGTGGTTTTACTACCAGCACGTCTTGGCGGGCGCGTTGTTTGGTACCGAGGCGTTCGAGAACTGCGTCGTCACCGGGATCGTCTTGGCTGAAGATGGCAAGAAGATGTCCAAGAAGCTCAAGAACTATCCGGACCCTGTCGAGATGATCGACAAGTATGGTGCCGATGCGATGCGTTTGTACATGCTCGGCTCGCCGGTCGTCCGCGCAGAATCGCTGGCGTTTTCGGAGAAAGAAGTCGGCGAACTCTCGCGCAAGATATTCGGCCGCCTGGCCAATGTGTACGAGTTTTATGCCCTATACCGTGCACTTGCACATACCCCGAGCGATGCGAGCACCAACGAGCTCGATCAGTGGATACTGATACGCCTGCGCCAAGTACATGGCGAGGTGACCGACGGCCTCGAACGCTACGCACTCGACGAAGCTGCGCGACCGTTCGGACTCTTCGTCGACGACCTTTCCACGTGGTATCTGCGCCGCTCACGTGATCGCATGAAAGAAAGCTCGGAAGCGCTCGCGACGCTCGCATTCGTCTTGCGCGAGACAGCCAAGCTCCTCGCACCGTTCTCGCCATTCTTCGCAGATTGGCTCTGGCGAGAGGTGAGGGCAGAAGGTGATGTAGAGAGTGTGCATCTTGCGCCCTGGAGCACATTGGCGTCGCTTACTGCAGCCGACAGGGAGGCGTTGTCGCAGATGACTGAGGTGCGCAACGTCGTCTCGCTCGCTCTGGAGCAACGTGCTGCAGCCAAGATTCCTGTCCGCCAGCCGCTGGGCCGTCTCGCGCTCGTCTCGGGCGGCGGAGAATTTAGCGAAGCGCTACTCGAACTCATCCGCGACGAAGTGAACGTGAAGGACATCGCGCGCATTGCCGGCCTGCCCGAAGGATTCGTCGTGGAGCTCGATACGACGATCACGCCGGAGCTCAAGGAAGAGGG
>CAYOHS010000006.1:2906-10247 GCA_964403865.1 uncultured Candidatus Saccharibacteria bacterium
AGTCGCGAACAGGGCGAGGCCGACAAGGTCTTCGCGTTGTACACGGCCGATTTCGGGCTGGTGTGGGCGCGCGCGAGCGCGGTGCGCAGCGAGAGCTCCAAGATGCGTGCTGCGCTCCAATCGTGTTCTCGCGCCCATGTCTCACTGGTTAAGGGCAAGCGCGGCTGGCGTCTGGCTGGCGCCACGTCAGAGACCAGTGCTGTCGCTAAAGACAGTGCGAGCGTGGCAGCGTTTGCGCGTATCTCTGAGCTGGTATTGCGACTCTTGGCCGGTGAAGAACGCAATCAGTACCTCTTCGACTCGCTCGCAGAAGCCCAGGAGGCGCTCTACAGCGGCACCGCCGATGTCGCATCTGTCGAGATCGTCTGCGTGGCGCGTGTGCTCTTCGCGCTCGGTTATCTCTCGATCGAGGCGCTCGAGACCACCTTGTTCGCACACACCGCATACGGCCTGCTCGATCTCGAAGAGGCGGGGCAGAAGCGCGACGCCCTGTTGGCATCGATCAACCGCGCCATCTCTGAGACACAGCTGTAAGAAGGGCGAAAGGCGTGCGTGATATCATATATAGCTATGCAGGGAAACAATCCCGGCGACCAAGAGCACATCGACGAGCTGCGGCAGGCGATGTACAGCCGCACGCTCAGCGAACAGCTCAAGCCGCGCGAACGCCGTGCGCTCGATCTCACACGTGCCCCGATAGGAGAAGACTGGAAGCACGAGGAGGATTCACTCGATCCGACGATGGTCGCGCCGCGGCAGATAGGCTGGTTCCGCGCCGCGCTGTGGTGGATACTCGGTATCTCGCTCGTCTTTTTCTTGGGCGCAGCCGGTTTCTTCGTCTACTACTTCACGCTCGGGGGCGGCTCGCTGCCAGCATCTCCAGACAACGTCGACATCGTCATATCGGGTCCGCCACAAGTAGAAGGGGGAGCTCCCTCACAATTCCAGCTTGTGGTCACCAATCGCAACAAGGTGCCGCTCGAGCTCGCCGACATCGTCATCACCTATCCCAAAGGCACGCGCTCGCCGTCGGATTTCTCCACCGACCTTCCGAATCAGCGCATATCGCTCGGTACCATAGAGCCGGGAGGAAAGAGACAAGGGACCGTCTCGGCAGTGCTCGCCGGGCAAGGGGGCCAGCGCGAGAGCCTCAAGGTGGATGTGGAATATCATGTCTCGGGCTCGAATGCCATCTTCGTCGCGTCATCCAACTACGCGATCAATTTCAGCTCGTCGCCGCTCACGGTCACCGTCGACGGCAATTCGCAAGCGATATCGGGTCAGCCAGTCTCGCTCACGGTGAATGTCGCCACCAACGGTAACGCGCCGGTGCGCGACGTCGTGATGAAGGCAGATTTCCCATTCGGCTTCAAGTTTGCCTCCGCCACGCCAAAACCTTCGAAAGACGGCTTCTGGGCATTGGGCGATCTTTCGCCGGGGCAGAAGCGCTCGATCACCATCCAGGGCGCGCTCACGGGCGGCACCGGCGATTCGCGCGTGTTCCATTTTTCGGCAGGGACCCGGAGCGACATCTCACGGACCTCGCTCGACACCGTACTCGCTGACACGTCGTTCAACGCCGCGATATCGCAGCCGTTCCTCGGTCTCACGGTAGCCATAAACGATTCGACCAAATCGGGCGTCGTGGTCTCGCCGGGCGACAAAGTGACGGTCGCGGTCCAATACGCCAATAATCTCACCACCCCGATCCAGAATGCGATCGTCGTCGCCCGTCTTTCTGGGCTCGAGATCGACGGATCGACCGTGAAGACGACGGACGGCTTCTTCCGATCCGCTGACGATTCGGTCTTCTGGGATAAGACGACCACCAATGGCGTATTCAGTACGCTCGCGCCGGGAGCGAGGGGCACGGTCGCGTTCTCGTTCACGATGCCCTCGGGAGAGGCGCTGAAAAACTATACGAATCCGCACCTCGATGTGACCGTCAATGCCGCCGGCAATCGCATCGCCGAGAGCGGCGTTCCTGAGGTGTTGCAGGCGACGGCGCGCCAGAGTGTTTCGCTCGCCAGCGATCTACAGCTCATCGCCAACGGCCTGTACTACACCAATCCGTTCGGCTCGTCGGGCCCGATGCCGCCGAAAGCCGGCGCAGAGACGACGTATGCACTCGTATTCACGGTACGCAATACGACCAACAAGATCACCAATGCCGTGCTCACCGCGAGCTTGCCGCCATACGTGCGATGGGTCGGTGTGTACAGTCCGGCTTCAGAGAACATGAAGTTCAATCAAGCCAATGGGACCGTCACCTGGACACTCGGGGATATCGAGCCGAATGTAGGGCTCGGAGACACACCACCGCGCCAGGCTGCTATCGCCGTAGGCTTCACCCCGAGCACCTCGCAGATCGGCCAGCAGCCGTCGCTCTTGCAGAATATCGTCCTCAAGGGCCTCGATGCCTCGACGACCGCGCCGGTCACCCGCACGGTCGACGACATCACGACCAACATCGCCAAGGTATCCAAGTCATCGGCCGACATCAATGTCGCGGGGGAGCAGGGCTTCTCGGCCACCAACGCGGCGGTGGTTAAATAGGTGCGGGAAATATGGTACGCTCGTCCCTATGGCCGAGGTAACCATGGAAAAGATAGTCTCACTCTGCAAGCGCCGCGGATTCATATTCCCGGGCTCTGAGATCTATGGCGGCATCGCTGGCTTTTGGGACTACGGACCGTACGGCATCGAGCTCAAGAACAACATAAAGGCACTCTGGTGGAAGATGTTCGTCCTGGAGCGCGACGACATGTACGGTGTCGACGCTGCCATCATCATGAATCCGAAGGCATGGGAAGCGAGCGGGCATGTCGCGGGCTTCTCTGATCCCCTCGTCGAATGCGCGAAGTGCAAGAAGCGATTCCGCGCCGATCAGGTCGGGGAGAAGTGCCCCGATTGCGCTGGCACATTCGGCCCGGTCCGTCAGTTCAATATGATGTTCAAGACGCAGGTGGGCCCGCTCGAAGATGCGGCATCCATCGCATATTTGCGCCCCGAAACAGCGGGCGGCATCTTCGTCAATTTTAAGAACGTGTGGGACTCCATTCACCCGAAGCTCCCCTTTGGTATCGCGCAGATCGGCAAAGCTTTCCGCAATGAGATAGCGCCGCGTGATTTCGTGTTCCGTTCGCGCGAGTTCGAGCAGATGGAGATCGAGTATTTCGTCCGACCAGAGAACTGGGAAGCTGCGTTTGAGGCGTGGAGAAAATCCGTGCATGAATGGGCTGTCGCCGTCGGTATCGAGGCACAGAAGGTGAGTGAGCTCGAAGTCGGCGATGGTGACCGTGCACACTACAGCAAGCGCACCATAGATTTTGAGTTCGAATTCCCGTTCGGCAAGAAGGAGCTCTACGGTCTCGCATACCGCACAGATTTCGATCTTGCCGCACATCAGAAGACCAGTGGCCAGAATCTCGCCGTGAGCGACAAGGAGGGCGAAGCTGCGTTCCTACCGCATGTCATCGAGCCATCGTTCGGCGTCGAGCGGACCATCCTAGCGGTCCTTGCTTCGTGCTATCGCGAAGACGAGATGGGCGGCGAAGTGCGCACGTATTTCGCGTTCCCCAAGGATGTTGCGCCGGTGAAGGCAGCAGTCTTCCCGCTCCTCAAGAACAAGCCCGAGCTCGTGGAGAAGGCGCGTGCCGTCTATGCTGCACTCAAGAAGGCCGAGCCGCGCATCATGTGGGACGACAACGGCAACATCGGTAAGCGCTACCGCCGCCAGGATGAGATCGGTACGCCAGTATGTATCACCATCGATTTCGACACCCTCGGCGAGAAGCCGGAGCTTTTGGACACCGTAACGGTCCGCGATCGTGATACGGGCGAGCAAAAAAGGGTCCCGATAGGGGAGCTGGCCGCCCTCATCTAGTCTGAGGAGCCGTTGTGCTACTATGGGCCCATGAACGAGAGGCCCATAACCATCTCGATAACCTCAGGCACCCTGCTGAAGGCCATCATATTCGCCGTGGGCGCCTGGGCGCTGTTCTACCTGAGAGACATCGTCCTCATCGTGCTCACCGCGATCGTGATTGCGAGTGCGGTCGAGCCGGGCGTCGCCGCGCTCATGAAGCGCAAGTTTCCCCGCGTGTTCGCCGTGCTTACCGTCTATCTCGTCTTCTTCGCATCTTTTTTCACGATCTTCTACTTCTTCCTCCCGACCGTCCTCGAGGATTTTGCGACGTTTATCGCGACGCTTCCCGACTACCTCGATGCGTTTAGCCGTTCGGGGGCGTTCGACAGTTATGCCAATATATTGGGCCTCCCGTCGCCGGGCGACATATCCTCGACAGATCTCATGAATGGCATCCGGGCAAGCTTTGATCCGGGTGGTACCTTCAGCAACGCGCTCAGCGCGATAACACGCATATTCGGCGGCGTCTTCTCGTTCCTGCTCATCATCGTCTTCTCGTTCTACTTTGCGGTCGTTGAGACCGGTGTCGATGATTTCCTCCATATCGTCACACCTCGTTCACAGCAGTCGTATGTGCTCGGCCTGTGGCGCAGGGCGCAGGAGAAGATAGGCCTTTGGATGCAGGGGCAGTTGCTGCTCGGGGTGATCATCGGCGTGCTCGTGTTTCTCGGTCTCACCATCCTTGGCGTAAAGCATGCGCTCATACTCGCGGTCATCGCGGCGATGTTCGAGATAATCCCGGTCTTCGGGCCGATTCTCGCCGCCATCCCCGCCGTGACCATCGCGTTCGTCGATGGGGGCGCGACGCTCGGATTCATGACCATCGGTCTCTATGTGATCGCCCAACAGTTCGAGAATCATCTCATCTACCCCTTGGTCGTGACCCGTGTCGTGGGCGTGCCGCCGCTCTTGGTCATCCTCGCGCTCATCTGCGGCGGCGAACTTGCCGGCTTTCTCGGCATCATCCTCTCGGTCCCGCTCGCAGGCACCATCCAGGAGCTGGCGCGCGATATCGAATCCGGCCGCTTTATGCGCGAAGAATCGAAGGCGCACCATGGATAAGAAGGCTTTCTACGGACGCAGCGCAGCGAGCGACGTGGAAGACCGTTCTTCCACGTCCGAGCAAGCAAGTCCGAAAAAAGGGAACACTTTTTATCTGACGACTACGCTCCCGTACGTGAATTCCGATCCGCACATCGGATTTGCGCTCGAGATCGTGCAGGCCGACATCATCGCCCGCTACCACGCACTTCTCGGCGAGGAGGTCTTCTTCAATACCGGGACCGATGAGCACGGCATCAAGATCTTCCGCAAGGCGGAGGAGAAAGGGCAGGATCCGCAGTCGTACGTCGACGAATGGGCCGAGAAGTTTCGCGGTCTCAAGGAGAAACTCGATCTCTATCCGGATCTGCATTTCATCCGCACGACCGATGCGCATCACAAGGCCGCAGCGCAAGAATTCTGGAAGCGCTGCGAGGCGGCAGGGGATATATACAAGAAGAGCTACCAGGTGAAGTACTGTGTCGGGTGCGAGCTCGAGAAGACCGACAGCGAACTCGAGCACGGCAAGTGCCCGATACACCCGAATCTCGAGATCGAGACTATCGACGAAGAGAACTACTTTTTCCGCTTCTCCCGCTACGAAAAACCACTCTTGGATCTCTATGCGCGATACCCTGATCTCGTGGTCCCGGATTTCCGTTTCAACGAGATAAAAGCGTTCATCGGCCGCGGGCTCGAGGATTTCTCCATCTCACGCCTCAAGACCAAGATGCCTTGGGGGGTGCCGGTCCCGGGAGACGAGACGCAGGTCATGTATGTGTGGTTCGACGCACTCATCAATTACATCTCGACCCTGGGTTGGCCAGAAAACACGGCTGATTTCGAACGATTCTGGGGCACCAGCCACTCGCCGCGCGCACTCCAGATGGCTGGCAAGGACAATCTGCGTCAGCAATCTGCCATGTGGCAGGCCATGCTCATGTCGGCGGGATTGCCGCCCACGCGGCAGATCGTCATACACGGATTCATCACGAGCCGCGGGCAGAAGATGAGCAAGAGTCTTGGCAACGTGATCGATCCCTATGCGATCGTCGAGGAATACGGCGCCGACGCGTTGCGCCTCTATCTGGCAAAACACATACACCCTTCGGAGGATAGTGATTTCACGATGGGCAAGTTCAAGGAATCGTACAATGCGGATCTTGCGAACGGCCTCGGCAATCTAGCGGCCCGCATCCTCCAGCTTGCAGAAAAAAACCTCGACGAAGCAGTGACGAGACCAGAGCCAGTCGGTTTTCCCGCAGAATACACGAACGCGCTCGAGCGATTTGATTACAACGCTGCTGCGCAGTACATCTGGGAACGTATCGCTGCGCTCAACCTGCGACTCACTAACGAAAAGCCTTTTGCTGTGGTGAAGACCGAGCCCGAGAAGGGCAGAGCGATGATCGCCGAGTGTGTGCTGGAGCTGTATGCGATAGCCCGTCTTTTGCAGCCGATCATGCCGAAGACCAGCGACGCACTCAAGGCCGCTATCCTCGCCAACAAGAAGCCGGAAAACCTGTTCCCGAGAAAAGAGTAGTATGCGCTACTTCGACGCCCATACACATCTCAATTTTGCCGCCTACGACGCCGATAGGCCCGAGGTCTTTGCGCGTACCGCCGAGGCGGATGTCGGGGTCAATATCGTCGGGACTCAGCTCGATACCTCGAAAGCGGCCGTCGAACTCGCTCATTCGTATCCCGATACCTGGGCTACTATCGGGCTGCACCCGATACACACGACCAGATCGCACCATGACGCGCAAGAACTCGGCGAAGGGAACAAGGAATTCACTTCCCGCGGTGAAGTGTTCGATGCGCAAAAGTATCTCGAGCTCGGCCGCGACCCGAAGGTGGTCGCGATAGGCGAGTGCGGGCTCGATTACTACCGTAACGACCCCGCGACCCGGTCCGTGCAAGAAGAAGCCTTCGTCCAGCAGATCGAAGTGGCCAACACTCTCGGCAAACCGCTCATGCTCCACATCCGTGCCTCGCAGGGCACCCAAGATGCCTACCACGATGCGATCGCGCTCGTAAAAGCCCATGCAAAGGTTCCGGGCGATGTACACTTCTTCGCTGGCAATTGGGACACTGCCAAGGCATGGCTCGACATCGGCTTCACGCTCAGCTTCACGGGCGTCGTCACCTTCACCCACGATTACGACGAGGTAGTCCGCAACGCACCTCTCGACATGATCCTGTCGGAGACCGATGCGCCCTATGTCACGCCGGCACCGCATCGCGGCAAGCGCAATGAGAGTGCCTACATACCCGAGATAGTGGCCGCCATAGCCCGTATACAGGGCATAGGGGAGGAAGAGGCGCGGGCAGCCATCCTGGCCAACGTACAGCGGCTTTTTGGCTTGAAA
>CAYOHS010000006.1:10347-20003 GCA_964403865.1 uncultured Candidatus Saccharibacteria bacterium
GGTTGCATAGGGGGATACCGTGTGCTACAGTGCCCGGCACATGGCAAAGAAAGCAGCCCACAAGGATTCAGCAGAAGAGCGCGAGGTCATCCTTCGCGTCTACGAGGCTGGCTACCACATCGTCCCCCAGACCAAGGAAGAGGAGCTCGACGCCGTCGTCGCTCAGGTCCGCGCTGTCATCGAGAAGGCAGGTGGCTCGTTCATCTCCGAAGGTGCCCCTGCGCTCCTCAAGCTCGCATACCCGATGATGACCCGCGAGGGCGACAAGAACGTCGAATACGATCGCGGCTACTTCGGCTGGCTCAAGTTCGAGGCCCCGGGCGAGGTCGTCGAGGATCTCCGCGAGTTTTTCGCCGGTTCCCGCGACATCTTCCGCTCCATCGTCTTCAAGACCGTCCGCGAGGACACCCGCGCCAAGCTCAAGGGCCCTCAGTTGCGCGAGGTGAAGCGCGGCGAGACCCTCAAGCCGACCGTCCGCAAGGAGGAGGCCGCTGCACCCGTATCGGAAGCTGATCTCGACAAGGCGCTCGAGACCATCACCGAGTAACGGCTATGTACATCAACAAAGCGTTCATCTTCGGTAACCTGACGCGCGACCCGGAGGTCCGCGCCTTGCCGAGCGGCATGAATGTCTGCAATTTCTCTATCGCGACCAACCGCGTCTTTACCGGCAAGGATGGCAAGAAGCAGGAGCAGACCGACTATCACAACATCGTCGTCTTCGGCCGCCAGGCAGACACGGTCTCGCAGTACCTCAAGAAGGGAAGCTCGGCATTCGTCGAGGGCCACATCCAGACACGCAGCTGGGAGAAAGACGGCCAGAAGCAGTATCGCACCGAGATTGTCGCCGATCGTGTCCAGTTCGGGCCGCGTGGCTCGGGTGGAGGCGGGGGAGGAGGCGGTGCGAGCCGCAGCGCTTCGGCATCCGACGACGATGCGAGCTCCGCAGGACCCGGCATCGATTATCCGAAGGACGACATCAACCCCGACGACATCCCGTTTTAAGACAAGAGATTAATCACCAAGAAACACTATGAACAACATACTCACGCAGAACGACATACAGTACGTCGACTACAAGGACATCGAGCTCTTGCGCCAGTTCGTGAACCCGCACGGCCGCATCATCAGCCACAAGCGTTCGGGCCTCACCTCCAAGCAGCAGCGCATGGTAGAGGAAGCGTTGAAGCGCGCCCGCTTCATGGGGCTTCTGCCGTACATCCAGAAGTAAAAACGCCCGGCCCTAGACCGGGTTTTTACTTTTGGATGTAGAACGCGGAGCGTTCGTGCGGCAGAAGCGGCCGGAGCGAGGGTTCCCGAGCGCGACGGCGCTCGGGACCGCGAGGCGGGCCGACATGTGGGGTGCTGCCGTACATCCAAAAGTAAATGCGAAGCTCAAAAGAAAAAGCCCGCAAAAATGCGGGCTTTTTCTTTGTCTGAGCACTTAGGCGCGCTCGACGTACTCACCGGTCTCGGTATTGATGCGGATGACATCACCCTCCTTGATGAACATAGGTGCGTTGATGTCGGCGCCAGTCTCGAGCTTCACTATCTTGGAGCCACCTTGCGCGGTGTTGCCGCGGACATCCGGCGGAGCCTCGACGACCTTGAGCTCCATCTTGATAGGGAGCTTCACGGTGAAGATGCTGTCGTTGAACGACTGCGTCTCGACCTCGGTATTCGGCTTGAGGAACTTGCCACCCTCGCCGACCATGTCGTCCGTGAGAGAGAAGCGGCTGGACTTGTTGCCGATATGATGGAAGACCCACTCGCCCTTGCGCTCGTCGTGGAAGACGAACACGGCCGGCTTCTTGGCGATCTCGGCCTCCTGGAGCTTGTCCGACTGAGCGAACGAGTGCTCGATGGTGTTGCCGCGGATAAGGTGGCGCATCTTGGTCTGATTGACCGGTCGGCGCTGCTGCTTCTGCATGATGTTATTCCATACGCAGACGTATGGTTCACCTTCGATGAGGCAGGCGACACCGGGGCGGATCTCGTTGTAGTTCAACATATCGGCCCATTCTATTGATTTTTGGCCGATTGTCTACACCTGGCGTTATTCGTCTGTGCCGCCACCAGATGAGGTCATGCCGCCATCGGCGAGGCCCTTTTTGATATCTTTGAGAAGCTGATTGAGAACAGGCTTGTTCTCGCGCAAGAATGTGCGCGCAGCATCGTAGCCACGGCCGAGCTTTGTCTCGCCGATCTCGTAGGAGCCGGCTGAGCTCTTCTTGACGAAACCGAGCTTCTCGCCGAGTGCGAGCGCTTCGCCCTCCTTTGAGATGCCTTCGCCGTAGAGCATGTCGAACTCGGTCTGGCGGAAGGGAGCAGCGATCTTGTTCTTCACTATCTTCACGCGGTGACGACCGCCCATGATCTCGTCGCCCTTCTTGATCTGGGCGATGCGGCGGATGTCGATACGTACCGATGTGTAGAACTTGAGCGCCTTGCCGCCCGGTGTGGTCTCGGGGTTGCCGAACATGACACCGATCTGCATGCGGATCTGGTTGATGAAGATGACGATGGTCTTGGTCTTGCTGACGATGGCGGTGAGCTTGCGAAGCGCTTGGCTCATGAGGCGCGCCTGCTTGCCGACGTGCTGTGCGCCCATATCGCCTTCGATCTCGTCCTTCGGCGTGAGCGCGGCGACAGAGTCGACGACGATGACGTCGATCTTGCCGGAACGCACCAGCGACTCGACTATCTCGAGCGCCTGTTCGCCGGTATCCGGCTGTGATACGAGCAGGGAATTGATGTCGACGCCGAGCTTCTTGGCATACTCAGGATCGAGTGCGTGTTCGGCGTCGATGAAGGCGCAGATACCGCCCTTCTTCTGCGCTTCGGCGATCGCGTGCAAACAGAGCGTCGTCTTGCCGCTCGATTCGGGCCCGAATATCTCGATGATGCGCCCTCGGGGGAGGCCGCCGATTCCGAGCGCCCAATCGACGCCGATGGAGCCGGTCGGGATGGCGTCGACGTCCACCTTCGGGGTCGCGCCGAGCATCATGATCGACTCATCGCCGAATTTCGTCTTGATATCGTTGAGTGCTCGCTCGATGTCCTTGTCGGAGCCCGAGCCGACCTGCTTAGGCGGTGCTTTCACTTTTTTGAATGCCATATACGCGAAGTATACCTGATAGTGATAATCAGCGCGTATCCGGTGTGGACGAGCTGTCTGAGGGGGTAGTGGATGCGGCTGGGGCGGATTCGGCGGGAGTAGAAGTAGCGGGCGAGGAGGTCGCGTGATAGTAGAGGACCAACAGTTTCTGGGTCGTGTGGCCGTATTTGTCCTTGGCAGAGAGGACGACCCGGTTTTCGCCCGATGCTAAGAGGAACGGCTCATCGAACGCCCCATCGGTGGTGACAGGTATCGCCGCACCGTTCATCGAGAGGGATGCGATATGGGTCGCAACGCCCTGGATGCGGACGAACTGCGTCGAAGATTCCACGGAAGCGTCATCGATATGTATCTGTGGACCGAGCACGATGCCTTGGGCCTCGAAGATACCGTACCCGAGCGCAAACAGGAAGAAGACGACGAGGATGATGCGGCCGGGACGGAATGAGTAGGGAAGCATAGGCTACGCATTCTCGCTTCCTACCGGCTCCGCCGCGAGCTCATCTGCGTTTCCTGCACCGATCACGTCACGTGGCTTTGCGCCATCTGCCGGGCCGATGATCCCGCGATTTTCCAGGAGATCCATGAGTCGGGCAGCACGGGCATACCCGATACCCAGCTTGCGCTGGAGGTACGATGTCGATGCCTTCCCGGCCTCGATGACCGTCTTCTTGGCATCGGGGTACAGCTCATCGTCCTCGTCGTCACCGAACCCTTCATTCATAGAGGCAAATATCGGATCGTTGCTGCGCTGCGCGGTCTCGTCGAAATTGATCTCGCTCGGCAATGTCCCTTCTGCCTGCTTGGCGATGTGGGAGACCACGCGCTTGAGCTCGTCTTCTGATATATAGGCCGCCTGGATACGGCGTGGCTTCGACATCTCGCCAGAGAGGAAGAGCATGTCGCCCGAGCCGAGCAGTTTCTCAGCGCCCGAACCGTCGAGGATGGTGCGCGAATCGATCTGCGAGGCGACCTGCAATGCGACTCGGGAGGGGATGTTGGCCTTGATGAGACCGGTGATGACCTTCACGCTCGGACGCTGGGTCGAAAGCACGAGGTGGATACCCACCGCGCGACTCATCTGCGCCAAGCGCACGATGCCGCCCTCGAGTTCTCGGGGGTAGGTCTGCATGATATCCGCGAGCTCGTCGATGAAGAGCACGATGTACGGCATGGCCTCCGGGAGGGGCTTCTCGGAAGCGCCGCCCTTCGAGGCCTTCTCGATAGCGGGGGCGAGCACCGTACTGTGGTACGAGGCGATATCGCGGACGCGCTCCGTCTCCAATATGTTGTAGCGGCGATCCATCTCCTTCGCGAGCCACTTGAGCGCGAGGATCGCCTTTTTGGCGTCGGTGATTACCGGGGTCAAGAGGTGGGGGATAGAGTTGTACAGCGTAAGCTCGACGCGCTTCGGGTCGATCATGATGAAACGAAGACGTTCCGGCCCACAGCGATAGAGGAGCGAGACCACGAAATCGTGGATAGTCACCGACTTTCCAGAACCGGTAGTACCGGCCACGAGCAAGTGCGGCATCTTGGCGAGATCAGCAAACTGCGCCTGGCCCGTGATAGTCCGACCGAGCGCGATCATGAGCGGCTTGTCGCTCCCTGCAAAACCCTCGTCCGAAAGGAGGGGGCCCAAGCCCAATGTGGTGCGCGCGATGTTCGGCACCTCGATACCGACGAGCGATTTGCCGGGAATAGGTGCCTCGATACGGATGGGGGATGCTGCGAGTGCAAGCTCCAGGTTCGATTGCAGTGCGACTATCTTCGCCAATCGGACACCCTCCGCAGGTTTCATCGAGTAGCGGGTCACTGTCGGTCCTATAGATGCCTCGTCCATCTCCACCTGTATCCCGAAGTTTTGGAGCGTGCGCTTGATGATATTCATGTTGGCCTTCACATCACCGACTTCGGGCTTACCCTTGTTCTTGGCGAGCAAAGAAAGCGGTGGTGGCGTGTACGCAGCACCGAGATGTGCGGCGATAGGGAATCCGCCGACGTTGTCATCTTGAGACATCTCTTGGATACGTGCCGGACGCTCCTTCGGGGCCTCCGGGACCGGAACAGGCTCCTCTTCTTCATCAGCGGGTTGTGGTGCTGGCACCACCTCCTCTTCCTGATCATCAGCGGAGATGCCGGTGATTGCCGGGGTCGCGCCAGACTCTTCTTCCACGCTGTCACCATGCGAGAACATCTCCTTGATCCCGAGTGCGAGATCTGCCAGATGGAGATCGAATGCGACGATGAGCGAAGCAGCAGCGAATGCGAGTAAGAAGAAGACGGTCGCGGTCGTATCGAATGCCGACAAGATCGGCTTCGAGATGAGCTCACCCAAGACGCCACCGCGGCCCGGTGAGGCGATACTGATCATCGAGAGCGCAGAGAGCAAGAAGACCGTCATACTGATGCCCTGGACCCACCCGAGGGATCGCTCGAGCGAGCGGATGGTCGCGATCGAAAGCAAGAGAAGCGAGACCGGCAAAAGGACGTACCCGATGCCGAGGAGCCAGCTAAGTCCTGAAAATGTTGCCGCACCGAACGAGCCGCCACCACCGATCTGGGCTAGCACGAAGAAGATCGCGAGCACGATACAGAACACTGCGACGACGCCGCGGGTCGCCTCATGACTGACCCAGGGCTCCCTCGGTGCAGAATTATCGTCTTTCTTGGTGCGTCGCTCGCGTGTCGTTTTTTTTGCACGTGCCATTACCGTGAATGATATCACGGTGTAGAGGGAAAAGAGCAATAAACACCAGCATTTACGAGGAAAAAGACACATAAAAGACATCGTGGAAAAGACTTGCCAAATGACCGCGTCCGTTATACAATAGGACATACATAAAGAACATGTACATCACGTACAGACACTCTGAAAGACGCTTATAAGACCTATTATGGACCTACAAAAAGACACGGGGAAAACGGACGGACTCATGAAATTCGTCGAGTCGCAATCGACGAAGACCAATCCCTTTGGCGACAATCGCGTAGGAGAACGCGCGTACCGTAGAGCAGAGCGGATCTGTGCGGCGATATTCGTGTTGACCGCGCATGTGTCCGATACCGAACCCCTGCGGCCGCGAGCACGTTCTCTCTCACTCGAACTCCTCGAGCGTGTGCTGGCTGTCCGCAGTGAGATGCGGTCACTAAATTCGGCTCATGCGGCTGAGCTCAAGGCGCTGATCAGGGAACTGATATCGGTCTCCCGCGTCCTCGCGATCTCCGGATGTATCTCATTCCAGAATTCCGCCGTGATGACCGAAGCACTCGATGAGCTGTCGAGCTTCTTGGCAGCGTCGCAACGCTCGTCGCTTTCGGAGACGGCGAGCTACTCGCGCGAAGATTTTTTGGATGTGAGGGAAGTGGGCGTATCTAACCTTGTCCAACAGCCACGTGCTGCAGTACGTGAACCGTCGGTTACGACCGATAAGAGTGTAAAGGACACAGATTATGTTGCACCTGGAAATTTTCCTGAGAAAGATACAAACGATAAAGGACAGAAAAAGAACGTACATCAGGGCCGCGCGCAGGCGATATTGGAGGTCCTTCGTGTGGGAGGGGAGCTGGGAATCCGTGATGTGGCGTCGAACCTGCCTGAATTCAGTGAAAAAATGATCCAGCGCGAACTAGCAGAATTGGTCCGAAAGGGGCTTGTCAGTAAATCGGGACTGAAGCGATGGAGCCGCTACTCGCTCCGTGGCTAACATAGCGTGCTGCATGTCCAATTGCCTCGTCTTTTGTCGCTTAATTGCTGGGTGTCAGTAAGATTTACATGATTGACTCGTCGGTACCACTAGAGTATCCTTGCCTTGATAACGAGCTGAAAAGGAGCGCGCACCTGCGCGATCTTTTTCACAGGTTATCCACAAACGGGGGTGTTGTAGTACCTCGTGTTCGTACGGCCTTCATATATACTAGGTAGCGATACCGTCGTGAGACGGTGTTGCGCAGTACAGGCACGAAGCCTCCGCGCGGATCTTTGACAATCGAATAGGCTCACGAATCTCTCATCATCGATGAGAGTGCATCGCACAAAAAATATCTGCGATGTTTCCGTACGCTGCTTCTCCTGTCATGTCCGCACGACCGTACGACTCTTCCTCATTGCTGCTAGCCCTTCGCGTCTTCTCACTATTAGTATAGGGGAGCGGAGGTTAGCAAAATTATCAGTTGCATGTATCCGCAAG
The DNA here is from genome assembly GCA_964403865.1 of uncultured Candidatus Saccharibacteria bacterium. Classification (GTDB taxonomy): domain Bacteria; phylum Patescibacteriota; class Minisyncoccia; order Phycocordibacterales; family UBA2100; genus UBA10103. Next base: position 17,656 of record CAYOHS010000006.1, read on the forward strand.
GATGTATGCAATCAGTGCACGCGCTTCTGTCGAAAGAGCGCGCTGCGCGCTCCGCTCACCGCACGCAAGTGCGAAAGAGGGAGAAAGGTCAATACAATAGATATGAGTACATTAGCAACAAAGAATGTTGCGGCTGTGCTTGCGACTATCGCTTTGGCGCTCGGCATCTCGTTCACTTTCGCTACTACGGCGAAGGCAGACGCGGTCTCCGATCTCCAGGCTCAGGTCCAGGCTCTTCTCGCACAAATCACGTCTCTTCAGGGCGGCTCGACTACGGGCTCCATGATGAGCGCTTCTTGCCACACGTTTACTCGCAACCAGCAGGTTGGCGACAAGGGTGGTGAGGTTATGTGGATCCAGCAATTCCTTAATGGTCATGGTGCCCAGGTCTCGGCTTCGGGCGCTGGCTCTCCGGGCATGGAGACGAGCACCTTCGGTCCTGCGACCAAGGCCGCTGTCATCAAGTTCCAGTCTGCCAACGGCGTCTCGCCGATGTCCGGCTACTGGGGTCCGCTCACTCGTGCTAAGGCCAACGCGCTCTGCGCAGGCACTGGTACGACGGGTGGCACCACGGGTGGCACGGTCACTCCGACCGGCCCTGGCCTCTCGGTCTCCGCTGGCGTTCAGCCTGCGAACTCGCTCGCTCCGAAGGGCGCGATGCGCGTTCCGTTCACGAGCTTCACGCTCACGAACAACTCGTCGGCTCCGATCACGGTGACGGGCATCACGGTGCAGCGCACCGGTATCGCTCAGGACCAGAACTTCTCTGGCGTCGTTCTTATCGACTCGAATGGTCTTCAGGTCGGCGTGTCTCACACGTTTGACTCGAACCACCAGACGACTGTCGGTGACACGATGACGCTCGCCGCAGGTGCTTCCCAGACCTTCACGGTCGCGGGTAACATCTCGTCGACGAACGCCCAGTCGGGTGAAGTCGCTGCGATCTCGGTCGTCGGCGTCAACACGTCGGCTCCGGTCGCTGGCTCGCTCCCGATCACGGGTGCTCAGCAGACGATCAACACCACGCTTTCGCTCGGCAACATCTCGATCGGACCTTCATCGTTCGATCCGAACAGCGCCACCACGAAGCACATCGGTGACACGGCGATCAAGTTCTCCGGCGTCCGCTTCACGAACAACTCGACCAACGAGGACGTGAAGTTCTACAGCCTCCGCTGGCGCGTCAACGGTTCCGTCTCGGCTTCTGACCTCGGCAACGTCGTCACTGTCGTCAACGGCACCTCGTACCCGACTGCGCTCTCGGCTGATGGCCGTTACTACTCGACCGTCTTCCCGGGCGGCATCCTCATCGGCAAAGGCAACAATGTCGACGTGTATGTCCAGGGTGACCTCGTCGGTACCAACGCCTCTGGTCGCAACGTAGAATTCGACATCGACAAGACGTCTGATGTCTACTTCGTCGGTCAGGTCTACGGCTTCGGCCTCGGCCTCCAGGCGGGCTCCTTCGGTGTTTCGCTCCCGGCTTCGGGTACGCACAACACTGGCGCGAGCACGACTGCTCAGCCTTGGTTTGCCGGTTCTACGGTCACCGTCCAGGGCGGAACCGTTACGACCATCCAGAACGCGACCTCGGTCGCCTCTGCTAACATCGCGGTCAACGTCTCGAACGTCGTCCTCGGTGGCTTCCAGACGAACTTCGCCGGTGAGCCGGTCACGGTTCAGGGCATGACGTTCAACATCAACGGTCAGGCTACTACGACCACCAATCAGATCACGCTCGTTTCGATCGTGGATGAGAATGGTTCTGTCGTCGCCGGTCCTGTCGATGCGGTTGGCAACGTCCTTACGTTCACCAGCTCGGTGACGTTCAAGACGGGCCTCCACACCTACACCCTCAAGGGTAAGGTCCCGTCGGCTGCGGCCAACGGTGGAACGTTCCAGCTCTCCACTACCCCGCAGAACTGGACCTCTCCGCAGGGCCAGACTACGGGCAACACGATCACCATCTCGACGCCGTTGTTCACTATGAACACGATGACGGTTCGTGCCGCGACGCTCGCGGTCAATGCCTCGTCGAATCCGGCTTCGCAGACTATCGTTGCAGGTGGTCAGAACATCCTCTTCGCGAACATCCAGTTGGATGCCTCGCAGTCGGGTGAAGACGTCCAGCTCTCGGGCCTCCCGGTGTATCGCACCGGAACTGGCTCTGCCAGCATGCTCAACAACTGTCAGCTCTGGGATGGCACGACGGCGCTCAACACGGGCTCCGATGTGCTCAACACCGTTGCTGACTTGAACAACAATGTTACGTTCACTGGCGGCGCACTCCGCATCGCGAAGGGCACGGTCAAGACCCTCGGTCTTACCTGTAACCTCTCGTCTTCGGC
>CAYOHS010000006.1:20103-25483 GCA_964403865.1 uncultured Candidatus Saccharibacteria bacterium
GTCTTACCTGTAACCTCTCGTCTTCGGCCACGTCGTCTGCAACGTACATCTTCGGTGTCAACAACTCTCCGACGGTTACTGGTGTTACCTCCGGCAACACCGTTACTCCGACGGTCAACGTTGGAAACTCCGGTACGATGACGGTCTCTTCGGGTGCGACTGTGGCAGTCACCGTCGACTCCTCGTCTCCGTCCTACGCGATCAACGCGGCAGGCACGACGGGCGTCACGATGGGCGTCCTCAAGCTCCGCGCTACGAACGAGAACTTCAATCTCACGAAGCTCGGTCTTCGCCTCGACCTCGGCACGTACGGTTCGGCCTCCACAGGGGCGGGCGGTACTGCCACGGGTGCTGGCGACATGACGCAGGTCTACCTCTACAGCAGCACGGGTACTCTCCTCGGTACGGCTACCTTCACGGGTAACAACACCCAGGCGACCTCGACGCTGAACGCTCCGCTCGCCCTCATGCGCGACACCGACACGACGATCACCATCAAGGCTGATCTCGCCGGTATCGGCATGTCGGCTGCGGGTGGTATCGGTAACCTCATCAAGGTTGACGCAGTCAACTTCGAGGGAACTGGCGCTTCGTCTGGCTCTACCGTCCGCGGTGGTGCTACGTCTGGCGTCGCCGGCGTACGTCTCTTCAAGTCGTACCCGACCCTCGCTGTCGACACCCTTCCTTCGACGGGCGTCGCGGATAACCGCCTCATGCACTTCAAGGTGACGGCGAACTCCGCAGGTTCGATCGGTATCGCTCAGTTCGCCTTCTCGGTCTCTACGACCTCGGCATCTGTGACGAACATCAACCTCTACGGATTCACGGACAGCTCGTACTCCCAGGCCATCTCTGGTCAGGGCACGGGTGGTCTCATCGGCACTCAGGTGAACACGGCCATCAACGGCACGGCATTCACCTACACGCCGACGAACCCGGTCCAGGTCCCGGCTGGTCAGACCTACTACTTCGAGCTTCGCGCTTCTGTAGCTGGTGTGACGACTGGTTCCTCCGTAGTCACGACGCTCTTGGGTGACTCTGCTTATCCGGCAGTAATCGGTTCGGCTGGCGCGTACAACGTCGCGACGAGCTCGAACCTGACGGCTGCCAGCAAGTTCATCTGGGCAGGCAACTCGACCTCGACTTCCGCTACGGCTGATGTCGACTGGTCGAACGGTTACAGCCTTCCGGGCTTGCCGTCCTCCGGTATCATCCAGACCCGCTCCAACTAGTTCGCTAGTCTGGAACGGCTCTGATGAGCCAACGTCATGGCGACAACATGACAGCAAAAACCCCCTCGTAAGAGGGGGTTTTTGCGTAAGTGCACATTACCCGAGCATCGCTCGGGCTGTTGCGCACTTACGCAAAAACGGCCGGAGCGGGCACCCGCCTCCGGCGGGTCGCGAGGCGGGACCTGCGTGCGCCCGATGCAATCGGGCGACATGTGGGTTTTTGCGTTGGCACCTATATCGCGGTATCCTCAGCCCATGGAAAACTCACCTCAGATACGCCATATCGTCGCCGGAGTCGCAGCAGCGATCGTGATCATCGGTGCCATCGCATGGTCGCTCTACCCGGCACCGGTAGCCGCACCAGCCGCAGAAGGCTCGGCCTCGTCCACTCCCATATCAACTGCCACGACTACCAAGGATGGAGTTACGGCGAATGGGAATTTTACTGTGACAAAAGACGATACGATCACGCTTCCGACCCCGCCTGATTTTCGTGCACCCGTCGCTTTTGCTGCGGATGTCGCGCCGGATGTCCGCGCAGCCATCACCACCAGAGCACAGGCGCTCGAAGCAAAGCTCGCCAAAGATTCGTTTGATCTTGGTGCGTGGATAGATCTCGGTGCGATGCGCAAGATGGCAGGAGACTATCGCGGCGCAGAGACCGCGTGGCTCTTCGTCACCAAGACGGCTCCGCGCAACACGATCGCGTTCTCCAATCTCGCGGACCTCTACATGAATTTCCTGAAGCAGTACCCGCAGGCCGAGACGATGTACCAGAAGGTGATCGCGCTCGACTCCACACAGATCGAGCCGTATGTCTCGCTTGCCACGCTCTACGGCAATCTCTACAAGACCGGGACTTCTGCCGCAGAAGACATCCTCAAGAAGGGAATAGCAGCTCATCCTGATTCCGCCGATCTTCACGTGCTCCTGGCACGCATGTATACGAAGGCTGGCCGCTCTGCCGAGGCAAAGGCTCAATATCAAGCCGCGATAACCGCCGCACAGATGCAGGGCAACGCCGACTTGGCCGCTCAGCTCAAGACGGAAGCCGGTCTCTAGCGCCACCTGGCGGGGATAGACGGATGCTATACTTTCTGGCATGAAGCCGCAGCCGTCTCCCATAGACTCCTTCTTGCGTTTCGTCCTCGGTTTTTTCGTATTCATAGGCGTGAGCTTTGGTGTCACCATGGGGGTGAATGCCTATACCGCCAAGCAGACTGCCGCCGCGAGCCAAGCCTCGGCCCTGAGAGCGCTTCTTGGGAGAGGGGAGCAGCACTAGCTCCGGCCCTTGCGCCGGTAGCCTCGATACGGTACTCTGCCCTTCACAAGGCCAGAGAAAGCGAGCGGCGAAAGCCTTCAAACACCAGCTTGCCGAGGTCGGAACTCTCCAAGAGATTGGAAAGGCCTTGTCACTTATCAAGGCTAGATATTCGCTGATATGGCAAAGACCAAGCAGCAGAAGAAGGAGACCATCGACAGGCTCGAGAACGCGTTCAAGACCGCGGCCTCTAGCGTGTTCGTCAGCTTCACCGGCGTCACCGTCGCGGATGAGACCGCGATGCGTAAGTCGCTGCGCGAGGCTGGCGTGAAGTACTTCGTCGCCAAGAAGACCCTGATCACCAAAGCTATGGAGAAGCTCGGCCATGCCGAGCTCCCGATGCAAGGGGAGATCGCGGTCGTCTACAACGCGGCAGAAGGCGGTGACGCATCGGCGCCAGCTCGTCTCATCCACGAGTTCGCTCAGAAGCTCAAGGATAAGCTCGCGATCGCGGGCGGTATCTTCGAGGGGATCGTGCGCGACGCCGTCGCGATGAGCGAGATCGCTACGATCCCGGCCATGCCGGTATTGCGCGGCCGTTTCGCCAATGTCATCAACAGCCCGATACAGCGTTTCGCTGTCGTGCTGAACCAGGTGGCCGAGAAGAAGAATTAAGAGTACGTAATCACATACAATATGACCAACGAACAGATCATAGAGGCAGTGGAGAAGATGACCGTCCTCGAGCTCAACACGCTCGTGAAGGCCATCGAGGAGAAGTGGGGCGTCTCGGCAGCGGCAGTCGCCGTCGCCGGCCCTGCAGCAGGTGGCGCAGCCGCCGAGGAGAAGACGGAATTCGATGTCGAGCTCACCGCAGCTGGCGAGCAGAAGATCGCCGTCATCAAGGCGGTGAAGGAGGTCTTGAACCTCGGCCTTGCCGAGTCGAAGACCCTCGTCGAGTCCGCTCCGGCGATGCTCAAGACGGGTATGAAGAAGGAAGACGCCGAAGCCCTCAAGAAGAAGGTGGAGGAGGCCGGTGGGAAGGTTACGCTCAAGTAATTCTCTCGCCTCGAGACAAAAGACCGGCCCTCAGGGGTCGGTCTTTTGAATATGAATATCTGCGCGACATGGTTCCTCGAACACGGTATTTTCTTGCTAGAAAATACCTCGTCACGCATATCCGCCTGCTGGCGGATTGCGCGACCCCGCCTCGGCGCCGTCGCGCCTGCGGCCTTGCGAAGCTGCGCACACTCGCTTCTCACTTCGCCCCGTCGGGCTGCAGAGGTTCTCGGAGCCATGTCGCGCGGAGATAGACACGGTCTTTTGCATACTGGTCGATGCTTGCTAGAATCGACCTATGAAAAAGAACTCCGCTGACTTCCTCTCCCTCTTCATGCAAGATGCGACGCGCGCGCGTGTGCTGCGGACCCTGGTCTTGAATGAACATGAAGTGTTCACTCCGGAGCGAGTAGGGAAGCGGACCGGCATGTCGGCAAAGCCCGCCAAAAAAGCACTCATCGCACTCGAGCGCCTGGGCGTCGCACGCCATAGTCGTGTCGCCGCAGAGAAGAAGATCCGGGGCAAGAAGCAGGCCATGGATGATGTCTGGTTCCTCGATCCGCACTTCCCGCACGCACGCTCACTCGCCGTGTTCGTCCGAGAGATATCGCCGCTGCGCTACGACGAGGTGCTCGAGACGCTCAAGAAGTCTGGCCGTCTTTCGGTCGTCGTCTTATCAGGCACGTTCGTGGGGGATTCGACACGACCGGCTGATATCGTCGTCGCGGGCGATAGCATGAGCGAGCGACGGATGGAGACCGCGATGCGTGCACTCGAAGCGATATTCGGGCGCGAGCTCCGCTATGCTGCCTTCCCGACGGCAGAATTCCGATACCGTATGACCGTCCAGGACAAGCTCCTTCGCGATACGTTTGATTTTCCGCACCGAATACTGCTCGATCGCACTCGTTCGCTCTAGCTGGGTAATCCACAAGGAGCCCTATCTTACGCCCCTGCGTACGGCGGCGATGCTATCATATATGCAAAGGGGTCGAGCCCTTATTAGCTCATAATACAAGTATTCATATGATACTTATGCGAAGCGCCGACGCAGTACAGGGCTCGTTCTACGATCTCTGGTACACCGTGGCGATGTACCTGCCCCGCATCCTTGCGGCGGTAGTGGTTTTCATTATCGGTTGGGTCGTGGCGACGGTCTTGTACCGCATCGTCATCGAAGTGGTGAAGGTGCTCAAGATCGACGAAGCTCTCAAGACGGCAGGTGTCCACGAGGCTGCTAAGGACGCCGGTGTCTCATTCGACGCCGGTAAGCTCTTGGCGACCCTCATCATGTGGTTCGTCGCGTTGGTGTTCCTCGTCGCTTCCCTCGAGGTCTTGGGCCTCAGCACGGTCACCATCTTCCTCGAGCGCGTCGTCTTGCTCTACCTCCCGCAGGTGATCATCGCCTCGCTCATCCTCATCCTCGGCGCTATCGTCGCGGACGCTGCCCGCCGCATCGTCTCCGGTTCGGCTAAGGCCGCTGGTGCTCACGCGGCGAATCTCGCCGGCACCGTCGCCAAGTGGGCTATCTGGATCTTCGCCGTCCTCGCTGCGCTCGACCAGCTCGGCGTCGCATCGGTCTTCATCCAGACCGTCTTCACCGGACTCGTCGTCTCGCTCTCACTCGCTTTCGGACTTGCATTCGGCCTCGGAGGCAAGGAGGCAGCTGCTCGCGCGATCGAGAAGGTCCGCGAAGAGATCCGTCACGAGATGTAAACAGTCTGGAATATTTGCGTGCTACAGCGATGTAGTACACTACGGACTGCTGTTCGTTTTCGCAAGAACCCCGCCACTCTATGGACGGGGTTTTTGCATTTTCGGACCCTCG
>CAYOHS010000006.1:25583-28064 GCA_964403865.1 uncultured Candidatus Saccharibacteria bacterium
ATGCTCGAGATAGCGGGGAAGAATCTCATCGAGCACAAATTGGACATCCTCCCGCCCGACGTCGACGAAGTCATCATCATCGTCGGGTATCTTCGAGAAGTCATCCAAGACTACTTCAAGGATTCTTTCGGGGGACGGAAGATACGGTACGCCATACAGGAAAATATCGTGGGCGGGACCGCTGATGCGTTGTGGCAGGCGAAGAATATGCTCCACGACCGCTTTATCGTGATGATGGGGGACGACCTCTACTCAGCTGTCGATGTGCAGGCGTGCATGACCGTACCTGACTGGGCACTCCTTACGCAGGATATCAACGAGACGCGAAGTGCCGGAGCCGTCATCACCGACAGGACCGGTGAGATCCTCTCGATCGAAGAGGGGGAGCATAGCGGGACGTGGAAAGCGTGTACGAACCTGTTCGTGCTCGATACGCGCATCTTTGGTTTTCAACCAGTACCGAAGGCCCCGGGTTCGCTCGAACTCGGCCTGCCCCAGACGGTCATATGGGCAGCAAAGGCGGCAGGCATCTCGTTGCGAGCAGTGCCGGCGACCCACTGGATACAGATAACCGCCCCAGAAGACCTGCGCACCGAGTCGCTCGAGGCATGATAAACGGCTCTCTTGAGCCTTATCCGGTGCCACGAGCCGCCCGCGGATGCTCATCCTTGACAGCCGAAAGGCTCGGGATTATACTCCTGTCTACCTATGTGTTCGGAAAACGCAGGTAACAAGCGACGGCGGTAGCCAGCATTCTGCTTGCACCGACGGCCGCTTGTAAGCGGCTTTTTTCGTACCCATGGGTCAGGGAAGGAATCGTCTTTTCCTGGCTCGTTGACAACTGAAGAGCGACACATATCACTGCTTCGAAAGGAGCGGTGATTCAAGAAAATCAACAAACATTGATCGGGTTCTAGTCTTTGGCCCGGTCAGTGCAGGAACAATGTATTTTCGCATCAAGCGAAAAAAGTCGTCACATGCTAGACACATGTGGCGCACGATACGTATGGGAATACGTATCAAAGAACACGCGGTTCTCAGGATTCCTGACGGGAGTTCTGAGTAAGGGCGTGCGGTGGATGCCTAGACTGAAAAAGGCGATGAAGGACGTGGCTTAGCTGCGATAAGCTCCGGTAAGATGCCAAGCAATCGTGATACCCGGAGATCTCCGAATGGGGAAACCCCATCAGGCAAACCCTGATGACCTTGCGCTTAATCGTCGCAAGGAGCATACGTTGGGAAGTGAAACATCTCAGTACCAACAGGAAAAGAGAACAATAGTGACTCCCTTAGTAGCGGCGAGCGAAACGGGAAGAGCCCAAACTCAACCACTCTATAGCTACGCGAGGCAACTCGTTTGGCGATAGAGAGGATGGGGGTTATAAGACTACGACGTGCACGCGAAAGCGTGCGTAGAGTTACAAATCGCTTAGTTAGTGGAACGAGCTGGGAAGCTCGACCCCAGAGGGTAATAGTCCCGTACACGAAAACGAAGCGACTCTATGGTTGTAGTTCTTGAGTAACTCGAGACACGGAAAGCTCGGGTGAATTCGCCAGGACTAACTGGTAAGGCTACATACTTTTTCAGATCGATAGTGAACAAGTACCGTGAGGGAAAGGTGAAAAGAACCCCGGTGAGGGGAGTGAAATAGAACTGAAACCGCATGTCTACAAGGAGTCGAAGAGGTCCTAGACCTCGACGGCGTGCCTATTGAAGAATGAGCCAACGAGTTGATGCATTCGGCCCGACTAAGGAGTCTTCCTCCGGAGTCACAGCGAAAGCGAGTATGAATAGTGCGTTTGTCGAATGTATCAGACCCGAAGCCGGGTGAGCTACCCATGGCCAGGCTGAAGTTCGTAGAAATACGGATGGAGGGCCGAACTCATAGATTGTGCAACATCTTGGGATGAGTTGTGGGTTGGAGTGAAAAGCTTACCGAACTCGGTAATAGCTGGTTTTCTCCGAAACAGCTTTCGGGCTGGCGTCGTATGTTCCCTATGGAGGTAGAGCACTGGAAGGTCTGGATAGCTCGAAAGAGCACTGGACCTATCAAACTCCGAATGCCATAGGTCAGAATACGGCAGTTAGGCGATGGGGGCGAAGCTCCATACGCCAAAAGGGAAACAGCCCAGACCGCCATCTAAGGTCCCTAAATACATGCTCAGTGCTAATAAGGAGGTGAGATTTCTCAGACAGTGAGGATGTTGGCTTAGAAGCAGCCACCATTCAAAGAAAGCGTAACAGCTCACTCACTTAGAGATCTTGCGCCACAAATGATCGGGGCTTAAGCATGTTACCGAAGATGCGGATTGTAGCTCTCAATCTTGTCCTTGACCGGACACGATCGAGTGCAGGATTGAGAGCTACAGTGGTAGGAGAACGTTCTGTATGCGATGAAGCCAAAGAGGTGACTCATGGTGGAGCGTACGGAAGTGAAAATGTTGGCACGAGTAACCGCAATGCGAGTGAGATTCTCGCAC
>CAYOHS010000007.1:0-7433 GCA_964403865.1 uncultured Candidatus Saccharibacteria bacterium
CCCGAAAAAGTCGGGCCTTGTGCGATGAGCACGAGAAAAGCGGCAACAGCAAAAATCCGTGCGGCCTCTGAAACGCGCGGCGACATGGATGTATTGTATCGCGGCGCCGCTACGCTTCTCCTTCTTGTACACACGAGTGGCGCGCACTCTCGTCTTCCGTTACACTGCTCAGTATCTAAAAGCTAACGCTCCGCCTCTGCGCGGCATACCTATGGCCAACATCGATCAAAAGCCCTCGAAGTACATGCTCAATCTCCTCCATGTCCTTCCGCCATACGCCGACGAAGAGAAAGGCATTGCGCACGGTCTCGTCGAGATCAACACGAATTCGATCAACAAGTACGAGTTCATCACCGAGTCGGGCCAGCTCAAGCTCGATCGCGTCGGCTACTCCTCACTCACCTACCCTGTGGCATACGGCCTCATCCCTCAGACCTGGGACCAGGACAACGATATGCTCGATTTCGTCATCGCCAATGTCACCGAACCGCTCGTGCCGGGCTCACTGGCCGAGGTGCGTGTCATCGGGGTCATGAAGTTCGAAGACGGCGGTGAGCGCGACGACAAGATCATCACCGTCCTTTCCGACGACAAGCGCATGGACCATATCAAGACCTACGAAGACCTCGGGCCGCACTGGGAGAAGGAGACGGCCCACTATTTCGAGCACTACAAGGATCTCAAGAAGCCGGGCACCTGCAAGGTGATCGGTTTCTATGGTGTCGACGAAGCGCGCGCCATCATCCAGGAGTGCGCGGAACGCTACGAAAAGGAGTACAAGCCGAAGCTCGGCTAACTTAGATCCGGACGCCGCATCACGACACGTTTCCGAGAACCTCTGCAGACCGTCGGGGCGAAGCTGAGGTATTTTCTAGCAAGAAAATCCCGTGTTCGAGGAAGCGTGTCGTGATTGAGGCGGATACTGAGTTATCCACGGCCTGATGCGTTCACCAGGCTTTTGTTTCCGAGTGCTACACTACCCCTATGCCGCCGACCCAATCTCCTCAGTCCACTCCTCCCGTCATGCCGACACAGCAGCCCAAGAAGCCCGAAGGGGCACTCGGCCCGATATTCGGCATCGCCATCATCCTCGTCCTGATCCTCATCGGCGCCTTCTATTACTGGGGCCACGTCCTCAATCAGCAGCAGCCAGAGCCGCCTCCCTACATCCCCGGCGACTCCGCCACCTCCTGAAAACCTCGCTTCTGCCAGGTTTTTTTGATACGACCGATTTCACTTCGCGGTGCTCCGCGCTAGTGAAATGGAAGTGCCCTTGTGGTATAGTCGCCCGACATATGCACGACCACACCCATTACGCTACCAACGTTACAACCAAGCGCGACGAAGACCGCTGGGAGTTCGAGCTCCGCGCCGAGATCAGTCCCGAAGGTCTCGAGGCCTACCGCGCCGCAGCGCTCAAAGACATCGCCAAGGACGCCCAGATCGACGGGTTCCGCCCCGGCAAGGCCCCCGAGGCCATGGTCCTTCAGCGCGTCGGCGAGCCAGCAGTGCTCTCGCACGCAGCCGAGAGCGCCGTCAAGCACGAACTCCCCGAGCTCCTCGCCAAGGAGGGTGCCAATATCGTCTCCGCGCCACAGGTCGTCATCGAGACCCCCGTCGCAGGAAAGGCCGTCGGATTTGTCGCTCGAGCCCCACTGGCACCCGAGATCAAGCTCCCCGACTACAAGAAGATCGCCGCCGATATCAATAAAGGAAAATCTGAGCAGACGGTGACCGACGCCGAGCACACCGAGGCCCTCTCGCACCTCAAGCGCGAACGTGCTCGCATCGATGCGATCGAATCCGGCAAGAACCCGCAAGAAGCAGCCGAGGCAGCCAAGGCTATCAAAGACGCCGATCTCCCTGCCATCGATGATGAGTTCGCCATCTCGCTCGGCTACGCCGACGCAAAGGCGTTCGAGGAAGCGGTCCGCGCAAACATCAAGAGCGAGAAAGACCTTCGCGAAGCCGAGAAGCGTCGCGCGACGATGCTCGATGAGCTCGTCAAGAAATCCACCATCAAATACCCGGCGATCCTCAAGGAGTACGAGCTCGAGGAGATGGAAGCACGCCTCGCCGGTGATCTCGAGCGCATGGGTATGACGCTCGATAAGTTCCTCGCCGATTCCAAGAAGACCAAGGAAGATCTCCAGAAGGAATGGCTCCCGGGTGCCGACAACCGCGCCAAGGTCCGCCTTCTCTTGGGCGAGATCGCTCGCCAGGAGAAGATCGAGCCGCATCCCGAGAAACTCGCCGAAGAGCTCGAACACGCACGCAAGCACTACAAGGACGCCGACGAAGGCTCCCTGCGCGCCCACATCGCCCACGCGATGCGCAATGAACTCGTCATCACCTGGCTCGAGAGTCAGGAGTAATCAGCCGCGATGTAAGTAGATCTGGCCTGTATAGGCTCCTTTGAGAGTGCCGGAATCCTCATATATCACCGCTCCTTTATATGTCTCTTGCAGCCATTGCATAAGGGCAACCCGTCGCGCTTCCCGAGCCTCCGCAAGCTCCGACTCACAGAGGAACTGGGCAGTGTTCGTCTTAGCAAAAGTGCCGTTCTGATACAACACCATGAATTGGTCTTCTGCCGTCCGAGCCTGCGCTTCTCTGATCTCGTCTCGTATGAGAAATCCTTCTCTTCCTCGCAGGGCTTCGATTGCTTCCACATACAGCCCTCGTGAGCGTTCCGATTGAGCCCGCACACGCGCGATCTCATCGGCGATCATCTGCGATCTGTCGAGTCGCGCCTTATCGAGACGTTTATGTTCGTGCGCGATCCCGATGACCCTCTTCTGAAGATCTTTTCTCGCCCCGAACACATCCGAGCCTACGACATCATGTCCACCTGCGTTTTCGGCCGGGATAAATTCCGCCATAGTGATTGCGACTAACTATACACCCAAACGAAAACCCCGCGGTATTCAGTGCATAGCACCCGCATACCCCCTGTGATAAAGTAACCCCATATGAAATACGACACCCCCCGTTCCAACATGCTCGTCCCGATGGTCGTCGAGAAATCGACCTACGGCGAACGCGCCTACGATATCTATAGCCGCCTGCTCAAAGAACGCATCATCTTCTTGGGCGGCCCGATCGATAGCGACAGCGCGAATCTCGTGATAGCCCAGCTCTTGTTCCTCGCGTCCGAAGACGCCGACAAGGACATCTCGATGTACATCAATAGTCCCGGTGGCCACGTCACCGCCGGCCTCGCCATCCTCGACACGATGAACCACATCAAGCCGAAGGTCTCGACGGTCTGCGTCGGCATGGCGGCCTCGATGGGCGCCGTCCTCCTTTCTGCCGGCGAGAAAGGCAAGCGCTTTGCTCTCCCCAATGCGGAGGTCATGATCCACCAGCCGTCGGGCGGTGCCGAGGGTATGGCGAGCGACATCGAGATCACCGCGCGTCAGATACTCAAGCTACGTGAACGCCTCCACAAGATATTGGCCAAGAACACGGGCCAGAAGCTTGAGAAGATCAACCAGGACGCCGACCGCGACTACTTTATGAGCGCCGACGAGGCTCAGAAGTACGGCATCGTAGATAAAGTACTTAGTTGATAGTTCCTAGTCATTAGCGAGAGACAGCACCCAGACCTCCGGTCCGGGTGCTGTCTTGCTAGAAACTAGCAACTAGTGACTAACCACTACCCCGATGCTATAGTGCCCGTACACTATTAATTTATGTCACTTCCCACCCGCCGCTCCGTCAGACTCGCGCAAAAAGCTATTCGACAGCTACACTACTAGCTTTTTTCGGGTCCGGGCTGCGTGTGAGAGGTTTACACACGTATGTCATTAAAACTCATATTGCTGCTCCTGGCCCTTTCGGGTGCGTTCGGCATAGCCATCGGCTACTACCTGCGCTTCCTCATCAGCCTCGGACAGCGCGGCTCAGCAGAGCTGCAGATCCGCAAGATGATGCTCGACGCCGAGGAAAAGGCGAAGAAGCTTACCGAAGACGCTGAGCGTTCCGCCAAGGAAAAAGAAGAGCGCCTTACCGGCGAGTTCAAGGAGAAGGAGCGCGAGCTCAAGACGACCGAAGAGCGCTTGATCAGCAAGGAAGACTTGCTCGACAAGCGCCAGACCAAGCTCGACGCCGAGGCAGAGACCCTCACCAAGAAGGCCGACGAGCTCAGCGCCGCCAAGGAGCGCATCGAAGCGCTCGCGACCGAGGAACAGAAGAAGCTCGAGGCCGTCGCAAGCCTCTCTGCCGACGAGGCGAAGAAGCAGCTCATCGATTCCGTCGAGAAACAGTACGCCCAGGACCTCGAGATCCGCATGCACAAGCTCGAGATCGCGGGCGACGAGAAGCTCGAGCAGAAGGCCAACGATATCCTCGTCACCGCGGTGCACCGCCTCGGCAATTCTGTCGTCGGCGACGTCCTCGCGACGACCGTCCAGATCCCCAACGACGACATCAAGGGCAAGATCATCGGCAAGGAAGGCCGCAATATCCGTGCCTTCGAGCGCGCCACCGGAGTCGACGTCATCGTCGACGATACGCCGGGCACGATCACGCTCTCTTGCTACGATCCGATGCGCCGCCAGATCGCTCGTATCGCCCTCGAGAACCTCATCCTCGATGGTCGCATCCAGCCGGCCAAGATCGAGGAGGCGGTCAAGAAGGCCGAGGAGGAGATCAATACCATCATCAAGAAGAAGGGTGCCGAGGCAGCTATCGCTGCGCGCGTCCCGAATCTCGATCCGAAGCTCATCATGGTGCTCGGACGCCTCTACTTCCGCACGAGCTACGGACAGAACGTGCTCGACCACTCGGTCGAGGTCGCACATCTGGCCGGCATGCTCGCCGAGGAGCTCGGTGCGGATCCCGCGATCGCGCGTGCCGGTGCCCTCTTCCACGATATCGGCAAGGCCGTCGACCACGAGGTCCCGGGTACCCACGTCGAGATCGGGCGCCGCATCCTCGCCAAGTTTGGCGTCGACGAGCGCGTGATCAAGGCCATGCAAGCGCACCACGAGGAGTACCCGTACGAGACACCGGAAAGCATGATCGTCCAAGTCGCAGACGCGGTCTCGGGCGCACGCCCTGGTGCACGCCGCGACTCCGTCGAGAACTACATCAAGCGCCTTGAGGACCTCGAAGCCATCGCCAACAAGGAGGCCGGTGTCGACAAGAGCTTCGCTATCTCTGCCGGCCGCGAGCTGCGAGTCATCGTGAAGCCCGATGTCGTCGACGACCTTGCGGCACGCAAGATGGCTCGCGACATCGCCGATCGTATCGAGAAAGAGATGCAGTATCCGGGAGAGATCAAAGTCAACGTCATCCGCGAGAACCGCGTCATCGAGTACGCGCGATAGAACACACTAGGTATCAAAAGAGTGCAGCCCGGGAACCTTGGTTCCCGGGCTGCGTTCATGTAAGGGCTTCCACCTGAAGCTCAGGCTGCCTTGGGCAGCATGATGTTCATGAGCTCCATCGCCGCACGCGCACGCCCCGCTGCCTTACCCTGCCACACGACACATCCTGGTGAATGCAGCTGGGCGATGAAGATGAGCCGACGCAGCAGATCGATGTGGTTATCCCGCTGCAGCACGACCTTGAGGATCATGTCCTCGTCCATCTTCGCCAGTTCGCCGAAGGTCGTCGGATGGATCAGGATGTTGCGGAAGCACATGTCCGCGCCGTTCGGGTACTGCTCCGTGAGGAGCACCGCGTAGGGGTCCTCGACACTGCCCACGATCTTGCAGACATGCCGGTACCACTGCAGCGGAGCACCTGAGACGAACGCCGCGAGCTCCCTCCGGAGCCGCGACACATGTGCGCCGAGCGGGATGTAGTCGATCTCGGCGTATTCGAGGTCATTGGTCGGCGGCTTCGCTGAGCGCGCCGCTCTCCTCAGCCTCCAGCGAAGGATCGGATCGCTCGGGAAGAGCGACGAAACCCGCGCCGAGGCTTCGGAGTACATCCGGAAGTGCGGGACGCCCTTGGCATCCTTCTCCAAAACGACCCAGATGTTCTTGCAGACATCCAGGTTCTCCTTCTTCCAGAACGCCCAGAGTGCGCCGGCGGCAATCCCCGCCGCCGAGACGGCCGGCAGGTGCCCGGTCAGTAAGCCGACTGCCGAGCCCGCCGCATCGAAATATGCGCCAAACTCGGGCAGGGCCACCGCTGCGGTCAGAATTTCCATGTTCACTTTTCCCTTTCAAAGAAAGGCCGCACCCCCTTGGTGCGGACTAGGCAAGACTATGCCACTGCCTGCCCCTTTAGGCAAGGCTACGCCTCTTCTGCCGCGATGAAGCTCGTGTAGTTGAACTTGAGGTCTTGGATGGATTCCTCGAGAATCCCGAGACCGTATGCTTCGGCTGCATTGCGTGACGCTATGACTGCTGTAGTCTTCGGGAGCTTGCCTGACGCAAGGTCTTGAGCTGCCTTGGCGGTATCGGCATATTCGACGAGCTTTACCTTCGGCCAGCGGCGCTTCAGATACATGCGACACTGCTTGAGCGCCTGATCGTGCGAGACGATAGTCTTGATAGAGCCTGCAGTTGCGCCGTTTTTTACCAGCAGGCAGTGGTGGACGTCGATCTCGAATATCTTCTTGATGGCAAAGCGATGCTTGGCCATCGCATAGACCGCTTCGATGACTATCCCACCATTACTGTTCTCGATAGGCACGATACCCAGATCTATCTCCCCTGCCTCGAGCTTCGTGAGGACGTTCTCGGCAGATATGAGGTATTCGATATCAAACTTCTTGTTCTTGAGCCATTTGCGGGCATACGTACGGGCGGCTTCTTCAGAAAAACTGCCCTTGGCTCCCGAAACGCCGATTTTCATTCCGGTGATAGTACCTCATGACTCATCGCCCCGCAATACTGGACAATTATTTTGCAAATCGAGCAAGATTGTGGATAACTTTTTCTTATCGTTGACAGCCCGAATAAATGGCCCAAAATGAGGCTGTGAGAGGTCGGACAAGCTATTATTCGATCGTAATTTGATGATTCGTATGGCAAATAAGATGGATCTCGTCGAGCGTATCGCATCGACGATCGGCTGCACCAAGGCAGACGCGGAGCGCGCCATGGAAGCGGTCATCGACGCTATCACCGCCCACCTCAAGAAGGGTGATGAGGTGTCGGTCGCGGGCCTCGGTATCTTCGAGGCAAAGACCCGCGCAGGCCGCACGGGCCGCAACCCGCGCACGGGAGCGACGATACAGATCGCCGCCATGAAGGTGCCGAAGTTCCGCGCGTCGAAGACGCTGAAGGACGCGATAAAGTAGTCGCATTGCTTCGGAAAACATGGCCCGCCACTTTGGCGGGTTTTGTTTTGAGGCTCGCGCCCTATCGTGTACAGTGTTGAGACCGTTTCAGGCGGTTATCGCGGGATTAGTTTAATGGTAAAACACGAGTTTTCCAAACTTGGGTCGGGGGTTCGATTCCCCCATCCCGCAC
>CAYOHS010000007.1:7533-17181 GCA_964403865.1 uncultured Candidatus Saccharibacteria bacterium
CGATTCCCCCATCCCGCACCGATATTACAGCGAGACATCTTCAACTGAGCACGATGTTCTTGAAGGCTTCATGAGCAGCAGGTATCCTGCAGACATGAGCGAACTCCGTTCTTTGCTTTCGACAGCCGTCGCGCTCGCTATCATCGTCGCTATCGCAGCGTTCCTCCCATGGGGAGATACCACCACACTCCCAAGCACACAGACCGTCGCCACCACTTCCCTGCCCGCAGCGGCAGCGAGAGCGCCCATCCGATCTCAAGCTTCACCGGTCGCTACCTCGAGCCTCCCCATAGCAAAAAAGATTCCCGTGCCCGGACCACTATCCCAGGCGTCTACCTCTACTACAGCTGTGGCCGTGCGTACCGAAAACCCCTATACATTCCCTCCGCTGCTGACCGAAACGCTCAATGCCGACGCGCGTAGCGCTCTCGTGAACATCTTTTGTACGCCTCGTGGCGGCTCCCTTGCACCCATCTCTGGCTCCGGGGTCATGATAGACCCGAGGGGAATCATCCTCACGAACGCTCATGTCGCCCAGTACGTACTCCTCTCGGAGAGTAGTCAGGTAAATCTGGTCTGTACGGTACGGACTGGGGCGCCAGCAACAGCGCAAGGAACCCCGGTGGTGCTCGCGATGCCAGCGGCATGGGTCCAGACGCACGCAAAAGATATCGCTCATTCTCGACCACAAGGTACCGGGGAGCATGACTGGGCCTTACTCCTCATGACACAGCTCCAGACCAGCTCCGACCCACTCCCCGCCACATTCCCCTTCCTTCAGGTAGATGTGCGCAGTGCTATCGGCTTTGTCGGCGATACCGTCCTTGCGGCCGGTTATCCAGCCGAATTTGTCGGCGGAACCACTGCACAGACTGGTCTTTACCCTGTGTCATCTGTCAGTGCGATACAGCAGCTTCTGACCTTTTCTACCTCCTCCGTCGACCTCATATCGATCGGCAGCGTGATCGAGGCCCAAGGCGGCTCGTCTGGCGGACCCGTCGTCAATCAGTGGGACCGTCTCATCGGCATCATCACGACCACCAGCGAGGGCACCACCACCGCACAACGCGACCTCCGCGCCCTTACGATGGACTACATCGACAAAGATATGGTCCGCGAATTAGGATTTGGTCTGGACACCCTCCCCCGGCAAGAAATTCCCGCTATGCGGCTCCGATTCCTCGCCCGTAACGCCGATGATTTCGCCGATGAGTTCATCAGATATCTCTCACACTAGGTGCCAGGTGTCGTATTTCTAGTCGGGGCGCCGAGAATCGAACTCGGTCTACTTCCCTTCGGGCCACGGATATGCCCCGCATATCCGGTCAAATATTTGGTCGGGGAGCCGAGAATCGAACTCGGACTACATGCTCCCAAAGCATGCGTACTACCACTATACGACTCCCCGACCCAACATTCGACCCCACGCAAACATACTACCGGTATACTACGCCCCGAAATCGGCTTAAATATAGCACGGGAGCGGGAACTTACCTACTTGTCCGTTATGTCCTTTAAAACGATTTCACAAGACCTGCTCAAAAAGGCGACATCGGGCCTTTCGGATATGTTCCACCAGAAACACCCCGACGACATCGATCTGATACTCTCTCGTGTCTCCCCTGTCGGCCATATAGAGTTCCGCGGTCCTGGCCACCTTGCGCAGTTTTGCCTCGTGAACCATCTCTTCAGGCCTGTAACCGGAGTCGGGGCTTTCACGTGTAACGTCCGGCAATGTTTCCCGTGACACAGTCTTTACCTCTACGAAGCGAACGACGCCTCCCTTCTCAGCAATAATATCGATCTCGCCCCAGGGCCGTCTGTAGTTTCTCTCGACGATCGAGAAGCCCTTTCCCGCCAAATATGTAGCCGCAATGGACTCGCCTAACAAACCTACGCGTTTCCGCTGCGCCGCCCGTGTCTCAGATTCTTTCATGCCAGTATTATATGCCGACTCACTAGCCATTTCACGAGAAACATCGAAATTCACGGTACTAAGTAACTTTTCGCTGGAAAGAACGGGCAAAAAACGCCCAATTTTCATGGTCCTTTAGGGTTTAATCTGTATATATTGGCTTATTTGTTGATTATTTTCGACATTGCGGCATCCATATATAGACCACATGTCCATTTATCCACATATCCCCGGAGTTATCCACATATTTTTGCCATATTTTAAGCCACGCGCATTTTTTTGGTTGTCCTAATGAGCACTGAACTCACTCATTTTTCACGTGTAACGTCTGTTATAAGCCCGCCAGCTTGTCCTATAAAATGGCTTAAAGCTTGACTTTTTTTGCCAACCGTACTAACCTGCCGGCATGCAAAAAGCATTCGGGCTCAGGACTTACACATTCGCCGCGGGGTTCGTTTTCGCGATGCTGATGTTCGTCAGCCCCGCTCACGCAGACACTGCGGTCGCGGTTTCGCAGATCTTGCCGCAAGGTGCGCAGACATGCCCCGTGCTCGGCGCGACAGATATCACGCCATACATATACGATGGCATGCTCGACTCTTTTGATATCACTATCTCAGATGCTTCCTATGTCGCAGTAGCGGCACAGGTAGGGGATACCGCTGTCCCGTTTACCCAGATGACCCGCTGGTTCGATCAGCAGACCGGCATGCGTATTCACGCCGATCTTCCAAGCACTAATCTCGCCAGTGACTTGCCCATAACGGTGACGCTGGTATCAGCCCATGCTGGCAACACGCCGATCACCTGCGTCGCGACGCTGAAAGCGGTCGTACCTGCCGTGGTCCCTGCCCAACCCACCCCGAGCACGCCTGTCACGACCGGAGCATCGCAGACTCCTTCCGCTACGACCGCCCAGTACCCGTGGTCACACATAAGCTATCCGACCCCGTCCGTTATACCTCACACGAAACCGTCCAATACGGCGACCAGCGCGCCTCAGCTGGTGACAGCTACGCATGCGCTCGGGACTACCTGTGGCACTCAAAACGGCCCCACGAAGCTCTGGGTCGTGCTCTGTGTCCTTTACGCGGTATTCGTGTGGCTGCTGGCCTCTCAGGCCGGTCTGGGGGACAAGGAGTCGCGCGACTGGAATGTTGCCCTCGTCGTAGCCGGGTTCCTTGCACTTCTTTTCTTCTGGTACATCTCAGCGGCGTGCCGCACAGGCTCTTGGGCGCCGATCCTCGCGACCGTGATCGCTTGCGCGGGGCTTATCGCGCTCACGCAGTCAGGCGGAAAGGGGGCCAGCATATTGCTCCTGAGGGATTCGCAGCACTGATGACATAGCAACTGCGAAAAGACCGGCTCTAAGGCCGGTCTTTTCGTTTTTCTCTGTGCGGACACGGGGAATCGAACCCCGACCTCCACCTTGGCAAGGTGGCGTTCTACCACTAAACCATATCCGCTTCAAACAACATTGTGCGGCCGTACACGCCTCGACCGATTTCCACAATACAGGCGATTATAGCTGAAATTCAGCATGTCGCAATGCGTTCAAATATGTGCTCCCGCCAGGATTCGAACCTGGAATAGCAGTTCCGAAGACTGCCGTGATATCCGTTTCACCACGAGAGCGATGCGGCCATCATACACGAAAAGTGTTAGAATGCCCGACATGAAGCACGCCGTCCCGAAGGAGGTCCTTACTCTCTGTGAGACCCTTCGCACGAACGGATACCAAGCCTACCTCGTCGGAGGCTGTGTGCGTGATCTTGTTGTAAACCGCACCCCAAAAGATTGGGATATCACTACGGACGCGACGCCAGACCAGATCCAGGAGATATTCCCAGATAGCTTCTATGAGAACACGTTCGGTACAGTCGGGGTCAAGACCGAGTCTGAAGACCCACGTGTCAGGGTGGTCGAAGTGACCCCGTACCGCATAGAAGGGAAGTACAGCGACGCACGTCGGCCCGATGAGGTTCGATTCAGCAGGCGCCTAGAGGATGATCTGGAAAGACGTGATTTCACCGTCAATGCGATCGCCTATGACCCGCATACGGAGACGCTCGTCGACAAGCACGGCGGCCAGGAAGACATCAGGCGCAGGATCATCGCGACGGTAGGGGAGCCGAGCGAACGGTTCGCCGAGGACGCCTTGCGCATGCTCCGCGCCATACGTTTCTCCGCTGAGCTCGACTTTGCGATAGATGCGGCCACGGTGGCCGGTATCGCCGCGAATGCGTCCCAGCTCGGTAAGATTTCCCGCGAACGTGTCCGCGACGAACTGACCAAGATACTCATGAGTCCGCGCCCCATGCAGGCGCTCTACATGGCTCAGAAGATGGGTCTCATGCCGTTTATCATCCCTGAGCTCGACGACGCATTGGGCATAGAGCAGAACCAGGCACATTCGTTCGACGTCTTCGAACACCTTCTTCGCAGCTTGCAGCACGCGGCGGACAAGGAGTGGCCGCTCGACGTCCGCCTTGCAGCCCTGCTTCACGATATCGGCAAGCCCGCATCACGCCGCTGGAGCGAAGAGAAGAAGGACTGGACCTTCCACGGGCACGAGGTCATCGGGGCCAAGATGGCCAAGAAGATACTCGCCGACCTGCGTTTCCCCAAGGAGACGAGCGAAAACATCATCAATCTCATCCGCTGGCACATGTTCTTCTCCGATCCGGACAAGGTCACGCTCAGTGCGGTCCGCCGGATCATCACCAACGTCGGCCCTGAGCACATCCAAGAACTCCTCGATCTTCGCATCTGCGACCGCATCGGGACCGGCCGGCCCAAAGAACAACCATTCCGTCTGCGCAAATATATGGCGATGGTAGATGAGGCTATGCGCGACCCTATATCGGTCGGCATGCTCAAGATAGACGGCGCCGGGATCATGGCACTGGGAGAAAAGCCGGGGCCGCGCATCGGCTGGACACTCCACGCGTTGCTCGAAGAAGTCTTGGAAGACCCGACCAAGAATACAGAGGAATATATGGCAAAAAGGGCAGGGGAGCTGCTCATGCTTCCCGATGCGGATCTCCGAGACCTCGGTGCCGCCGGTAAGGACAAGAAGGACGAAGCCGAGGAGGCTGAGATCAAAAAACTACAGGAGAAACACCATGTAAGCTGATCTCGAGATGTGACCTTGGTGTACCAAAACTCCAGAAAACGGATGCAGTTCTAGGAGGGCAAGCACGATAATGCGAGCAATACTTAGACGTATTGTGAGCGTTATCGTGCGCAGTCCGACAACGAAATGCGCCGTTTTCTGGAGTTTTTGCAAAGCAAAAAGCCGCCCGTGTAGGGCCATTCCTTCTCTATGTTTAGAAATGGTCCTTCCGAGCGGCTTTTATGTTTTTGTCTCTTCGTTCCCCCTTTATCCTGTTTTTGAAGCGATTTTCATCCCTTCTTTTCAGGTTTTTTCCGGACAAATGTATCCGTTTTTCCAATCGACGCCAGAGGACGTCGTTACACAAGGTGTTTGGTGAGGAAACTTTGTACCGTTGTCTCCTTAGTGGAGTTTCGGAGCAACGAGAGACTTCAAGGAGCAACTGAGGATGAGTATAACGGACACTGCTGGGGCGTCAAGGACATGCCCTGTGGATAACTTGTCCTATACTCAGATGTTCAGTTGGAGCTCGACGGGGCAGTGATCCGAGCCCATGACATGCGGCATGACCGTAGCTTTTTTGACCTTCTTTTCCAGCGACCTACTCACGAAGAAGTAGTCGATGCGCCAGCCGACATTTCGCGCTCTGGCATTGCCGAAGTTGCTCCACCAGGTGTAGTGGCCATTGCCCTTGGTGAAAAGGCGGAATGTATCGACGAAGCCAGCTGCAAGCACCTTGTCTATACCTTCGCGCTCCTCTTTGGTAAAGCCGTGCTCGCCCTCATTGGCTTTGGGATTCGCGAGGTCGTCGGGCGTGTGCGCGACATTGAGATCGCCGCAAAAGATGACCGGCTTCTCCTTCTCGAGCTCTTTGCAGTAGGCGAGGAACGCCGGGTCCCAGTGCTTGTGACGCATCTCAAGGCGGGAAAGATCGGGTTTCGCATTCGGTGTGTAACAGTTGACCACAAAAAAATCCTTATATTCCGCGACGATCACCCTCCCTTCGCCATTGAGGTCGCCGTATCCATCCATGAGGTCGTATCGTTTCACGATATGGGCTGGGAAGTCGAACCTGACGCTGAGGGGCACCGCCTTACTGAAGATCGCCACCCCGCTATAGCCTTTTCTGCCCTTTGAGGAATTCCAGTACTCCTCGTAGTCGGGGAGGTCGACTTCCGATTGGTGCTGTTCCGCCTTTGTCTCCTGAAAGCTGGCTATATCCGGCTTTTCTGCGTTCATCAGTTCCACGAGCGTCCCTTTCTTGTGAACCGCCCGTATCCCGTTCACGTTCCACGAGATGAGTTTCATGGGCACATCGTAGCATAGGCACCCTGGCGCCGACTTTCATAATCCGCTCATGCGCGGCGCGTATCCTTGGCATCCGGAGAGGAGCAGGCTCGGCTTCGACACCCATCGAAGGCGTATGCATCATTCGAAGATCGCGCCTGCTTTCGCTCCGGAGATATAGAGATATATATGCAAAATACACATCAGCGGAACGGCCAGATATTCGATGCGCCACATGAAAAGGGGAGTCGCGAGTGGAGAGTATTCGCCCGACAAGATGTCGAAAGGGCAGCGCGACTCCTGCGAAAGGTGACCGCGCGCTGGCGCCCGAGCACAGATGGATTCAATATCCTCATACTCGACCGGCTCTATAGATAAAAAGAGAGACCCGGGTGGCATTGCCGCCCGGGTCTCGTATTGTACCGCTTACGCTCGCACTGCGCAGAGGCGGGGAGCTAGCAGTCCGCTACGCTCGATGTCTGGACTGTAGTGACATCCAGACATTTTCGTCGCGGTTCCGCGTGTCCGACAGGTGGAAATCGGCGCCCCGGTACATCATTGTAAAGATCCTCGGCAAGGCTTCTACCAACACAGTGACATGGCCGCATCCACCGCCAACCAGCCCGCGCGACATCTCGTGTCGTTCGGTCGTCCTGTGCTGATTCGCACTATACACCCGTCTTATCGAGCGTCTACTGTGTGCTGTGTGGAGAAGCGGCTCTCAAGCGCGACGCTTTCCGTGAAAGCGCGCGTGGACATCACGCAGGTGCTTATCCGTGACGTGCGTGTACACCTGTGTGGTCGCTATATTTGCGTGGCCCAAGAGCGCCTGGACGCTGCGCAGATCGGCACCATTTTCCAAGAGATCGGTCGCAAATACATGGCGCAACGTATGCGGCGTCACCTTATGCGTGATACCGGCGCGCGCGACATACGCCTTGAGGTGACGCTGGACATCGCGCGGCGAAATGCGATGCAAGGCCTTCGGGCGGCCGTCGACGAAGAGCGCCTCATCCATGTCGGTGCGCGCCTCGAGGTATTCCTGAATGGCTTTCTTGGCGTCGGGGGAGAGGAAGACGACACGGATCTTCTCGCCCTTACCGCGCACGCTAAATTCATCGCGCGTGAGATCGAGGTCGGCATTGAGATTGCAGAGTTCGGAGACACGCAGGCCGGTGGAAAAGAGGAGTTCGAAGATAGCCTTGTCTCGCAAAGCGATCTGACGTTCGCGGACATCCTTGCTCTTAGCCAGAGCGTCGAGCGGCGCCTTGAGGAGCCTGTCGAGCTCGGCTGCGGTGATGAGATCGAGATCGCGTGCACCGACCTTGGCCAGCTCGATCTTTTCGGGGGAGAGCGAGACGATGTCGCGCTTACGCAAGAATTTGAGAAAGGCTCGTAGTGCGATCAGGTAATAATTCTGCGTCTTCTTCTTCATCGTCCCGGCGGTCCCGGGCTGCCTGTTGAGCCAGATGCGGAATTCGCGCACGATCGTCTCGGTGATCTGCGCAGGATCGGAGAGCTTCGTATGATCGAGAAACGTGCTGAGATACCGGTCGTAATTCTCGCTCGTCTTTACGGCACGACCCTTTTCTATCTCGAGGTACTCGAGGAATTGTGTCTTGAGGTCCTTGAGATCCTGCGACATGTGGGCATTGTAGCAAGCGAGAGGGCCGTCATGGGACGGCCCTCAAGAACTGAACCCATACGAGCGGGTAGAATCCGTCTGATTTCTTCTTCTGAGGAACAGATCGCTCAGATGCGGAAATCCGTTCCTCTAGCTCGTCATGGCAGTCTCGGCACAGGCACCCCACGATGTCATGGTGATCCTTGTGCCAGAAGCGACGATGGCGCTTCGGAAACACGTGATGCCAGGTGAGAGATTCCTTCGATCCGCAGTGCCAGCACAGCGGTCGTCTTTTCGATGGCTGCGGTTGCAGCGTGAGATACAGGACTATGAAAACGATGTCCATCTTTCACTCCCCTGTGCTTGCGAAAGAGCAACGTCTTACCGTCCAGCGCATCACCACGACGCACTGGCGCAAAGCCGCATTACAGCCTTGCGCCAAGACGCCTTGGGCAACAAAAAAGACCGGGGACGCCGGCCGCAGGGAACATATCGTCTTTGTCTGGAAGAATACGAGTCATCCTCGATCCCATGCATGCCATGGTATCAGCTGCACGGACACGCGGAGGCGACTCTGCGTGTGCATAACTACTTCAAATATTTTTTCTTCTTCAGCTTTTCCGGCAAATAACTCTCCTTGTCGTACTGTTCATACCCCTCGCCATACTTGAGCTCTTTCATCAATTTTGTCGGGGCATTCCGTACCTTCAGGGGAATCGGAAGGTTGCCGCTTTCGCGGACATCTGCCTGCGCTGCGCGCAGCGCATCATACGCGCTGCGATCTTTCTTAGATTGCGCGAGGTACGCGACGCCATGGGCGAGATTGATAGCGCACTCGGGGTAGCCGATAGTCTCGCAGGCACGGAACACAGCATTCGCGACCACCAGCGCCGTCGGTTGGGCAAGACCGATATCTTCGCTGGCGAATACGACCATGCGACGGGCTATAAAGATCGGATCCTCGCCGGCCTCGACCATACGTGCAAGGTAGTAGATGGCTGCATCAGGCTGCGACGCACGCATGCTCTTTATGAACGCACTGATGGTGTTGTAGTGCTCTTCTCCTTTCTTGTCGTAGCGCAGATGCGTCGACTGCACAGCTTCCTTGAGGCTCTCGAGTGTCACGGTACCGTACAATTTCTCGGCAGTCTCGAGCGCCGTGAGTGCCTGGCGCGCGTCTCCCTGTGCGAGCGCAATGAGCCACTCGCGCGCATCTTTCGGTATCTTGAGCTTCGTCCGCGTGAGTATCTTTGCCATGTCCGCGTCGGACAGCTCATTGAGCACGAAGACTCTGCAGCGCGAGAGTAGGGGAGCGATGACCTCAAAACTCGGGTTCTCAGTAGTGGCCCCGACGAGCGTGATATCGCCGCGCTCGACGAAGGGGAGCAGGAAATCCTGCTGGGCCTTATTGAATCGGTGTATCTCGTCGAGGAAGAGGACCCGTGGGCGCATGGTAGCGGTCTTGTTCTGCGGCAGGATCTTCCGGAGATCTTCTTTTCCAGAATCGACGGCGGACAGCTCGAAAAAATCAGCCCCGACGGAGCGTGCATAGATGCGGGCGAGGGTCGTCTTGCCACATCCGGGTGGACCCCACAGCACGAACGAGAATAATTCCTTGCGCTCGATCGCGGCACGCAGCGGCTTACCGGGCCCGACAAGGTGCTCTTGTCCGACGAAGGACTCCAAGGTATCGGGACGGATACGCGA
>CAYOHS010000007.1:17281-26430 GCA_964403865.1 uncultured Candidatus Saccharibacteria bacterium
TATCCACACTTGCAGTGCCTTGACGAGGGACTATACTTCGCCTATGAGCACAAAAACAATCGTCATAGGCATTATCGTCATTATCATCCTCGCGCTCGGTGCGTACGTCTTAGTCAATCGCGCACCTGCTGCGGCACCAGGAACTGCTACGCAACAGCCAGGGACCCAGCAGCCGACAGCCACCGGAGACCAGGTTCAGGCACAGGAGGTGACCGTCGGTTCCGGCACGCAGGCCGCCCCGGGTAGCGTCGTGTCGGTATTGTACGTCGGTAAGCTGCAGGACGGCACCATCTTCGACAGTTCCGCCGCCCACAACAACGAACCGCTTACCTTCCAGCTCGGCAGCCAGGGTCTGATCGCCGGCTTCCAGGTGGGCGTCAACGGTATGAAGGAGGGTGGTGAACGCCTCATCGCGATCCCGCCGGCTCTCGGTTACGGCACGCAGGACATCAAGGATGCTTCAGGCAAGGTCATCATCCCGGCCAACTCGACCCTCATCTTCGACATCAAGCTCGTGAAGGTCGGTGCGGCCCCTGCCACCACCACTTCCGCTACTCCTGCAGCGACAACCCCTGCGGCCACTGCTCCTGCGACCAAAAAATAGCCTGGTTGCGCGGTCTCTTGCATATTTCTAGAGAATGTGCTAGGATTCCGCCATGCTGACGAAGCGAAAGAAGGTCAACGAGATCAAGAAGGCGCAGCGCCACGACACCGACACGGGCTCTCCGGAGGTGCAGGTCGCTGTCCTTACCCGCCGTATCGAGGAATTGAGCGCCCATCTCGACAAAAACCGTAAGGACAAGCACTCCCGCCGCGGTCTTTTGGGTCTTGTCGCACAGCGCCGCGCGCACCTCAAGTACCTCCAGGAGAACAACCGTCGCCAATACAGCGCGGTCATCAAGAAGCTCGGCTTGAAGAAGTAATTTCTTCACCTCTTTTCTCCTCGCCCTCGGTCATGCGCTATACTGGGCGCACGTCGGGTCTGTGCTTTTTATCGTCAGTGTTTTATTTTTTTAATATATATTTGCATTTCTATGTCTATCATCAAGCATCCAGAACAGCGTGTCGGCGTATTCATCGACACCCAGAACGTCTATCATAGTGCGAAAAATATCTATCATTCGCGCGCTAATTTCGGCAACATCCTGAAAGATGCGGTAGCCGGTCGCCGTCTCGTGCGCGCCCGCGCCTATGCGGTTACCACCGAGAGCGGTGAGGAGAAGGCCTTCTTCGAGGCTCTTACCAAGCTCGGTATCGAGATGCGTCTCAAGGAGCTGCAGGTCTTCTCCGGCGGTGCCAAGAAGGCAGACTGGGACGTGGGTCTCGCCGTCGACGCCATCGTCGCGTCTCAGAAACTCGACACCGTCATTCTCATCACCGGCGACGGCGATTTCGTGCCGCTCGTCCAGTACTTGCAGACCCATGGGGGCTGCCAGGTGGAAGTCGTCTCATTCGGCCGCTCCACATCCCAAAAGCTCAAGGAGGCTACCGATGACTTCCTCGATCTCGATATGGATCCGCGCCGCTACCTCCTCAACTACCGCCCTATCCGTCGAGGAAATACGCGCCCAAACCACACTGCCAGCAGCGAAAAGGACCGCGACGAACTCCTGGGGACCGAGTAGGCTATTTCTCGTGGGTCAGGAGATATACCGCGCCCCACAATTCTCCCAAGACGAGCCCGCAGACCCCGATCAGGCTCGGGGAACCGAGCAATGTGAAGTTCTGATTGAGCGCCCAACGTATATACGCCTCGGCGCCGATGAGGACCAAAAGGACCAAGGCGGACACGACCGTGAACGCCAGATAAAACCGCACGACCAGCTTCTTCTGTGAGGGTGTCATGGGTCAAGAGTAGCATGCCGCCGGAGTTATACGGCCCGGAGTTTTCGTGATAGTGTGCATCTATTATGAGCTGCCTTCGGATAGGTAGCTCTCAAGCTTCGGCTTGAGAACTAAAATCCGGAGGCTACTAGCAAAAAGATCATGCAGAAGAAAGAATACGCCATCGAGATCGGCGGCAAGCAGATGATCGCCGAGTTCAACGACTGGGCCGATCAGGCAAATGGTTCCGTGCTCCTGCGCTATGGCAACAGCGCCGTCTTGGCGACTGCTGTCATGGGCAGCAAGGAGTCGAATCTCGATTATTTCCCCCTCTCCGTCGAGTACGAGGAGAAGTTCTACGCAGCGGGCGCCATCTTGGGCTCGCGCTTCATGCGCCGCGAAGGACGTCCTTCCGACGAGGCGGTGCTCTCGGGCCGCATCGTCGATCGCACCATACGTCCGCTCTTCCCCAAAGGGCTCAAGCGCGACGTCCAGGTGATCATCACCGTGCTCTCGCTCGAGGACTATGATCCGGATGTGCTCGCGGTCAACGCGGCATCCCTCGCGCTCGCGACGTCAAACATCCCGTGGAATGGTCCGGTCTCTGCGGTCCGTATCGGCACTCAGGAGGGCAGCAGCACCTTCATCACCAATCCTACCTACAAAGAGCGTGACGAAGACGGCTCTCCGAAGGCAGAAATGGATCTCTTGGCCTGTGGCAAGGACGGCATGATCAACATGATCGAAGTCGGCGCCCGCGAAGTGAGCGAGGAAGTCCTCGCGTCAGCATTCGAGAAGGCCAACGAGGAGATCGAGAAGCTCCAGAAATGGCAGCAGACGATCGTCGCCGAGCGCGCGAAGGAGAAATTCGTCATCCCGGCACACGCAGATGCTGCCGAGCTCGAAGCGCTCTGGGGCGAGGTCATGGTGCCCGCGCTCAAAGCGCTCGGCGGTACCATCGGCAAGAAGGACTTCGGTGCGCTCAAAGCTCAGTGGAGCAAGGCCGCGACAGAGAAGTTCCCCGAGATGAAGCCGCAAGCGATCGACGGACTCTACGAGCACAAGGTAGACGAACACGTGCACGAGCTCGCGATCGACGAGGGCAAGCGTGTCGACGGACGCAAGTTCGACCAGATCCGTCCGCTCTTCGCGCAAGCCGGCGGTGTCTCGCCGGTCATCCACGGCACCGGTATCTTCTTCCGCGGTGAGACGCACGTCTTGGCCGCACTCACATTGGGTGGTCCTGGCGACGCGCAACTCATCGACACCATCGAGTATCAAGACGCGAAGAAGCGCTTCATGCTCCACTACAATTTCCCGCCGTTCTCTGTCGGAGAGACCGGACGCGTCGGTGGCATGAACCGTCGCATGATCGGCCATGGTGCGCTCGCCGAGAAGGCATTGCGTGCAGTGCTCCCGAGCAAGGAGGTCTTCCCCTACACCATCCGCATCGTCTCTGAGTGTCTCGCCTCTAATGGCTCGACCTCGCAGGCGACGGTCTGTGCCGGAACCTTGGCGCTCATGGATGCAGGCGTCCCGATCACGAAGCCGGTCGCCGGTATCGCGATGGGTATGATGTCCGACGCGAAGAAAGGCGCCTACAAGGTGCTCACCGACATCCAGGGTCCGGAAGATCATCACGGTGATATGGACTTCAAGGTCGCTGGCACCAAAGACGGTGTTACTGCCGTGCAGATGGACGTGAAAGTCGAAGGAGTCCCGCTCAAGGTATTGGCCGAGGCGTTCCAGCAAGCCAAGAAGGCACGCATGGAGATCCTCGAAGTCATCACCAAGGAGATCGCTGCGCCCCGGACTGATATCAGTCCTAGGGCACCGAAGATCCTCTCGCTGAAGGTCAAGGTCGACCAGATCGGCCTCGTCATCGGCCCTGGAGGCAAGACGATCAACGGTATCCGAGAGCGCACGAAGGCCGACGACATCACTATCGAAGATGATGGCTCAGTGTTCATCACCGGCAAGAACGGCGCCGCCGAAGCCGCATACAAGGAGATCCACGACATGACCCGCGAGTATGAAGTAGGTGAGCGTTTCGACGGTGAAGTCGTACGCCTCATGGACTTCGGTGCATTCGTGAAGATCGGACCCAGCACCGACGGGCTCGTGCACGTCTCCGAGGTCGCACCGTATCGTATCGACAAGATCACCGACGCGGTCCAGATAGGGGATATCGTCCCGGTAGTCTTGAAAGAAATCGACGAGAAAGGGAGGTATAATCTCTCTATCAAGGCAGCCGATCCTGAGTGGGCACGCACCAAAGGCGTACCCGAGGGTCAGGGCGGCGGCCGTGGTGACCATGGTGGACGACGCGACGAACGACATCAAGACCGGCACCGCCGGATCTAGCACTCCGACGCCGGGCACCTCGCCCGCGCCAGCAACACCCGCACCCACATCTTCGGGCGCGGGTGTTCCTGTTCCTGCACAGGGTTTGTCGGATTCTGCCCGGGCCGATGCGATGCAGGCGGACATCCAGAAGATACTCGGCGCGGTGAAGCTTCCCGAGCGCAGAGCAGCCGAATCCGAGCCGAAGAAGCAGATACCCGTCGCCCCGATCGAACAACATCTCGAGAAACCGGCTCAAGCGACCAGCGAACCCGAGCGCCCTATCGTGGTGCCGGTGCATACCCTGCGCGACGATATCCAGCATGTCGTCCGAGACTCGAAGATGTCGCTCGTGCGCGCCGCAACGCTCGAAGAAGATCGCCGCATCAAGGATGAGCAAGCGGGTCCCGAGAGTGCGGGACAGAGCCAGCGCAGCTCGCGCACCAAGGCGGTACTCTTCGCAGCAGCGCTGTTCGTCGCACTCGGGTTGGCAGCGATCGTCGGCGTGCTTCTCGTGATGCAGCAGCAAGCCGCAGCACCTGCACAAGCGCAGACATCATCGCTCATCTTCGCCGAACAGAATCTGCTCCTCCCTATCGACGCGGCAAGCTCTGCGAGCCTCAAGCAGCAGATCGCGCAGCTGCGAGCCGGCCAGCCCGGTTCGCTCGGCTCGATCACCCGTATCATCCCCACGCTCTCGACGACGACAGGCGGCTCCGCTGCATCACGGCCTGCGACGACCCAGGAGTTCTTTTCGGCACTCGGACTGAGCGCGCCCGAGGAGCTCATGCGTTCCCTCGGCTCGGATTTCTTCTTCGGCATGCACAGTGCCGACAAGAATGCGCCGGTCTTCGTGATACCGGTCGTATCGTACGAACACGCCTTTGCGGGCATGCTCGCGTGGGAACACATGCTCAACGGCGACCTCTCGCCGATATTCACGCCCGTCTCGCTGTATAAGATCGGGAGCGACAATATCCCGGTCGAGCGCACGTTCCAAGACGCGGTCATCCGGAATTACGACACCCGCACGCTCTCAGACGACACCGGTACCATCGAGCTCTACTACTCATTCCCGTCGCCGAACATCCTCATCATCGCAGAAAGCCCGTACACCTTCGCCGAAGTACTGAATCGCCTGCGCGCACAGCGACGTATCTAGCCCGCGCAGGTTTGCACACTGTGCAGTTCGCGCTATCATGGCGCCATGAATCACATCCCCGAAGACACATTGGTAGATCTTGAGACGGCACTGCGCGCAGAACGCGCCGCGCTCGAGGAAGAGCTCGCCACGTACGGTAAGCACGTCGACAGCGAGGGTGAGGAAGACTGGGAGGGCTCGTCCGGTTCAGAAGGCGAAGAGGCTGCGCCCGAAGATGTGGCCGACAACATCGAGGAGCTCGTCACCAATGTGCCGCTCGTGTCCGAACTCGAATCTCGACGCAAGGATATCGTGGACGCCATGAAGCGTCTCGCTGCGGGCACCTACGGCACCTGCGAGGAGTGCGGCGACGAGATAGACGTCGCCAGGCTCGAAGCAAATCCTGCTGCACGCACCTGCATATTGCACGCACACTAGCGCGTACGCACCGGGTTTTCCACTCCGCTGATTGTAAACTGTCGGCTGTACGCTGTAAGCTTCCGGGATGAACTTCGCACGGGTTTTCGGCGGACAGCCTGCGCTTCCGCATGCGCACCTCGTCTCGATCGAAGCCGATCTCTCACGCGGATTGCATGCGTTCTCGATCGTCGGGCTTCCCGATAAGGCGGTCGAAGAAGCGCGCGATCGTGTCGCCTCTGCCATCAAGAATAGCGGCCTCACGTCACCTAAGTCGACCAACAAGAAGATCGTCATCTCGCTCGCGCCGGCGGAGCTCAAGAAAGAGGGTTCCGCGTTCGACCTTCCCGTTGCGCTCTCATATCTGCTCGCCGCAGATGAGCTCGTCTTCGATCCGAGCGGAAAGCTTTTTGCCGGCGAGCTCGCGCTCGACGGCACCGTCCGTCCTATCCGTGGCGCACTCTCGCTCGCGCTGCGCGCACGCGATGAGGGCTTGCGCGAACTATTTATACCTGCGGAGAATGCCGATGAAGCGAGTCTCGTGTCCGACATCACGATCTATCCCGTCCAGACGCTCAGCTCGCTCATCGAGCATCTGAACGGGGGCGAAGCGGGGCGCATCACGCCGCATGTCGGGACCGCATACTACACGGAAGGGACACATGAGGGCCCTGATCTTTCTGAGATCCGCGGACAGGAAAGCGCGAAGCGTGGGCTCGAGATCGCCATAGCCGGCGGACACAACATCGCGCTCTATGGCCCGCCCGGTACCGGCAAGACCATGCTCGCACGCACCGCGGCTGCGCTTTTGCCGCACCTGAGCGAACACGAGGTGATCGAGGTGACGACTATCCACTCACTCGCGGGGCTCTTGGAACGCGGCGCAGTGCGTACGCCGCCATTTCGCGCACCACATCACACCGCCAGCTATCCATCGCTCATCGGTGGTGGCACCATCCCTCGCCCCGGGGAAGTGACGCTCGCGCATCGTGGCGTCTTATTCATGGACGAATTTCCCGAGTTCACGCGCGATGTCATCAATGCATTGCGTGAGCCGCTCGAAGACGCACAAGTCTCGGTAGCGCGTGCGCGTGGCAGCGCGACCTTCCCTGCAAATTTCATCCTCATCGCAGCGCTCAATCCGTGCCCGTGTGGCAAATACGGCACCCGCGATTGCCACTGCAGCCCTGTCGCTATCGAGCGCTACCGCCGCAAGATATCCGGCCCCGTCGCCGATCGCATCGATATCTGGGTACACGTAGGGGAGATCGCACCCGAGACCCTGGCCAAGAAACAGGCGATCAAGGACAGGCAGAGCCCGGCCGCCCGCGAGCGCATATCCCGCGCCCGCACGACGCAGGCTCAGCGATTCGCTAAGGCAAAGGAACTCTCGACCAATGCCGACATGGGCGCCAAGGAGATAGAGACGCTCGCGCTCCTGAGTGATGAGGCCGAGAGCGCCCTCATTGCTGCCGCTCGCACTTTGAAACTCTCGCCCCGCGGGTTTCACCGCACGATCAAGGTCGCTCGCACCATCGCCGACCTCGCCGAAAGCAGCTCTATCGAGCCTGCACACATGTTGGAAGCATTGCAGTATCGAGCGCGCGAGATGTAAAAAGGAAATCCCGGGCACACATGGTACCCGGGATCTTATTCACCGCCTCGGCCAGATTGTCTCGCAGGCAAGACCCAGCTTGATCAGAGGGCAGTAGTCGACTTGCGCCACCTTCTGCGGGCGGTGCCCGCGATAGGGCGGAGAGACATTTTGCAACTCAGCGAATTCACGTGCACCTGCAACAGCGTCTTCGCCGAATCGCTCTGCCGGAACCGATTCATACATCGGTATCCCACCCACATCGTAGGTGATCTGAAAGGTATTACACCTGCTCATTGCCAACCCGAGAACAATGGGCATCGCCAGAAACAGACCGAAGAATGCGGTCATTCCCATGCCAGTGTTAAGCGCCCGGACAAGGAGCTTAATATACTTCTGCATTGTTTATCTCCAACACCTGAGTTTCTATTTCCTACGCAAGAATCTCATATATTTGCAACTAGTGCCAAAAAATGCTTTATTTTGGTATAAAAGTACACTTTTATATTACTTTATGAGTCTCATTTCACCTCACAAGATTGATGAACTTATCCTCGAGGCCCTGATGACGGGCCCATCAAGGACGACAGCGCTCTTCCGCGAAGTATGCGAGTCTCACCTCGTGAGTAAGCAGGGATTCTATGCGGCGCTCCGTCGACTGAAGGCAAACGACACCATCGTGATCGCGAAGAAGCAGGTGTCTTTAAATACTACCTGGATACACAAGATGCGTGATCTGATCGCTAAGATGGGACGCACCTATGAGCAGCGGGAGGAGCATGAAGTCCTGCGTCTGCGGGACAAAGAGAGTATCTCGTATGTATTCTCGTCTTTGCGACAGCTCGATAACTTTTGGGGCCACATCCAGAACATCGTTGTCCGTGCATTGCCGAAGAATGCCGCTGTCTTCACATACGATCCCCATTATTGGTTCTATATCGGTAGACGCGAAACTGAGCGCGCGTTGATCAAGGAGGTCGTGACGAGCGGCAAGCAGTTTCTCATGACGGTCGCAGGAACCACACAGCTCGACGAAGTCATCAGACGCGACTTCGATATCGACGCAAAACAGTATCATATGGGGAAGTGTTTCGATGATGAACATCTGTATCTCGTCGTTGTCGGTGATTTCATCTTTGAGACCCGCTTCGAACCCAGGGTCTCGGCGCACATAGAAGATATCTATACGCGATACACATCTCTGACGCCCGAGGCAGTACGTGCCCTTAACGCCGTACAAGAGATCCGCGCTCGGTTTCGATTGCGAGTTTCACGGAACAAGACACGGGCACAGAAGCTCAAGAGCAGGCTCTCGAAAAACTTTTTCATCCGTCCGGATGATTCGTGAGGTGCGGTCTCATCGCACACCCCTCAGACGTCGTGAGCCGGGAGTCCACGCGACAGTTATTCGGTTTGTGAGGGACTGAAACGCCCTGCCAGAGACGGTTTCACACATCTGATGATAGCGGGCTGCCCATGGGAATCACTTGCGGACGAAGAAGCAGAAGAGTGATACCATCCGGGTATGCACATGGAAAACTTTGGGGGTGCCGAGGGCAGCAAGGATGAGCGACGGAAGATCGACCCCGGATACGAGATGCCAGGGCTCCAGGAAGTACCAGCTGAACTGCCGGAAAAAGACAAACGAAAATTCCCAGAAGGAATTGAGCATTGGCCCGACATATCTGATCTCGGCGAAGACGACCCCCTGCCAGGAGATGCGCCCGAGGAGAAAAAGCCCCCCACCCTCCACTGATATAGATACGCATTCAATGCGCGAGGCCCCTTATCCCAGCAGGGGATTGCTACGCCCGAGCGAGGCCGTATACT
>CAYOHS010000008.1:0-1869 GCA_964403865.1 uncultured Candidatus Saccharibacteria bacterium
TCTCACCCTGGCGACCGGACGGATAGCCCCTGAACGGCGCTTCGTCGCCGTCGTCCTCGATCATCTTGGCTGCGGCGGCATCGATGCCGCGCGGTGTCTCGCCGACGACGACCATCTTAGAAAGACGTGCGAGATGGTGACCGAGGCGTCGGCCGCTCTCTCGTATCGTCGCGATGTCTTCAGGAGTCTTTGCAATCATACTTGACGGTGATTATGAAATATTTTTTGCTTGTGCAAGTTAAACTTGCACAAGCTGGACTGCTCACGCAACACCGAGTGCCGCAAGGATGTTCTTGTGGATCGTATCGACATCTGGCTCGCCGTCGATGACATGGATGGGACGACCACGACTCTTAAGAAGGTCGAGCTGAGGAAGTACATCAGTCTTGTACCAGCCAAGGCGGTTCTTGATACCCTCTTCCGTATCGTCGTTACGGCCGCGCGCAAGGAGTCGCTTGACCACTGATTCCTCGGAAAGCTCTATAGAAACAACTTGGAAATCGTCTCGGCCGAAGAAGCGCATGGCGTCATCGAAGGCGCGCGTCTGATCTGCCCCACGGGCGAGACCGTCGGCGATGATGTGCTCGTCCCCTTTCATGTTCTCAACCATCTTTTTGGTCTGGAGGTAGACGGGCATAAAGTCGGGCATACGGTGGCCCTGATCTATGACCTCACCCGTGAGCTTACCGGCATACGAACCTGTGTCACGCAGCGCACGCAGCTCGACGCCCATATCGATATGGATAATGCCACGGTCGGACTTGGCCCGGAGATGGTCCATGAGCATCTTCACCTGGGTGCCTTTGCCGGCCCCCTGGGACCCGAAAAACAGGACTGTGATTGGTTGCATCACTCGAGAGTATAGCCCTCTTTTTTCAAAATTTCCACGACTGAAGCCACGCTTTCCGCGACCTGGTTGTCGTCGTTCCGTATGCGGTAATCGTACCAGGGAGACTCTTCTTCTACCTCTCGTTTGGTGAATGCAAGGCGTTCGTTCCACTCAATGTCGCTCATCGGCGCGCGGGAGCGTATCCGACGCTCAAGCGTCTCCGGATCGGGCGGCATGATGAAGAATGTCGTGGCGTCGTAGTGCTCTTTCAGGTACTTTGCACCGACTATCTGGATGACCGCGATGACAATCTTCCCGCTCGCGAGGCGTGCGTCGATGTCTGGCTTGTACGTGCCATAGTACGTGTCTGTCTCGGCACGATGATAGTGCTCAAGGATATTACCGGCGGCTATCTCCCACAGAAACTTCTCCTTCGTGAGGAAATGGTAGTTGACCCCGTCCATCTCGTAGGGACGCATGGCACGGGTGGTCGCCGTTACCATGATGGTCATCTTGGGGTACTTAGCGACCAAGGCCTTCGCGAGCGTGTCCTTGCCACTTCCGGCCGGGCCCGCGATGACGATGACATCCTTCATGGGCGACATCCTATCATGGGCGAGAGGTTTGCGCCTATGGAAAAGGCCCCGCAAGAGCGGGGCTTTTCGGAATCGGTCTGGAACGGCCGGTTAGTACTCGCGGATGGAGGTCTGGGCGTCGATCTTCTTGACGAGATCGAGGACGACGGTGACGACGATGAGGAGCGCGGTACCGCCGACAGAGACTGCAGTGATGCCGGTCGCAGCGCGCAAGACGAGCGGAAGGACAGCCAAAGCGCCGAGGAACAAGGCGCCGACGAGCGTGATGCGCGTGATGATGTTGCCCAAATACTCGGTGGTCTGCGTGCCAGGGCGGACACCCGGGACGAACGCGCCGTTCTTCTGCAGATTCTTCGCGATCTGGTGCGGCTCGAAGGTGATGGCCGTGTAGAAGTACGTGAAGATGACGACGAGGAAGAAGTAGAGCACGCCGTAGACGAGCTG
>CAYOHS010000008.1:1969-8954 GCA_964403865.1 uncultured Candidatus Saccharibacteria bacterium
GCCTTCTCGATCGCTGCCTTGGCAGATGCCGAGACGGTGCAGCCCTTGATCGAAAGCTTCTTGGTGATCGAACCCGCGCCGAGGATCTTGATGAGCGGAGACTTGTCACCGCGTGCCTTGACGACACCTGCCTCGACGAGCGTCTTCGGGGTGACTTCGGCGCCAGCAGAAAAGACTGCCTCGAGTGCCTCGAGCGGGACCGGAAGCGCCTTCTTCATCTCGGCGTTGACCGAGCGGGCGCGATTCTTGCCATAGCCGCGGAGCTTCGGGAGCTTCTTGATGATATCGCGGAGCTCTGGGCGGCGCTTGTTGCCGGCGCGAGCCGTCTGGCCCTTGCCGCCGCGGCCTGAAGTCTTGCCACGGGTCGAGGACTGGCCGCGGCCGACGCGACGGTATGCGCGCTTGGTCATTCGCTTGAGAGTGTGGAGTGCTGCGGACATAGGATTTACTTAGCTGCTACCTTGCGGAGTGCCTCGATGGCGACGCGGGCGTTGTTGAACGGGTTCTTGCTGCGGGACATGATCTTGGCGGTGACGTCGGTGACGCCTGCGAGCTCGAGGACGGTACGGACCGAGGAACCAGCGACGAGACCGCGGCCCGGCGACGGGCGGATCTCCACGACCGACGATGCGTACTTGGAGCCGACGTTGAACGGGATGGAGCGGGTCTTGGTGAGATTGACGGTGATCATCGCCTTCTTGGCGGCGCGGGTGGCCTTCTCGATAGCGAGCTGGGTGTCCATCGCCTTGCCGATGCCGACACCGACGCGACCCTTCTTGTCGCCCAAGACGATAGCGGCGGAGAAATTGAAACGGCGACCACCGGCCATGACACGAGCGACGCGGCGGATACCGATCATCTTCTGAGCGAACTCAGAGCGCTCGCGATCATCGCCGCGGCGCGGACCACGATTGCCTCGCGGACCACCGCCAGGACCTCCACGGCCTCGCGGCGTGAACGGACGGCGCTCAGATGCCTGAGGAGCGTTTGCGTTTGGAGTCTGTGGTGCGTCGGCCATAGGATGAGATTAGATGATAGTTAGAATTCGAGTCCTGCTTCGCGGGCTGCGTCGGCAAAGGCCTTGATGGTACCGATGTACTGGAAGCCACCACGGTCGAAGACGACTTTCTTGACGCCCTTCTCCCCTGCTGCCTTGGCGAGTGTCTTTGCGGCTGCCTCTGCGCGCTCGCGCGGAGTCTTGGCCTTCTCGGAAGACGAGGAGACGGCAGCGAGAGTGACGCCGCGTTCGTCGTCGATGATCTGCGCGACGAGGCGGGTGTTGGACTTGAAGACCGAAAGGCGTGGGCGCTCTGCGGTGCCGGCGACCTTCGCGCGAACGCGGCGGTGGCGGCGCTGTCTCTGTTCTGTTGCGGTGAGTTTTTTCATAGTGGTTTATGCTCCTGCGCCCGCGGCCTTCTTGCCCTGCTTCTCGCGGATGCGCTCGCCCTCATAACGGATGCCCTTGCCCTTGTACGGCTCCGGCTTCTTGAGCGCGCGGACCGATGCTGAGAACTGACCGACGGCTTCCTTGTCGGCGCCCGAGATCGAGATGATGTTCTTCTCGACGACGACCGTAAGGCCTTCCGGGATGGCGACGATGACCGGGTGCGAGAAACCGAGAGCCATCTTGATGTTCTTCCCCTGGAGCTCGGCCTTGTAGCCGATACCCTCGATCTGGAGCTTCTTGATGAACGGCGTGTTGACGCCGGAGATCATGTTGCGGACGTGTGCTGCGTAGGTGCCCCAGAGCGCCTTGGCGAGGCGGGAGTTGCCAGCCGGTGCGACCTGGACCTCCGAGCCTTCGACCTTGACGGTGACGGCGGTGTGGAGCGGGCGCTTGAGCGT
Source organism: uncultured Candidatus Saccharibacteria bacterium (assembly GCA_964403865.1). Taxonomy (GTDB): domain Bacteria; phylum Patescibacteriota; class Minisyncoccia; order Phycocordibacterales; family UBA2100; genus UBA10103. Next base: position 3,815 of record CAYOHS010000008.1, read on the forward strand.
GCCACCCTTGCCCTTGACGGTGATCTCAGAGGCCGAGACGGAGACGTCGGTGCCTGCAGGGATCGCTATTCCTCTTTTTCCAAGTCGTGACATATGCGTATTACCAGATTTCGAAGAGAGCTTCGCCGCCGACCTTGGCCGCCTTGGCTTCCTTGTCGGTGAGGATACCCTTCGGGGTGGAAAGTATGAGAGAGCCGTGGCCGTAGCGAACAGGATTGATCTCGAGGACGCCCTTGTAGACGCGGCGACCCGGCTTCGAGACGCGCTTGACGCCCGAGATGCGCGGGGTGCCCTCTGCGGTGTACTTGAGCGCGATGTCGAGGGTCTTCTTGACCTTCTTGCCCTTCTTCTCGGCACCGGCGATGTAGCCAGCAGACACGAGCTTCTCGGCAACAGCTGCCTTGAGACCGGAATACGGCACCGCGACGGAGGTCTTCTTGACCGCGCCCGCGTTGGTGAGACGGATTATGAAATCGCCGATAGGATCGTTGACCATAGGATTACCAAGAAGACTTCTTAACGCCCGGGATATTGCCCTCAAGCGCTTCCTCGCGGAAGCAGATGCGGCAGAGATTGAAATCGCGCATGTACCCGCGCGGACGACCGCACTTGAAACAGCGACGGACGATGCGCGAGCTGAACTTCGGCGTACGCTTCGCTTTTGCGATGAGTGACTTTTTTGCCATAAGGTTTTGCGATACAAAAAGTATCAAGTGACAGGTATCAAGTATCAGACGAGATACGTGGGACCAGGCCCTGAGGAGAGTTTGGGGAACCTGCACCCGGCCTTTCGGCTCTTGGTTATGGTCTTCCCGCTCCGTGACCCGGATTCTCGCAGTTTCCCCTGATGAACACCTGAGGACTTGCTAAGAAAACGAGCCTCCTGTGAGGCCCGCGTACTATAGACGATAGGGTCTGGGAAGTCAACCGAGGCCTCCGACTTCCCATCTCCCCTGCTTTCCTATATGGTGCCGACAGGACAGCAGGCACAGGAGGAACACCGTGCGCATCCAGAAATTGCGATGGTTCCGGGCGTGCTTGCACGCCGCCATCCAGAAGATCGACCGACGTATCATCGCCATACAAGGCGCATGCCGCCATACGTGGCGGATACACTCGCAGCGGAAGGTCGCTGCTGGGAACATGTGGTGGGTCCACCGCGAATGCACGACGTGCGAAGCTGCCGCGAGCGAACAGCTCGACTGGCCGCTCTGCCCTACCTGCATGAAAGCGCTCTCGGAATCGGTTCGACTGGGCGAAAAAGCTCGGGAAGCGGCGCAGAAGGCTGCGGCGGCAAACCGATACGCGAGCATGTGGACGTATGAGTGCCGTACTTGCGGCAGCATCCACATCTTCCCCGTGTACGACGACACGAAGAAACCCCCTTCCGGATGACCGGGAGGGGGCTTTTGTTGCTGTGATCGTGGCGACGTCTACCACAATCTCATCATCTGGTCACGGACTGTCGGGAATATGACGCGCGTGTCGAAGCGGTCCGGCATGATGAGCGTGTATTGGACGCCCGCCGAAAGATCCGGCACTGCCGCGATCATCATGATGTTATGCGGCCACATCTTGGAACGGAACACGTAGAGCGAATCTTCGACGAAAGGCGGCCCTACGAACGCGCTCGCGACGAATGCCGCAGGGTCTTCGTGCTCGAAGTTCTGGACGACGACGCGTCGCACCAGCTCAAAAAGCCGTCCCTGAAGCGCTTCGAGATGCGCCCCGTCGCAACGGCCCCAACACCCGATCTGCATGTGTAATCTCCCTGATCCGAGTCTCTTTCGACCCTACTCGAATCAGCGGTGGTGGTCAAGAAAAGGAAAAGGCTGTCTGCAAGAGACAGCCTTTTGTCCGAATAGGTCTCTTGGCCCGAGGGCCATTGTAGGCGCGTGCGGTGCCTCGTTGTTCGGCGAATCATCGCCTACACCTATTCCGCAGATGCGAAGGTACCACCGGCTGCGCTAGGAATCAAGCCGAGTCGCGTCTTTGCCGAGCATCCACACGGCGCCCAAGAGGATAGCGGTGCCGATAAGCTGCATAGGGACGAGGGCGGAGCCGGGGATGAAGAGCCAGTTTACGAATACTGCCGCGAGCGGATAGCCGAGCTCGGCCAGGGTGGCGACGGATGCGGGTGTGGTGGAGAGGCCGCGATAGTAGATGAAGAGCGAGACGACTCCGCTCACGATCGCGATGATACCGATGAAGAGCGCATCTGTGCCGGTGAACTGCCCGGCCGCGGGGAAACTCCCCTGCACGGTATTGAGAGCGAGCAAGAATGCGAACGCGACCGAGAAGCGCAGCGCCGTCATGAGCTTGAAATCGATACTGCCGAGCATGTAACGTCCGAGCACCGTCGAGGTGCCCCAGAAGAGCGCCGCGACGAGCGCGAGTGCGACGCCTACGGTATTGGGATTGAACTGTTCGCCCGGATAGACCTGCGGGACGAGATTCGGGAACGAGATGAGGTACGCGCCGAGGAGTGCCAAGGCGGCGAAGAGCCAGAACTTGGGCGAAAGCTTTTCTTTGAGAAACACGGCCGCGAGCGAGATAGCTATAAGCGGCTGCAGCTTTTGCAAAAGGAGCGCGACGGAGGGGTTTACATAGTGGAATGCCTGGGTGAACGCGACCGAGCCGAGCGCCGAGCCACAGATGGCGATGAACGCGACGGCACCCCATTGCTTGATACTGAGGGTCTTGAGAGAGCGCCACGAGAGCGCGAGTATCGGCAGGACGAAGAGGAGGTCGATGAAGTGCTCACCCAGGACGATGAAATTGGACGAGAGACCTTGCGTGAGGAAGACGCGGAAGGGCGCATCGGTCGCCCAGAGCATTGCCGCGAAGAAGACGAGGATGGTTCCGTATCGCATGGAGGGTAAGCGTACCATGGCGGATATCGGCACGAAATATGGTACAGCCTTGAATACTTGCGCTTATGCTGCGGCGGCCTACACTGCCGGCAGGTGCTTTTTTACAAGGAAGGAAGGTGCACTATGCCCCGCTATTCTCTGGCTCTCCGGCTCCCGAAGCCGCTGCAGTGCTTGCACTGCACGCTCATGCCGGCGTTCGAGTGCGACAAGTCGGCGAAGGATGTCGCCGATGCGTTCGACAAGATGTTTGAGCGCATGGATTCGATCCTGCTCTTATCAAAGGGTGAAGGCCCGGGCCCGGACTGCGGCGTCGTCGACATGGTCCATCTCAGCCGCGATCTCGTGACGGCGCACATGAAGTCTTTCGAGATCGTCACACGCACGCTCTGCGGCCAGCCGGTCGACCCCGAATCTGCCGGTATCTGCTACCAGCCGTTCGTCCGACCCATGCACCGGCGCTGTTTCGGCGAGGGCGAGGAAGCAGATGCCCGCGTGGTCGAACTCCTCGAGAGCGACCCGCAGACCCGCACCGTTTCTCTGGTGCGCCGCCCGCAGCGCGCGACACCCGATGGTGATCTCCTTCCCTACTGACGACTACCCCGCGCTACTACTTGGCGCGGGGTTCGCTTTTTTATTTCTTCTCGTACCGGATGTGGCGATTGCTGCCGAAGCGTGTGAGGAGACCGTTTTTGAACAGGCGCGTGAGGTATTTTGATGCCGTCCTATCTGATACATGCAAGAGCTGTTCGGTCTCGTCGTTGCTGATACTCCCCCGCTTCCCCACTGCCGCCATGATGCGATCGAGCATCTTCTGGACGCGCGAATGTTTTGCATCGGTGGCAAGGGCTTTTGCTTCTGAGACGGAGTAGCGGCCGAAATGCGGGCCGGGTGCGGGCGGCGGTGCTGGATTCGGTGCAGAAACTTCTGGTGCGAGTGCGGGAGTCGCTTCGATTTCTGCGACCGGTGTAGATTCGGGAACATTTTCAGGCTGTGTCGGTTCTGGAATCGGTTCTGGCGAGACTGACTGTTCTTCGGGCATGGGAATAGTGTAACGCAAAAGAAAACCGCCGCGCTCGGTGAGAGTGCGGCGGTCTTGTAGCGATGCGGAGTGACTTTAGTCGTCGCCGTAATCGTCGGGATCCTCCTCGACATCAGGCTCAACATCATCGACCGTCTCGTCGACGATGTCAGCGAGGGAGAGAAAACCATCGTCGAAGGTTTCTTCGGGGACAGGGGCGCCGGAACCCCGGCACACGGTTCCTCGACTCTTGTGCTGCACGAATCGCACCTCGCCATCGACTCTTTCGATTCGGACCTGCTGCAGACAAACCGGGCATTCTTCGGATGTGGCCATCGGAAAGCTCCTCCTCTAAGACCGAGAAGAGTGATATCACAGAATCTGCACCAAGAAAACCGCCGCGTACGGGACGCGGCGGTTAACGGTTCTTGTGGAGCCGTTCAGGTCTTCTTGCTGCTGCGAACGCCCTTCCACGCCTCGAACACATTCAGTCCGAGACAGATGACGAAGACGACGAACGCGCACGCCAGGCTCAGGGCGATCCAGATGACGGGCATACTCACCAGCGCAAACGGAAGCAGGAAGAGCGCCTCCGTGAAGCCCTCGCGCAGAGTGATGAGACCGGCTGTCTTCCAGTAGATGGCGGCGACACACGAGACATACCCGACGACGACCATGAACGCCGCGACAGTGCCGCATCCGAACTCCCACGTCGGCCATTCCAGCACTTCCTCGAAGACGTCGCGCGCTTCCGCGATGGCGCTTAGCCTGTACTTGCTCATGCGAACTTCTCCTCTGTTGGATGTGAGTCTTTAGGCTGGGAGCACTGTACACGAAAGTCTTGAAAAAGAAACCGCCGCGCTCAGTGATGAGTGCGGCGGTGGGCGGATCGGGAGACATCAGAGTGCCTCCCGAACGACGCCTTCGTGTGCGAGGCGGAGTACTTCTTCGTGCGCGAGCACGGTAAGCGCTCCCATCCCCTCGAACCGGAACGTCTTCCCGCTATCGCGAGAGACGATCCGAGTGCCCTTGGCGATAGCGATCCGGACAGCTCCGAACCGATACTCCCAATCGGCAACTACTTCCCACGTCACTGCCATGGATTCCTCCCTAGCAGGTGCCTGTGCAGGCCCAGACACCAAAAACCCCCGCCTCTCGGCAGGGGTCTGTGGTCTACGTGAGATTTCTCAGAGCGTACACGACATGCGCCTGCCGACAGACGGGCGACGCATCATCATGGAAACGCGTG
>CAYOHS010000008.1:9054-10486 GCA_964403865.1 uncultured Candidatus Saccharibacteria bacterium
GCGGCGGTTTTTGGCTTCTCGTCTTCGGAACATCGCTGAAGTTCAGCTGCGAAAGATCTTCCACATCAGGAAGCAGAGCAGGGCCTGCAGACCCGCGAACGCCACCAGATGAGGCATGCCGGCCGCAAAGCCGTACATACCCAGAAGAAATCCGCTACGGCCGGCGAAATACATCGTCGGGATCCAGACCACGACGAACGCGGCGAGGAGAAGTCCGAGCGACATCTTTGCGTCTTGGCCTTGTGTGGGCCGAAAATCGGGCATGGGATAATACCTCCTTGGTTCAGGTTCATGTATGAACGTGGCGCATTCTGGGCACGATGGTAGATCACGATGTTCAGTGACGCAAGCCGAGGCTTATATCCGATGCGGGAAGGTGCGCGCCAAGACGTCTTTGAGGTCGTCGGCATCAATGACACGGATATCGGCGGTGCCGATACTATGCACGAATCTCACGAGCTCAGCACGACCGAGTTCGCTGTCGATGTCTTTGGTCGACTGCGCCTGCGTGTATGCGGGTAGCTGCGGGATGAGCGCCTTGATACGCGTCATGATCGCCTCGTCGCTCATGCTCTGCCAGGTCGCTATCCCCTCTTCGCGCACCGCATCGGTAACGGCAGCGGCGATATCGGCGAAGCGTCCCGTCTTCCTGACGATGAGGATAGTACTGCCATAGGCGATGTCCATGTTCACCTTCATCACGACGCGCGGACCGCCGTTGAGCACGACGGTCGCATTCTCTCCGCGGCCAGCAAGCGCGTCACACAGGCGCTCGATCTCGGATTGTTTGGCATATTGCGTGAGTTCGGGCGCGTCGCTCCAATGCGCTGCCTCGTCTGTCACGAGCGTCGCTACGGGATTCCCTGTGTATCGCACTTTCCCTTCTGCGTCCGACCCGCCAGAGCTCAGCGGGTCTCCGATGAGGAAGACGGTCTTCCCCGGGCTCACCGTATACGGAATGGCGCCGAATTCATCCCCGCGCCGGTCTCGCGCAAAAAGAACCTCTTGGCAGATGACGCCACCACCACCTGCCTGCGTATCGGATATACCGAGATTGCATCCACGCTCATCGGCGAAGCTAACGATCATCTCTGCCGCAGTCCGTGTCGCGGCAAGCTCATCGGGATCAGTGAGAAACGCCGAGCCTGTCTCGATGCGGATGGTCGGTCCCGGTTTGACACCGAGCCTGTTGAGCGCCGCCGGGATGCGGGAACGCGGGAGCGGAGCGCCATCGGGCTGATAGACGATACGGTAACGGATCGGATGCTCGCGCAGAAAATCGAGGATGACAGGATCGTAGTGCGAGATGCGGCCCTGATCATCACGTTTGTCGAGGATCGCTTGAGGTAGGTCTTGGAGACTCGCCTCCACATCTTTGTCTTCGAACGACGGATGATTGGCCTCGACGAATCGCTGGGGATCGAGTGTGGCA
>CAYOHS010000008.1:10496-26392 GCA_964403865.1 uncultured Candidatus Saccharibacteria bacterium
TACTCCCTGTCGATATCCGCCAGAAGGCGCTCGCAGGTGGTTATGTCTTCTATCCTTAGTGGCCGTTTCTCGCGCAGTGCTCGCATGAGTGGCACGAGCGCACCGCGCAGCTCAAGATACGAGCCCGGCACATCGCTCACGACCGCCGAAGCTATAGAAGAAGCGGCTCGCGTGAATGTGTCGCGAGCGTCCTGACGGAGCAGGCGCTCGGAATCGCGCGTGGAAAGCGCCGTGAGCAGTGCATGCCGCGCACGGACGAACTCTTGCCGAGTACTGCATATCCGATCGACCGATTGGAACTGTTGGCGCTGCAACGATGCTATAGACGTGTACGAACCCGATTGTTCACGACTGAGCTTGGATGGATCAAGGAATACCCGACTCAGCGCATCGGGGCCGAACAGCATCAAGCCTTCGGTCTTGTCTTTGAATGCGCCGCGCACGAGTGACATCCCGCCCTGTCTGATGGCGTCGGACGCCTCGGGGGTGAGCAGTGTCTCGACGATCTCCATGACCGATGTATACGCGGGGGCATTGAGCTGACCTTTCACGGCATCAAAGGCCTGTGCAGCATCGGCAGTAGGTGGATAATCTGCCCCGGTATGGAGCGCGATCTCACGGGCCGTGCGCTCGGCGACATATGCGAACGCCACTACCAGCGGTGTTCGCTCCCCTTCGGGAACCGAGCGGATGAGTTCGACGAGGACAGGACGAGAGAGCGGGGCACCGCTCGCCAACACCGATGCGAGCGCATGCGGACGCTCGATGAGCGCGCGCATCACGCGCTCGCGCTCGTCGTTGCCTTCGATACTCTCGCCGAGATCGGCAAGTTCGGCATCGAGATTCTCTAGGAGCGCACGCGTGTCGGGCGTCTCCCCCATCTTGCCGCGCAAGACTTCGAAGCGTTCGGGCCCGAGAAGGACACGCAGACGATCCATGAGCACGGTGTCGCCCGCCTGCGCTCTCTGCGCCAAGAAATGATATGGGAGGTGCGCCTGCAACGAGCCGAGCGTGAAGAAGATACCTTTGCCGCTGTGGATATACAGGCACGTCGTCTCGGCGCCCTTGTCGCGCTTCTCGTCGGCGACCCAGCGCTCCATGCGGCCGTCGCGGCATGCGGCCGCCAGGAGCTCGGCGCGCTCTGTCGGGATGTCGCGCAGTTCACGGCGACGGCGCAGTTCGCGCGCGAACGACGGAAGGTCCGTATGGACGATGCGATCGGTCCCCTCTGACATGCGATAAGTCTAGTACATGTCTGGCGTATTCAAAGGAAAAGGCCGCGCACCACAAGGATGCGCGGCCCAGTTTGTTCTCGCGGGTGACCATCCCGAAGTCTGGTCACGTGTCCTCCTTCAGCGATAGAAGAAGGACTAGGCGAGATTACGTGCAAACCAGTCGATGGCCTCAGCCTTGCTCCCGAAGATGTTCGCGTTCGGGAACCTGGTCTTGAGGACCTTGAGCGTCTGATTCATGGCCTTCAAGGGATGCCCTTCCATCCCCTCCGTATCGAAGACCACGACCGTGAGGCCGGGCTTGTCGTACAGAGCCATGGTTGCCTCCACCATGGAATATGCCGAGAGGGGGTTGCCCTCCTGGCGTGGGTCGGCGATGTAGAAGATGAGGTGCGTCGCATCGCGCTTCGCAGCCTCCTCCCGCTCCTGCGCTTCCTTGTTCCAGTCCGCGACGACCGGATCAAAGAACGCACTTGCGGGGATTCCGCGCTGCACCAGCTCCTGGACGAAGCCAGCACGCCAGCCGTTCTTAGCCGCCGTCCCCCCCGAGGAAGACAAGCGGAGACCGGACCGACACTTCAGCCTTGCGGAACATCTTGAACATCTGTTTTCTCCTCCTCATATAGCCGCCACGGTGGGCGGACGCAACACACGGCGGAATGCCATGTGCTGGGCGTCGCCACCGCGACGCGTCGACTAAGGAAGAGGGAGGCTTATCTGCCTACGTGTATTTTACACCATTTTGATGAAATGTCAATACCCTCCGACTCCCCCTCCCTGGCATGAGAAAACCCCGCGTTTGCGGGGTTTTCTGTGAGTTCATGATGCGGGAATTACTCGCGGAACGGGATGCCGACGTAGCGCAGGTACGCTTCGGCGTCTTTCTTGTTCTTGGCGGTCGTCGTGATGGTGATCGCGAGACCGAAGACATCCTTGGCGTCTTCGTCGGAGGTCTCCGGGAAGACGGTGTGTTCCTTGAGGCCGATCGAGATGTTGCCCATCTCGTCGATGGCGGTCGGCTTGATGCCGCGGAAGTCCTTCACGCGCGGCAAGACGACGTGGATGAGCTTCTGGAGGAAGTTCTCAGCACGCGCTCCGCGCATGGTGATCTGGTAGCCGGCGAGATCGCCGACGCGGGTCTTGAAGTTTGCGATGGACTTGGTGGTCGAACGCGGGGCCGCCTTCTGGCCCGTGATGCGGCCGAGACGCTCCTCGATGAGCTGGATCTTCTTCTTGTCCTTGATCGAGCCGACACCGGTGGAGACGATCACCTTGGTGACCTTCGGAGCCTGCATGACATTGGTGTAGCCAGCAGCTTCCTTGAGGGCTTCGTATGCTTTGTGTTGTGCGGAGGTGTTCTTCATAGGACTACTTGATCTTCTGACCGCTCTTGGTGGCGACGCGCTCGCGGCCGCCCTTTTCGGTGCGCGCTATCGTGATGCGGGTGGGCTTACCGGACTTCGGGTCTGCGAGCTGGACGTTGGAAACGTGGATCGGCATCGCCTTCTCGACGATCTGGCCCTTGCCGGCTGCCGTAGTGCGGCGGCGGTGGCGCTTGACCATGTTGAGGTTGTCGAGGACCACGAGGTCCTTCTTGGGCAATACGCGGACGATCGTGGACTTCTTGCCGATGTCCTTGCCGGCGATGACGATGACGGTGTCTCCTTTCTTGAGTTTCATAGGCGTCGATTATTTAGACGATCTCGGGCGCCATGGTGGCGATCTTCTGATAACCACGCTCTGCGACTTCGCGCGGGATAGGACCAAAGATACGCGTCGCTTTCGGGTCCTTGGGCTCCTTGCCGGAACCGACGATCAAGACGACGGCGTTCTCGTCGAAGCGGATGTACGAGCCATCCTTGCGGCGGGTCGGCTTGGTCTGGCGGACGACGACAGCGCGATGGACGTCTTTCTTCTTGACGGTCTTACGCGGCTGGGCGGTCTGGATCGAGATGATGACCTCGTCGCCGATCTCGGCGTAGCGGCGCTTAGAGCCGCCGAGCACCTTGAAGATGCGTCCGATCTGGCCACCGGAGTTGTCTGCGATCTTTACGAGTGAGCGGTCGTGCAACATACGATTATTCTTCGACGACCGGCGCCTTCTCGCGCGAGACGATGATGTGGCGCTTGCGCTTGGATATAGGGCGGACTTCCTTGACGACGACCTTGTCACCTACCCCGAGGGAATTACCCGGATCGTGGACGATGAACTTCTTGGAGATGGTGTGATACTTCTTGTACTTCGGGTGCATGATGTAGCGCTCGACGAGGACCGTCGCGCTGTCCTTCATGGCAGTCTTCACGACGACACCCTGCATGGTGCGTCCTGTGTTTGTTGCCTGAGTTGCCTTGGAGGAATTCATAAGAATGGCTTACATTACGCTGTTTTCTTCTTGTCTGCAACCGCGCGAGCGCTGATCTCGGTGAGGATGCGTGCGATCTCTTTGCGGAGCTCGCGGCCTTCGCGGACATTCTTGGTGCGAGAGCCGGCCGAGGCGTAGCGGAAGGTGCGGAGTGCATCGCGTGCCGAGGCGAGCTCGGTCTGCAGTGCTTCGATAGATTTGGAAGAGATGGTTGCCATATGCTAGTTGCGTTCGACGACACGTGCGGTGACCGGGAGCTTGGTGCCTGCCTTGCGCAAGGCCTCGCGTGCCATCGCCTCGGGAGCACCGTCGACTTCGAAGAGGATGCGGCCCGGGCGGACATCGCAGACGTAGCCCTGGACATCACCCTTTCCGGAACCCATGCCCACTTCTGCTGCCTTCTGGGTGAACGGACGATCAGGGAAGATGCGGATCCAGATCTTGGCGGTCTTGCCGGCGGCGCGAGAAAGCGCGCGGCGAGCAGACTCGATCTGATTGGACGTGATGCGGGCCGGGGTCATCGCCTTGAGACCGTATGAGCCGAACGCCACGGTGATGCCGCGAGTGTCTGGGAGCGAGCGACGGGCCAGCGACTTGCGCGCGGTCTGCCACTTGCGGTGTTTTGCTTTCTTGGGTGCCAACATACGTTAGTTCTTATTCTTGTCGGCAAAGATATCGCCGCGGTAGATCCAGACCTTGATACCGATGGTGCCGTACGGGAGGTATGCGGTCTCGCGGTGGTAGTCGATGTCGGCGCGGAGTGTCTGGAGCGGGACGCGGCCACGCTTGATCTCCTCCTGGCGGGACATCTCGGCACCGCCGAGGCGGCCGGAGAGCGCGATGCGCACGCCCTGGACGTCGCGATTGGCCATGACCTTCTCGACAGTCTGCTTCATGACGCGGCGGAAGGTCTGCTGCTTCTCGAGGCCTTCGGCGATCATCCAACCGACGATCGGGGCCTGACTCTCTGCAGAGCGGACCTCTTCGATGTCGATCTTGACGGCGCGGGGGCCGGTGCCCTTGATGTGGTGGATGGCTTTCTCGATCTCCTTGACGAGCTTCTGGCTCCCCTCTCCACCGCGACCGATGATGAGGCCCGGGCGCGAGGTCTTGATGAGGATGCGGATGTGCTTCTCGTTGCGCTCGATCTCGATCGAGGTGACGTAGGTGCCGCGCAGGCGCTTCTTGAGGAAGGTGCGGATCGTGGCGTCGACAGAGACGGCCTCGCGATACTGCGCCGGGGTCTTGGCGAACCAGCGCGACTTCCAGTCGCGGATGACGCCGAGGCGGTGTGCGTATGGATGGACGATGTGTGTCATAGGATTATTTAGATGCCTTCTTGGCAGCGCGCTTCTTGGCAGGGGCTTTCTCGGCCTTCTCGGTCTTGGTGGCCTTCTTCGGGGCAGCACCGGCCGGAGCGCCACGATTGCCGAGCTCGAGCTTGACGATGCTCATGGTCTTGCGGATAGCACCGGCGCGACCGCGGGCCTTGGGGCTGAAGCGGCGCATGACGGTACCCTTGTCGACGGAGATGGTCTTGACGAAAAGCTGCTCGGCTGCGGCACCCTGCTGGCGTGCGTTGGAAACGGCAGAATCAAGGAGCTTCTCGATAGCCTCGGACGACTTCTGGGGGGCGAACATGAGGGCGGCCTTGGCCTCCATGACCGACTTGCCACGGATCATGTCCGCGATGAGGCGGACCTTGCGGGGCGACTGGCGGTAGTTGGTGAGGAGGGCCTTCATAGATTATTTCTTGGCGGCGGTGGTGCTCGCCTTGGCTGCCTGGGCAGAGGCTATCTCAGCAGCCTTGGCTGCCATCTCGGCCTCCTTCTGCATCTTTCCACCATGACGGATGAACTTGGTCGTCGGGGCGAACTCGCCGAGGCGGTGACCCACCATGTCTTCGGTGACGAAGACCTCGTCGAAATTCTTGCCGGTGTGGACGAGGAACGTGAAGCCGACGAATTCAGGCGGGATCATAGAGGCACGGGCCCAGGTCTTGATGGAACCGGCACCCGGCTTGCGAGACGCGACTTTCTTCGCGAGCTTCTCGTCGATATACGGACCTTTTTTGAGTGAGCGTGTCATGGCAATTCAAAACCCGCGAATGCGGGAGTGGGGCCATAGTACGCGAGAGCCAGGAGAAAGTCAACGTTTTGAGCGCGAGGGTACTTGCTTTTTGGCGGGGGTGTGATATAATGCAAATTAGAAGTGCAGTAGAAGGCCTAACAGGGAGTTTTGGCCATGACGTTTTCTCGCACCTCGATCCTGCTCGCTCACATCCGTCGCCAGCTGTGGCGCGTCGCCGACGCGGTCGTCGGTTTCGCCGACGGCTTCGCCTACGATGGCAACGGCCGGCTCCATCCCCGCTTCGCGAAGGTCGTCGCCAAGCGCGCCGACCGCCGCGATCCGGGATGGGTCGAGATGAAGTACTGAGCTGAGCTCCACGCTCCCCGCCCTCGCGCTGACTATCGCGCGAGGGCGATTCTTTTTTAAAAAACTTTATCGTCCCATGTGCTTCAGCACTTCGAGATACATGTCTTCCACTATCTGCCGCTGGGTGTCGCCACTGGTGGCATAGTGATCGAGTCCGGGGGCGGAATTGATCTCGAGGATGGCAAAACGGTCGGGCTTGTACGCGATGTCGCCGTCGATCATGAGATCCACGCCGCACAGGCGCAGGCCCATGTCGCGTGTGAGCGTGATGGCCAGCTTCTTGAACTCGGGATGCATCGCTGCCGTGACATCACGCGCGTCGCCGCCCGAGGAGAGGTTGGCATTGTCGAGCAAGAAGACCGTCTCGCCTTTGCGCGGGATAGATGCGAGTGAGCGCTTGGTGCGCTTGAGCTTGGCCGCGATGCGCCGGTCGTCGAGCACGAGGCGTGTGTCGCGTCCGTTGGTGCGGAACTCTCGCTGTTTCTTGGCCAAGAGCTGCGCGATGGTGCTGCGGCCATCGCCGACGACGCACAGCGGGATACGTTCGTATGCGGAGATGACGGTGTCGTCGAGTACGACGATGCGGTAATCGGTGCCACGGAGCTGCTCTTGCACGAGCGCGACCTTGTCGAGCTTGAATACGGCAGCGAGCGCGCGGTGCAGCTCGGCCTCGGTGTGTGCGAGCGAGACCGCGACGCCCTGACTCTGGCTGTTGGGCTTTACGATCACCGGAAACCCGATTGAGCGCGCGTAGCGGATAGCCGCATCGACAGTGCGCTTGGAGCCGATGACCTTTGCCCACTTTGGCGAGAAGAACGCCTTGCCTCGCACCGCCGGATAGCCCATGTGCTGCATGAAGAATGCCGCGTAGTCTTTGTCTTTGGATATCTCGGAAGCCCCGAGCGTGTTGAGGTCGATGCTGTTGTAGCGGAAATAGCGCTTGGCGCCATTCTTGAAGGTGATCTGCCCGACCACTCCCCACTCGGGCTCCATGAGCACGCTCGCGCCGATGCATGGCGCGACCGCGCAGAATATCTGCGCGAGGAGCGAGCCGTGAGATTTCTTTTTCATCGCATGTGAGCTTACACGTGTGTAGGAAAAGTGCCAGAAGCAAGCCGCCCTCTGCAGCATGCACAGTCTTCGAAATCGGATGAATTGACATTTGAACTCCGTGCTGTAAATTCGAGACTGCGTTCGCATTTCAGAAGGAGATGTGTCGATGATGTCGGAAAAAATCGCGCTGGCGAGGGGCGGAGCCTTGGGCCCAGAGTGGACTCTCATCAGATGGTGGTGCGTTCACAGTCGTCTGAAAGCCGATTCTCCCCACTGGGGCAAGTGGAAGGCCGACCCTGACGGGGAACGGAAACTCTACTTCGTGGCCGAGGATTACGCGAAAGCCTTCAACCATAAACTTCGACAGAGATTCCAGCATCGCAACTCGTGGGTCTACCCTGTCGTCGTGCTTACATACAACGGCGGTAAGACGGGACTGGTATTGCCGCGCAATGCCGAAGAACCGCGCAAAGGCATGATGCTCGGCGCAGCGCTGGTGAAAATGCTGGAGAATTGCGAAAAGTGACGCGTGAAAATATCGCGTCACAGACTCGAAAGGCCCCGTCTGGGAGACGGGGCCTTCTTTTGTTTGCAGAGATTACTTGCGCTTGCCGACCTTGCGGCGGGAGACGATGAAGACATTGCAGAACCCCGTACCAAGAAATCTGGTACGGGGCTGCGCTCGTTCCTCGCTCCGCTTCTTCTATTTTCGCTTTCCAACTTTGCGTCGAGAGACGATAAAAACGTTTGAGTATTTCTTGGGCTTCCTCGTCTTCTGACCCTTGCCCGCAGGCTTACCCCACATGGTGACGAGGCGGCGGCGACCACGGCCCTGCTTACCTTCACCACCACCGTACGGGTGATCGACAGGATTCATGACGGAGCCACGGACGCGCGGACGGATACCCTTCCAGCGTGAGCGGCCGGCCTTGCCCCAGTTCTGGAGGCGGTGTTCGTCGTTGGAGACTTCGCCGACGGTGGCCCAGCAGGTGCCGATGACCTTGCGGACTTCGGTCGACGGGAGCTTGAGGTGCGTGTAGCCAGAATCCTGCGCGACGACTTCTGCGAAGTTGCCTGCGGAACGGACCATCACGCCACCAGCACCCGGCTTGACCTCGATGTTGTAGACGAATGCGCCGACCGGCATCTCGCCGAGCGGAAGGCGGTTGCCCGGCTTGGCCGGAGCCTTCGCGGAGACGACGAACTCGTCGCCGACCTTGGCGGTCTTCGGGAGGATGATGTAGCGCTTCTCGCCGTCGCGGTAGACCGCGATGCCGATGAACGCCGAGCGGTTCGGATCGTACTCGATAGAGGCGATCTTCGCCGGGATGTCCTTCTTGTCGAACTTGAAGTCGACATCGCGATAGAGCTGCTTGTGACCGCCGCCGCGATGGCGCATGGTGATGCGGCCCTGCGAGTTGCGGCCCACATCGCGCTTGCCGCCCGACTTGAGCGCCTTGAGGGGCTTGTGGCCCGAGAGGAGCTTGCTGTAGTGGATGCGGCTCATCTGGCGCGAGCTCTTGGTGATCGGACGATAGGTCTTGAGTGCCATAGGGTAGTTCTTAGTAATTAGTCGTTAGTCTTTAGAAATCCTAAGCGAGGGTGATGGATTCGCCAGTCTTGAGGTAGACGTAGGCCTTCTTGCCGCCGCCCTTCACGCCGTAGCGGCCGGTCTTCATGTGGCGGACAGACTTCTCCGGGACGCCGACGATGCGGACAGACTTGGCCGTGACCTTGTACATCTTCTTGACGGCGGTGACGATGTCGCGCTTGGTGGCATCCGGTGCGATGTCGAACACGTACACTCCCTTCATCTGGAGCATGCTCGCCTTCTCGGTGATGCGCGGTGCGCGCAAGACGTCCTTGGTGCTGCCGAGGGAGCCGGTCGTGACGGTCGCGACCGCCTTCTTCTCAGCCTTTTCCGCCTTTGCGGGCTTGGCTGCCTTTACGGGCTTGGCGGCGTCGGTCTTCTTGGATTTGGAAAAGAGTGCCATAGATTATTTCGTTACTGGCTTCTCGGCGCCGAGACGAGCCTCGAGTATTGCGACGGATGCGGCCGGGTTCTCGATCACGAGGTACTTGTGCTTGAGGACGGCGAGCGGGTTGAGATCGCGGACAGCCTTTGTCTCGACCGTCGCTATGTTGCGGAGACTCTTCTTGGCGGTATCGGAGAGATCTGAGAATGCGACGAGTGCCTTGTTCTTGTTGGTGCGGCCGAAGATCTTGGTGCCGGCGCCCTTGTCGAGTGCCATGAGCGCCTTGAGCGCTGCGGCGGTCTTGGGCTCGGTAAGACCGAGCGAGTCGACGAAGATGATCTCACCATCCTTCCACTTGCGAGAGAGCGCGACCATGAGAGCCTTCGCGCGCATCTTGGCGGGGATAGTGCGGGCGAACTGCTTGTCCTTGCTCGGACCGTGCGTGACACCACCGCCTTTCCAGATCGGTGAGCGGGAGGAGCCGACGCGAGCGCGACCGGTGCCCTTCTGCTGCCATGGCTTCTTGCCACCGCCGCGGACATCGCCGCGATCCTTCACGTGCGCGACCGGCGTGCGGGCGTTGTCGGCCATCGAGGTGACGACCTGGTGGATGAGGGACTCGTTCCAGGCGACACCGAAGACGCGCTCCGGGAGAGCGATCGTCCCTGCCTTCTTGCCCTGTGCGTTGTAGATTGAAGCTTCCATAGGATTGATACTAGTTGGTGCCGCGGATCTCGACGATAGTGCCCGGGCGTCCCGGAACGGCTCCCGAGATGACCAGGGTGTTGGAATCCTTGTCCACTTGGAGGACACGGAGGTTGCGGACGGTGACGCGGTCGTTGCCCATGCGGCCTGCCATGCGCATACCGAGAGAGACGCGACCGCCTGCGCGGCCGGCACCGGCGATAGATCCCGGGGCGCGCTCCTTGTTCTTCTGACCGTGGGAGCGAGGACCGCCCTTGAACCCGTGGCGCTTCACGACGCCCTGGAAGCCCTTACCCTTCGAGATAGCAGAGACCGCGACGACATCGCCGGGGGTGAAGATCGAGACATCGATAGTGGCACCGCGCTCGACGCCGTCCATATCGCGCACTTCGCGCATGTGGCGAGAGAGCGGGAGATCCTTGAGATGGCCGCGCTGCGGCTTGAGGGTGTTCTTCTCCTTGCCAGTACCGAAGCCGAGCTGAGCGGCCTTGTAGCCGTCCTTCTCGACCGTCTTGACCTGGGTGACCGTGAGCGGGCCCGCGGTGATGATAGTCGCAGGAGAGACGACGCCAGCGTCATCGAAGACCTGGGTCATCCGTCCTTTTGTTCCGAGCATGAATTTCATATGGTGAAAAAAGAAACCCGCGCACTAGCGCGGAAGGTATTTCCGGGCCAGTGGTCCCGTATTGGGACATGGGGGCCTGCGTTGCAGGTGCGGGCACTATAGGGCATGAAGGAGCAAAATGCAAGCGGCCCGCCTCGATGTCGAGGCGGGCCGCGATCGTCGCTCACACGAACAGGCCGATAGTCCCGCCCACGATGCGGATACCGAGCTGCTGCTCGATGAACTTCGGCATGTCGTCGGGATGCGCTTCCGAAACCTGCTCGAACGAGACACCCGTCTCGGCCGTGTAGACCGTTCCGAGACACCACCAGGTGAAAAGCTCCCATGCCTCCTTCTTCGTGGACAATGGAGCCGTGTAGCAGATGAAATCGCGTTTCGTCCCTTGCCGCTGATGCACATGCACCAGTGAGCGTGAGACGCCGAGATGCCCCCAAGGCATGCCCGTAAGTTCGATCTCATGATGCGTCCCCTCCGGCTGGCCGAATCCGCCACTTTCGTAGAAGGCGGCCTCGATCGCGCGCTCTTTCGGCGAAAAGGACTCATACAAATCGCCAACGAATCGGAATGTCCGACCGTCCTTTGTTCCGACGACGCACACCATCGTCTCACATATCCGTGCCATGTAGCACTCCCTTCGCTGTTGAACCAGACTGAACGTATCAAGTGCGCGTCTCGCCGTCAATCAGCGAGGTCGGAATGGCATACGCTCAAATTACAAACTACACGTACATCCCCGTCGGCGGGGTCGAAGGAGCAGAAGCTGCAGCGGGAGCGGCGGCGTCGAAATGGCCGAGCTCGTGGTGGTGGCGCAATCGCGCAAGTATCAATATGAGGAGACCAGATGAGACGAGGAAGTAGAGCGGGATGGTCGGATCGCTGCCCGCGAATCCGAAGCCCTCGCTCAAGATGCAGAGCGTCGAAAAGCCGCTCGCGCATGCGCTCTCGGGCTGGGTTCCGACATCGGCCGGGCCGGTGAGGGTCGAGGCACGCGGCTGCCACTGAAGATCAGAGACCGTCACCTGCTGTACATCGGCCTGTTTGGCCAAGGCATCGACGAGCTGCTGGAGCTGAGCCGGCGGGATGTCGGCCGAGCGCGGATCCTGCAAGAGCTGCGCCATGATGGTCGCGCGCATCGCGTCCTGCGTCTGCGCCTGGGCAGAGGCCGCAAGCGGCAGCGCCAAGAGCGCGAAGGAAAGTGCGGAAGCGACACGGAGGCGAGTCATGCGTGCATTGTAGCCTGATTGGCGCACGAAGCAGTCACCTCGTGTGTATAACGCTCCTCATTCTTTGGCGAGTGCCTTCACGAGGGCATCTGCGACCCGTCGCGAATGCTTGGTCCGGCCGGATCGGTCACCCAGAAGTGCGGTCAATTCAGCGGCGTTGGCAACGTTCCCGAGCTCGATCAACACCTTATGTGCAGCTGCATTATCTCGCAACACATACAGGCCCTGAGCATGCGTCGATGCGTTCTGTCCGAGCGCGCTCGCAACACGTCTGGCGAAATCCATGTCCGAATCGGCAGGCTTTTGGCCGCGCCGCGCATCAACATACACTCCAACCCCTTTGCGGTCGCCGCTCGCGGCATAGTCAGCATGCAATGAGATGAATACCACCTTTCTGCCGTGGGAGAGCGAGGCATCCTTTACGATACGTTCGGTGATGCGCTTGCGAGCGCGCAGGCTTTCTACCTGCGTCTTGCCAGCGACCTCGCCGCCTCCTAGTTCGAAACGGGTCGTGATCCGTCCTGGGTAATCGACATCGCGTGCACCAAGTGAGTCCGAGTAGTGTGTCATGTACACCAGGGCGCCGAGCTCTCCCAAGCGCTCCATGACCCGCATTGCGGCGTCGTAGACTATGGGCGCTTCGAGCCCGACACCATGCACCGCATGCCCCTGAGTCCCCGGATCAGAACCCCCATGACCAGGATCGATGACGAAGCAATAATCCTTGAGCAAACCGGGGTGCGCCAAACTCTCGGTATTGATACGGTCACGTAACGCTGGGTATGGAATATGGCGGCCGCGGTCTACAGATTCGTCTTTCTTTGGTGCAGGTGACTGAGGCGGTGACGGTTCTTTCGCCTTCGCCTTCTTTTCCTGGCTCACACCGGTATCAGTGCTTCCTGTCGCTGTGGGTTTACTCGCACCACGTGTCAGTGTCTGAAAATAGAATCCGGTTCCCCAATCGGGTACTAGTATCCCCTTCCCCTCCGGATTATGTCGGCGATTATACTCGATGATGGCGTCGACGTACCGCGCAGGATTGCTGATACCGCGGCTTTCCAACGCCTTTTGCGGCGTCGGGGCCGTGATACGCCAGACCGGAAGGTTATATGTCCGTCTGGCTATCAATGAGTCGGAATCTCCGTTCACTTTCTTGAACGCATCGATGGAGGTCGGGGAGAAATAGAGCCCATTTTCAATCAATACGCGGGTGAGATTCGTGCCCGGCGCCGCTTCAAATCGTTCCTGTTTAGTCTCAAAGTTTCCAGCTTCCGCGCTTCCCGCCACTACCTGCCCGGCCAACACTGCGGCCTGGATGAGCGGACCAAGACCTTCTCTGTGTCTCATGACACCGATTTTATCACAAACGACTCCGGCAGATACGAAGCGGGCGGCACCTTCGGTGCCGCCCGCTTCCCTCTCATGCGCGAGCTGATTACATCATCTTCACGTCGATCGAGACACCAGACGGCAGATCGATGTTGGTGAGGGCCTCGATGACCTTGGCCTCTGGGTTGAGGATATCGATCATGCGCTTGTGGACGCGCATCTCGAACTGCTCGCGAGCATCCTTGTCGATGAATGCGCCGCGGTTGACCGTGTACTTCTTGATGTCTATTGGGAGCGGGACCGGACCGACGACCTTCGCATTGTAGCGGGCAGCGGTGTCGATGATCTGCTTGACGGACTTGTCGAGGATGGAGTGCTCGTAGGCGCGGACCTTGATGCGCAGGCGATGCGCTGCCTCCGCTTTCTTCGCGCGGGCCTTCGGCTTGGCTGTCTTTACTGCGTCGTCTGCCATAGAGCTTGTGCGCAGGAGTATGCACTATTCCCTTGGAAAACGCAATATCCGGGCCACCTCTCGTCTAGAGCGCGGCCGCCCGCACGACGAGGAACATGAATCCCATCCCGAGGACCGTCGCGACGGTCGTCCAGCGCTTAGGGTGCTCGTGATGACTCTCGGGCAGGAGTTCTGCCGCACCTATATAGAGGAAGAAGCCCGCGAAGAGCGCCAAGAGCATCCCGAGCGTCGAGGCCGAAACCGCAAAGAGCGCCGAGGCGAGCACGCCCACCACTGGCGCCACCGCATCGAGCATGAGCCAGCGCAACGCGCTCTCGCGCGCTCCCCCGTGCCGCACGATCATACTCACCGTATTGATACCGTCGGAAAAATCGTGCGCCAAGACCGCAGAAGCGACCACGAGGCCCACCGCCGGCGACGCCTGAAACGCCAGTCCGATGCCGAGACCGTCGAGGAAACTATGCAGCGCGAGCGTACTCGCTCCCCACACGCCACGACCGCCGTGTTCATGCGCATGCGTGTCGTCGTGGTGATGGTGCAGTACCACGATGCGATCGGAGACGAGGTAGATGGCAAAGCCGAGCGCGACGATGCTCATCACGAGCGCTGGCGACTTGCCTGCGAGCTCGAGCGCCTCGGGCATGAGATCGAAGAAGGCGACACCGATCACGGCGCCGGCCGAGAATCCGAGCACCAGGTGCAGGCTGTCGCGCAGGCGCAAGGCAAAGAGTCCGCCCAAGGCTGTGGCGGCGAAGGCAGCTATGGCTATCAGATACAACATGCGTTTCCGGCAGTATAGCCCGGCTTGCCGCGGCATGCACGACCCGCTTCCTCAGAGTGCATGACGCCGACCGCACTTTGCGCGGACGGCCCATGAGCGGCGCTTTCGTCACAGTTTCTGTCCTCTCACTCCCCCACTATCTTGCCTATCGTATTCCAATTGCGCGTCGTTATCTTCTTACCGAACGATTTTCCCAAGAGCCTCATCACATCCGGCGTCTGCATCTTGGGATTAAGCTCGAGCACGCTATACACGGCGCCGGGCGTGACCTTCCGTATCTCGTACTCGGCGGTGATGCGTCGCGGTTTCTCTGCGGCAGCGGGTTTTTCAGAAAGCAGCGTCACATACAGCCGCGTCTGCAGCGTCACTGCGACGCCCTTAAATGGCTTTGATGCATGCATCGCCTGGATCTCATCGAGTGTCCGCACGATGACACCGACCTCGAACCCGAACTTCTTGTGGAGGGCGGATTCCAATCCCTGGGCGAGCACTTCAGGCTTTGTCTTCTTTGCCGTAAACACGGCATTCCCGCTCGCGAGCACTGTCCGCACATCGGTGAAGCCCATACTTTCGAGCATGGCCGTGAGCTCGGCCATCTTTACTGTCCGACGGCCCACGTTTATCCCGAGCAAGAACGCTACATAGCGCATGCCGATATCGTAGCATTTCGCTACCGCCGCCTCATGGCGCCTCCATACAGTCTCGCGTATGCTGATGGTATTAGCATCTCGATACTTTGATACGACACTATGAAAAAGTTTTTCGTGCTGTATATGGCGAAGAGCGCCGACTTCAAGAAAGTCATGGCGAATATGAGCAAGATGGACAAGAAGGCGATGGACGCGATGAACAAAGAGTGGGGCACCTAGATGAAGAAGAACAAGATGATCGACGGCGGCTCCCCGCTTGGCCAGAACAAGCGCGTGTGGTCCAAGAAAGCTCAAGACACGCGCAACGAGATCGGCGGCTATTCCATCATCGAGGCCAAGACGCATGCCGAGGCCGCCAAGAAGATGATGTCGAACCCGCACTTCAAGATGATCCCCAAGGGCTGGATCGACGTGATGGAGATGCTACCGATGTAGCGTCGGACTAGCTGAGCATGAACAGCTGATACAGCACGTAGAGAATGATGCCGAGATTCATATAGGCGGTGCCCGACATCCCCGGCGCGCGGTACAGCGGATGGATGCGGTAGCCGATCCAAAACATCGTGCGCGCGACGACGAACCATATCGCGCATGCCCACACTACCTGCAGGTATTGCAGTGGTATGAGCGTAGCAAGCGCGAGCGAACTCACGGCAAAGACGAAATTCTGCTGCAGCGTGTTGTCGGCTACGCGGCCACTGATCTCCATCCTCGTGTCTTCGGCATGCCGTGTCGGATCGATGGCCGCACTGAGAAAGCGTTCATTGCCTACGACGATAAGCATGACAAACAGTGGCACGAGCGCGAAAACGTTTGCCCCCAAAGCATACGCAAGGCGCCCCGCGATTCCATCCCCCACTATCGGCACCGGCAGCGCATTGGTAAGTGTCCATACAGCTAGCAGCATGAGCAGGATGCCCGAGGCAGCCCCGATGGCGACTGTCTTCTGGTCGGAGGTCATAGGGAAAGTATAGCGCGGCCGGCCCCCTGTACGATGACTCCTGAATTCTCGAAAAATGAATCGCCCCGGCAGCATGCTGCCGGGGCTTTT
>CAYOHS010000009.1:0-17409 GCA_964403865.1 uncultured Candidatus Saccharibacteria bacterium
ACCGTGTCTTTCAGTATCGCGGGAGGGAGTTCCGACATGCAGCGAGTCTAGCATGTGGAAAATGAAATCGGCCTGGGTTGGTTCCCAGGCCGGTTTTGTTTGACGCATCCCTCCGTGCTTACCACTTCTCCCTGAAAGCGTTGCCGTCCGAGTAATCAAACCCGGACCGTCGTTGCGTGCGCTTCTGGTGCGATCCTTTACGGACCAGCCAGATGACGAACACGGCGACGTAGGCAATGCTTACTGAGGCGAGAAGTGGGTGGGGGATGAAAGCGTGCATTATTTCACCAGTCAATTCGGTCCGCACCCTCTGCGCGGACACCAGTAAGCATTATAGCACAATTTGGCGAAAAAGCAATCTCAGGAGAGGTTGTGGCTAGTGCGTGAGTAACGCCGTAACGAGCGCGAGGAGGATGGTCCCGGCAGCAAACGTGCCGACAGTTCGCAAGAAGAATGCGAGCGCTTCCTCGCGTTTGCCGTCGAGCAGAAGGACGACCGGCTGATAGAAAAAGAGAAACGCCATCACAGATACCGAGAGCACGAGGAGCGAGAGCATTATTATCGGGAAAAGCACGCTCTCCTGCTCGCCGCCAAAACCGGCAGTGCGGAAGACGATCGTGACGAGCAAGACGATATATCCGAGTGCGAGAAGCGCGTTGTAGTAGGGGGACTTGTTCATACGGATGAGTATAGCATTTGCATCTTTACGAGGGTAAATGCCTCAAAACCGCATGGATACGGTCGTCGCTCTCACCCTTTAAATATGAGCTGTGTTACAATGTTGAGGTTGTAGGATGGTCCCTCGTTATATGTCGCGTATATCTGCAATCCAGATCGGCATCGTACTCTTGATCATCGGTTTCGTGGGCGAAACCATCTTTCCGTTTTCCCGAGGTGGTTGGACCCAGTATCTTTCGCTGTCGTCATCCATCGGCATTGTCTTCATCGCGGCAGGATTGCTGGCACGCTTGTTTTCGCGGTCGGCACATTCGGGGGGTATCGCTTCGGCGGGCGCTTCCCACAAGGAAGCTGAGTTCACCTTTTGGAGAAACGCCCTCAGTGCCGGCTTTTTCTTCTGGTTTGCCGCGCTTCTCGGGACATTCATGAGTTTTGACTCCGGTCCGAGTTTTTTTGCTTACGCCCTCCTCGGCACGCACCTCGCCGCTCTACCGATAGCGATCGTCTGCCTTGTGTTGGCATCCTACAAGAGATCGACAGACCTCGATCGCGCTATCTTCATCATGAAGCTGCGCCCTTCTACTATGCTGCGCTGATAATCGGTCTGATACTGCTGACATCCGTTTTCGGTTCGGCACTTCTCGGTGTGATGCAGTGATGGCGGCATGCCGCTGCGTTTGACTATTTCGACGGATCACCGGCTAAGGATCATGCGTCGTCTGCGCTCGGCAATGCCTCGTAAACGCAGGAGTAACAAAATATTTAGGCGGAGAGGGAAGAATTCGGGCACAGGTTTTTGCGTACTCGCAAAACCCGCGACCCCGCCTCGGCCCGTCGACCTCCGGCTTTCGAATCCGCCCGCTTTGCGTGCGCAAAGCCGGCGCGCATGCGCCGCTCTCCGCAAATTTCTCGCGGGCTCTCGAAATGTGCGGAGAGGGAGGGATTCGAACCCTCGAGACAGTTTTACCCGCCTAACACGTTAGCACCGTGCCGCCTTCGACCACTCGGCCACCTCTCCGTGAGCGCTAGGATACCACGTTTATTTTACGCCGGAAATACGCTATAGTATCGCGCAAGGCCCTATCGTCTAGGGGTTAGGACAGCGCCTTTTCAAGGCGTTAACCCGGGTTCGAGTCCCGGTAGGGTCATGGTAAGTACAATACGATATGTCGCGACTTGATATGCTCAAGGGGAAAGTCGATGCGCTCTACGGTGAGTGCCGCGAGGGTCGTGAAGCATGGGCCGACTGGCTATATGAGCATCACGTATTTCTCGTCGCGGACAAAGCGGCGGAGATCGCGCAGCGATTCGGCGCCGATCCTGAGCTTGCAGCCGCAGCAGGGATGCTCCACGACATCGCAGATGCCGAGATGAGCAGGTTCGCGCCCGGGCATGCAGAGCGGAGTCTCGCGATCGCGAGAGAGTTACTCGCCGAGTGCGGATACACCGTCGAAGAGATATTGATCGTCGTTGATGACGCGATCATGTTCCATGGATGTCGGGATGGTGTGTGCCCGCAGACGATGGAAGGAAAGTCGATGGCAGCAGCCGATGCGGTGGTCCATCTGACGACAGATTTTTATGAACATGCTCATCAGGCCCATATCGCGGCTGGCATGAGCGACGCCGACAGCCGGGCGTGGACACTCAAGAAGCTGGATCGAGATTCCAACGACAAGATCTTATTTCCGGAAGTGAGAGCGGAGATGGTTGAACAGCATGACCATCTGAGAAGGGTGTTTTCGCAAGTCGGGAGCATACAATAGATTCCGCCCCAGACGCGTAGTCTGGGGCGGGAAGCGAGGTCGCACGGACCATCACTCAGTGCGTTCAGGCGCCGGATTGCTTCGGCACCTGCTGCACGGCGTTCGTCGCAGGGGCGTCTTCGGTCTCATCCGCGATGACGGGAACCGTGAATGTGCGAGCGACGGCGATGCCGGCCAAGGCAGAGATCGTGGCCAAGAGATACGCACTCTGGCCACGGCCCGGCATGAAGTCGAGCAGCGGGATGCAGTCGATGCCGCCGGATTTCCAGGCTGCCTCGTAGATCCAAGCGAACGCTGGCTCGCCGATCATCCAGCAGAACAGCAGGAAGATTATGGTCCAGACAAATCCCATGGGATTCGTTTCGCCGCTGAGGTACGTCAGAACCCTGGATACGAGAATACCTTCGAGGAAGAAAGTTCCCATCCCAAGCACAGCAGGGACGACGAGCTGCGGATCGTTCATGTCTAGTCCTCCATATTGGCCGAAGGGCCGTTTTACTGCGTAGCAAAATACGTCGAAGTGGCTGTTCTGTCAATATTCGCGTGTATCGCAGTGCGCCGACCGCGATCTAGATCGTTTTTGGATGCGGGGGAGTGGTAAGGTTGCGACTAAGAGTACGAGGTGACATCCTTGAGGCTGTACCGTTCTCTAATAGTTCGGAGAGGTTGAAAATGGCAGAGACGAGTTCCGAGATCATCGAGGCGCGGTTTTGGGAACACATCGATAGGCCTGCATGTGCGGCCATCGGCGTGCGACGCGTTGAGTGGTTGCGGCTTGCATCGAACAGAGATGCACCGCCGGGATGGGCTGAAGTAGTGGTGTATCGGCCGCTCGATACCGAAGCACACGTCTACCGCGTAGGGCAGTGGGATTACCGTCCGCACGACGAATTCTTGCGACGGTATCGTCCCATCTTTGATGCCGATCTCACAGCTTGCTTGGTTGCGCTCACGACCAAGATCTACGACCCGACGACGTGGACCATCACCCGGACCACTTCACAGTGATCGAGCAATGATCAGGTAGCGAAAGGGAGCCCACCGGGCTCCCTTTGTTGTTGAACGAACCTGCTGCGATTACGGCAGCGGACTGGTGCCGATTGATGAGACTTCTTCGAGCGGCAGGGCATCGATCGCGGCTACTTGCTCGTCCGTCAACTCCGCCGAAATGACGAGCTTGAGCTTGTTGCGGTCTTGGATCGGGATGTCGGCCGAATTGAGATGACGTACGACGGCGTCGTAGTCGCGAGGCGTCGAAAGATCGATATAGCGCAGTTTTTTCACGGGCCTATTCCTTCTGTAGGTGCAGTACTCTCCCGTTTGTACCATGCCCTTTTGCCGTTGCATAAAAAAACGCGGCACTACGATGAGCGCCGTGCCGCGATCTGAATTTGGTGTCGTGGTGGCGACTGAGCGTGAAGAAGTTACAATATACCCATGACCGAAGGTGAGGAGATAGGTGTGGGTGAACAGGTGACTGAGGCACAGGCCCCGGCATCAGAGAGTGCGTCAACAGCGGAGCCGCAAACGCAGGTCGAACAAGAAGCGCCGAGTGTGACAGCCGAAGCTGCTCCTGTGCCTACTCCACCCGTCGCGACTCCTACTGACACAGCTTCGGTAAGTCCGGTGCCCACGCACGCCCCTGGCCACTTCGGTCGCTATTCGGTGCATGAGGCGCAAGATATGGTCAAGCACGCACATGAGGTCATCTTCGAGCACAAGGCCGATAAGATCTTCGCCTTCATCCAGAAGAAGGGGAGCATCACGCATCATCAGACGATGGATCTCCTCCATGTTTCGCGACCGATGGCATATCTCTATCTGTGGCGACTCAAGCGCGCAGGTGCGCTCGTCGCGACCAAGAAGGGAAAGGAAGTGCACTACACACTACCGGGCGGCACTCCCTGAAGATGACCGCGGGTTCCTCGGTGGCACGATGCGCCCACTTATAAAGCCCTGCTTCCCGACTGAACAGGCGGATTACGCATCAAAGCTAATCAAAAAAACTGCCCCGGCGAAAGCGGGGCAGTGAACGGGAACTTAGGCTGCGATCTATCCCTGACGTATCACATCGACGCGCTACGGCGAGACGATTTTTGAAGTGCGTGCCAGGATGACGCTATTGGGCCACATCATCTTATTTCCAAGCGTTGGCCACTTGGATGGCGATGAAAGGCTCGAATGCGGCGGATGGATCGAGAGACTCATGGGCCCGGGTCCACAGCTTCCCAATCCAGCGAATCCCCAGTTTACGCACGAATCAGTCGCGCAGGGTCCTTTCTCGAGTATTTCGGTGTACTCTGGGTACGTTTTGAGAAACGCCAGTGTTTCCACCAGATTCACCGGGAAACAACCCTGGTCGATCAGTGCGGCATTGACCACCGTCACCTCGGTCTTCTGAAGCAGCCAAAGGAGCTTATAGGTCGCCGCGATGTGCGTGTGTTTTGCGGCGAACTCACGAGGCCCTTCTAGTGCACTTTTCCAGATGCCCCACTTTTCTTCCATTTCATGTATGAGCGGGGCAGTCTCGGCGATGATCTTGTACAGGATAAGATTTCCCGTCGTGTCAGTCGGCGAAAGAAACAAGGGGGCTTTGCCCGCTGTCCCTGGTATCGGCGGTATCGTCCGGATAGATGTGCTCATCTTAGCCTCTGTGTTTGGAAGGTTCTCAGCTTCTCTGAAGGTACAGAAAATGCTCTGAAGTAGCAAGTCGAGCCATACGTCCCCGCCTGTTGTCGGAGGCCAGTTTGCTATACTTGCTCAATGGTACACAAACTCGAAGGGGGCGTCGTCCCCACGCTTCCGGCCGATCTTCGGAAGATGATCGAAGCGACGCCCAAGGTCCGCGCGCTCTGGGAAGACATCACGCCCTTGGCGCGCAACGAATGGATCTGCTGGATTGAAGAGGCCAAGAAGCAAGAGACGCGCGAAAAGCGCATCAAGGTGGGGAAATCAAAGATGCTCTCTGGCATGCGTCGCCCATGCTGCTGGGCAGGGTGTCCGCATCGGTAAGCGTCAAAAGGAAACGCCCTAACCGGTGAGGCTAGGGCGTGTCGCTCATGGTACGCAGTCGAGAGTGTGGACGATCTAGCGATCGTTAGCGATGAGCACCGAACACATACCGGAACCGAGTCCCATACGGTGGCATGCGGTCGCTATATGCACCGAAGAGGTACTTCTCGCCGTTTGCGTGTCGGCCGACACAAAACATACCGGGGTAAGGTAGCCCGTTGCCGGAATACGCGAGGTCCTCGATCGTAAGCCTCCGTACCGGGATGATCAGACACTCTCCTGGAGGCTGATTCTCGTAAGCGAGCCTGAGGGCCGGGCCGAGTTCGCTGGGGAGGACACTGAGTCCTGCTCCAGAGACAGCCCGCTGAACGACCTCACGCAGCGGATAATTGCCGCCGAGGGGTATGAGCTCATCGCTCGCAAGAACCACGATAGGGACCCGTATGCGCTTTCGCGCAAGGCCGATGCGTGAAAGCATTGCTCGGCAGTCTGGTCCCAACACTTGCACGCCCTTTTTCGCAAGTGCTGCCACGTACTGTTCTCGCGAGCGCAGGCCGAGCGTGACCTGCTTCCAGGTGGGCAATGACATCGCCCGCTCGTTCAAGTCGATCGTTCTCAGTATGTGCTCGACTAGGCCTCGTGAAATTCTTGTCGACATCTGGTGCCTCTTTTCCTTACCACAATGTGCTGTATTGGACTGGGGCCATAGTAATTCATAAATTAATTCGGACAAACAGCGGTCAAGTCCCTGCAGAGCATGCGCCGCCCCTGCTGCTGGGCAGGGTGCCCGCATCGGTAAAAAGATTGCACCCCGCCACGAGGACGGGGTGCGACTATCGGCGACGTTGTTCTTAGAGATAGCCGGCGAGCATATCCAACACGCGGCGCAAGATTGCCTTGTGCGGATTCTGCTCGGCGATCTGGAACGCTTCTTCGCGCGTAAGATCGTTCATGCCGACGGCGATACCGAGGGAGCAGACCTCGTCGAGATCGCCAGTGAAGCCCGATGTCGCAACAACGAAAGCATACCCCACGACGCCGCCGACATATCGCTCGAGCGTGTCGTCGGCGTAGGCGCGCGTTGTCTTGGCGCCCGCGCGAAAAAGCAGGGACAGATCGTAGCACTTCTTCTGTGCGATAGCGCAGTACCGGCGACGCTTTTCCTGCGAAGGAACGTCTCCCACATTGATGAGGGCGCGCGGCGTGCCGTCCAACAGATCGGAGACACAGACGTATGCGCCTTCACGCCCCTGCATCGCCTCGATGTCCTTGCTGCAGGCGATGACTTCTTCGATCACGACCTTCGAGATTTGCACGAGTCGACTGGTGTCCAGTTCCATCCTGTATCCTCCTGAGCCTGATGCTCCGCGAGCACCATACAATCTAAATTGCAAGATGTCCAATCAGGTAGGTGTCACTACGAGCGCGGCGATATACGTGGTGCCTAGACAAGAATCCTCCGAAGAATCACACTATGTGCATGAAAACTCCAAAGGATGGCGACTGGTGCACGGTCACTGCCGGTACGCACGCGGGCAAGTCTGGCACCGTGCGCGATATCAAGACGAGCAAGACCGGGTACGTCACTATTACGGTCGTCCAGGCAGATGGCGAACGCTTCAAGACGTTGGCGAAGAATGTTGAGATAGCACGCTGACCGGCTGCAATCGGGGACGCGCCCCTCAGAGACTTACACGGCTCGTACGAGGCATTGTCAGCACAACACACGCCGGCGTTGCTCGAAGAGCAGACAGTGCTAGATTGCAGGTAGCACGATCATTGTCATCTTTTGATGTTGCAACCGAAGGAGGCTGTCATGTCGACGGCGACGAAAGCGCGTCCACGTACTACGATGCAGACCTGGAAACCGTGCCCTGCCGTCGCTGGCGGCGAGATTGGAGAGGAGAACTGTCAGATCCTGAGCAGGCGCACTGTCACCGCTAGCGCACACTGCATACCGACCAAGTGTCAGTGTCCTTGGCGACATGGTGCAAAGAACAGCGAGAGTAAGGCTGCGCTTCCGGTAGCACGTCCGGCTGCTTCCACGATGCGGATCATCCCCCCGACGCGCAGGGATCTCGCTGAGGTCATGGCAGCGGCGAAGGCTGCGCTTGAGGACAAGCGATACCTGACGGTGAATCCTCGGGAGTGCGTCCGCTTTCCGGATGGACACGGGCAGCCACGCCACAAAGGCTCGATAACCGAACATCAGATCGAGAGCATGGAGAGCTCGCTCAAGGAGATCGGGCAGATTCATCCATGCCTCGTGCGCGAGAACAGTTCCGGCAGTTATGAGCTGATCTCCGGCGAGACGCGTTGGCTCGCTTCTCTGCGGATACCCAAGTTCCGCCTGCAGGTGCTGGTGGTCCGGTTCGATAATCTCCGGATCATACCGTTCATCCTCGCGTGTGTCGCCAATGGCAACACCTCGAAGCTCAAACCGCTCGAGATGTGCGACGCGATATGTCGGCTCGTGTACGAGGAGAGCCTACCCATGACCACGATCGCCAAGGAGGTCTTCGGCATCCCGCTCCATAGAGCGTACGAGTACCTGCGACTCGAACAGCTCTCAGCTGATGGGCGAGCACGACTCGCCTGCGGTGAGATCTCCATGGCGCAGGCACTCGAGCTTGTGAAGCATCACCATTCTGCCCAGCCTGTTGAGGCAGAACGGATGATCGCGAATAAGCGGATCGCGTCGCTGCCGGACCCGCTCCCACGCAACGAGCGCACCATCGGTCGGCCGGTGCGGCATGTCGGAGCACGGAAGAGCCCCTCGGACCGGTTCGAGACGTTCATCGATCGACTCGAGGCTTCGGCCAAGGCGCTCGTCCGGCTCGGCGAGGAGATGCGTATCCCAGAGCTGCTCGAATCAAGACCGGCGCTGCGCGCCGAACTCAAGGAGCAGCTCGAGCGCGCTGAAGCTAATCTTGCCAAGGCAAAGAAGATGCTCGGTAAGTGACCGAGAGATGATCAGGGTCCGCGGCTGTACTGCTGCGGACCCTTCACTATGCTTCAGCCATCTCTCATCCCCGCAGCGTGTATACTGTCCCGTATATGACATACAACCCAGTCGTGCATTTCGAGATGCCGTATGAGGACATCGAACGCCTCAAGAAGTTCTATCAGGACAGCTTCGGCTGGACGATGCACGATACGCCGCCCGAGCTCGGCGGCTACGTCGTCGCGCACACGGCCGAGACCGACGAGAAGAATATGGTAAAGACTCCAGGTACTATCAACGGCGGCTTCTTCAAGCGCAATTCGCCCAGCGTGGCGCCCAACGTCGTCATCGCGGTGGAGGATATCGCTGCAGCGCTCGAGAAGATCAAGTCTGCCGGGGCGACCCGCATCGACGGCCCGATGGACATCCCAGGTATCGGTGCGTATGTGACCTTCAATGATTCCGAGGGGAATCGCGTGAGCATGCTACAGCCGAAGCGAGTATAAGACACCGCTCAGGCCGCGACCGAATCAGCATCGGACGAGCCAGCGAGCATGGCTCCTTCCGCAGTGGCGGGCTCGCGCCACTGTAGGAATCCACGTAGGTATAAGACCAGCACTACGACAGAACTTATCGCGTTGGCGACGCTGCCGATCTGATAGCTGAAGATGATGCCGAATGTCGCAGACAGCATCCCGACGACGAAACCTATGCGATCGCGCTCGCCGATCAAAAACAGGCAGACGAACGCGGTGATCATCACGAACCAGTCGACGCCGTAGTACTGGAAGAGCGAATGGACGATCGACGGACTGATACCCATACACGGATACTACACCGCGCGTCACCCGATTACTACATCACGGGAGGTCGATGCGGAACGAGTCGAAGCGCGCGTCCATGAAATCGGTGCGGATACCGGCAAAGCCGATGCCCAATGGCGGCGTACCGCCGTACTGACCTCTGTCTGTGGCCGTGATGAGCGTCGTCCAATGTTCCTGCCCCACACGCCGTATCGATAGCGCGATGGTGACGCTTCCATCCGTCTGTGTACTGCTCTCGCTCTCGAGCGCGATCCATTCATCGTGAGGGATGAGATTTACATCGTCTCGATCACCCACATACTCGCCGGGAAAGATCTTCTGCTGCGCGAGCGTGTAATACGTCCCATGATACTTTTTCTTGATGATCGCCGTGCCGTCGACCCTGAGACCGGCGTAGTAGAGGGTCTGGCCTGCGTCGCGGTATCGGCTCATGAGCAATATGCCGTTCGAGCTGTTCCGGTTCGCGCTGTTACTGAAATCGTCTCCGACGATCGAGAATCGCGCGCTGATACGCGCATCATGCCATCGTGCGCGGGTCACCAGACGGAAGATGTTCTGCGGACGCGAACCATTATCGGTATCGGCGGGATTCGTGAGCGCGTAGCGGATCCGCCAGATGTCGAGCGGGCTCGCGATACCTCGCAGAGTCTCTCCGTGCAGGTCTGTAATGATGAGGCGGCCGCCTGAATTGAGCCACCAGAACGGGCTGCTGCTTTCCTCGGGCGTACCAGCTTCCTCGAGTACTCCATCCGTATTGAACGAGAACGCAAATGGCGTATCGTCGGAGGGCAGAGCAGGTTCGATGGTACCGTGCATAGTGAGCGCATAGCTCGCGAGGATCGCGCCGACGATCGCCATGATGCCGATGATCGCGATGCGGCGGACCGGATCATCAGAGAGCGTGTACCGATACATGCGTGATAGTGGCGAGCGCGGTGCCAGGGGTCGCGTTCCATGTCTGCACGCCGATACCGCCTCGTCGGCTGGCGATCGGCGCCGTCAGCACATCGACCCCACCATACGTGCATGTGATAGCGGTGGGCGTGATGCGCATGCCGAGCACGAGGCCGCTGCCATAGGTGACGATCGGTGCTGCTGCTTTTGCGACACGGTTGTCTTCTCCGGAGATCGTATCCTGGATCGCGACCTGCCCATCGGTAAAGACGCATGAACGATAGGTGTCGCTCGAAAGTGCATCACCGATGACGAAGAATGCACCGTTCTGCCAGCTCGCGGTCACGTCAGTCTCATAGTCTTTCCAGAGCCTACTGCCATCGAGTATCGAGGATGCGCTGGTCTGTGTCGGCACTGCCTTGAGCTGGAGGATGCCGCCTGCAGCGACATCGCCCCACGCGTTGCGCCAGCCGCGATCAATCGCCATCGAATCGTCATAGGGGAGCGATTTAGGGATCCCTCCTTCCAGGAAGTCGGCGAGTTCCGTCCCGTCCCAGTCATGGTCGACGTGGATGCGGTACTGCATGAACTGCGGGAACGCCTGATACTCAAAGGTGAAATCCTTGCGATGCGATTGTTCCCAGCCGATCGCATAATGCTGGGCAGCACGTCGCACGGTGACGTCCTCACCGCCCGGATACGTGTTCGCGCCCTTGATGCCTGCCTCGAGTCCGAATGGGAAGGCGATGGTGTCTACGGTCGTGCCGTACTCGCCCTCGAGTGTCGATCGAGAGAGCGCGAGGTCATTGTCCACGCGCTGGGCAAACTCATCGTCTGTCTCGAGCCGCCCTTGGTCCGCGAGCCAGAGCTTATCCGAATAGAAGACGCCCGTGTCGCCCTGCGCATCGACAGGATACGGATGGTGCGCATCGTATGAGTGCGAGCCGATCTCCCATCGTCCCGAGGCGAGTAGCGCTTTTATCTGTGAGGACGACAGATAATACGTGCTGCCCTCCGACTCGCTCGGCACGACGATCACGTACTGGACCGCGGTAAACCCGAGTGTCGCGAGGACCGGATCGGATGGGTAGACGCTCTGCTGCGCACCGTCATCAAAGGTGATCAGGAATGATCGCTCGGGGACAGAAATCTCGCCGCGTTTGAATGCCTCGTACTGCTTGAGCGTGATTGTACGCCAACCGCGCTCGTAGAGCGTCTGCATCTGGTCGGCAAACGATGCGACGGAGACATTCGCGCCGTCATCAGTGAGCGCCAGTCGGTGATAGATCAAGACGGGCACAGCAGTCGCCGGTCTCGACGTGGTGGATGCTTCGGCGATCAGCGCATCGCGGGTGCGCCACATGCGCAGCGCGTGGTATGCACGGAAGCCCGCGGTGACCGTCGCTTCTTCTGATGCGAGCCACGCCGAGCTCATCACCGGGGTCGTGCCGAACGTCGCCTGTTTCCAGATAAAGGTCATGATCACCGCGATGACGAGCCCCGCTCCGATGAGCGAGACACGCAGTAATTTCTCGAAGGGAAGTTCGAAGAAGCGCATACGCCTAGCGTGTGCCCCAGCGGCTGTCTCGGATCGTGGCGACGGCCCACGGAAGCTGCCACATGAGGATGACACTGTTGAACCAGAAGTTCACTATCGCGAAGAACCACGCTTTTGGCCCTGCTTTTATGCGATAGAACAATCCATGCAGGAAGAGCATGAGGAAGAGTCCGGTGAAATAGATGAGCGGCAAGGTGCCCGTGATGTAGGGGTGCCACACGACTGCCCGCAGAAAGACGATCGGTGATGCGAATGCGAGAAACGCATACGTATAGAACGAGAAGGCCGCGAGCACATTCTTGCGCCACATGAAGCCCGCGGCTATGAATGTCTCACGCACCCATGACTTCTTCCAGCGCTGCTGCTGCTTCACGTACTTGGGAAAGCTATCGGGCACCACCGTGTAGGCGCGCGCATTCGGCGAGTAGACCGCCTCGTAATCGCGGATGATGAAATTCGTGAGCGAGCGATCATCGCCGAAGGTGCATTCGGCACCGAGGAAACGCTGGTGCAGCCAGTCTTCGATAAGAGGTGCGACGTAGCTCCTGCGATAGGCGCTGCAGCAGCCCGGGCAGCAGGTCACCGTCCCGAAGACCGATTCCGCCGCCTTGTAGACACTGAACGCGAGGAAGTAGCGGATGTCTTGCATACGCGTGAGGAGATTGGTATCGGCATTGAAGACATCGGTGTGTCCTGAGACGGCGCCGACCTGCGGGTCGGCGAAGTACTTCACGAGTTCGCGCACGCAATCGGGCTCAATGAACGAGTCCGAGTCGACGAATATGACGATATCGTGTTTCGAGCGCTTCACGCCTTCGGCCATCCCATAGCGCTTCCCGCGATTGTCTTTCCAATCGACCACCTCGACGCGTCCGACGGTGTGCGCTATCTCGAGCGCGACGCGTCGCATCTCGCCGCCGGTATCATCAGTGGAGCCGTCATTGATGGCGATCACCTCGATCTTCTCAGACGGATAATCGACGGTGCTGAACCTGCGAATGGTCTTCGCGATGTTATCTTCCTCATTCTTAGCCGGGACGACGAACGATACCGTGGGCAGATAGTTCGGGTCGGCGAGCGGTGTCTTGTGGAAGTATGAGAGCAGGAAGCGCGAGAGGATATAGACGGTGATGAGCAAGCTGTACACTCCGAAGAACCAATGATCGGGGATCGAGGCGAGTGTCACGCCTTTCAAGAGGAGGATGAAGTACAGTACGAGGATGAACAGAAACCATGTCCCAGAATCACGGAGGGTTCGCCGTAACGGGCTCATCGGGGTGACGGCGACCGGCATACGCTATCGTCCTATGCCACGGTAGGTAATGCCCGCGTCGACGAAATCATCTTTCGGCAGGCAGTTGCGCCCATCGACCACGACATCGACCCCGTAGCGCAGGAATGCCTGTGGCGAGAGCGACGAGAAGTAGCGGTGGCCGGTCGCGATCAGAGCGGCATCTGCACCAGTGAGTGCGGCAGAGAAGGTGCGGACGGTGGATTGGTCGAGCGCATGAGGGTCGAAGGTGCGCACCACAGCGCCGCGTTCGGTGAGGAGCTCGAGCAGCTCGAATGAGGGACTCTCGCGCAGGTCAGCGACGTCGGGTTTGTAGGAGAGTCCGAGGAGCGCGATGGTCGCGCCATGCAGCTTGATGCCTTTCTTGCCGAGCGCTTCCTCGACCTTGCCGACCGTGAATGCAGGCATCGATTCGTTGATCGCGCGCGCCATCGAGAGGAAGTGATGGGCGAACCCGTTCTTCTTGGCGTAGCGGATGAGGTAGTACGGGTCGACCGGTATGCAGTGCCCCCCTACGCCACAGCCAGGTTGATGCAACATGAATCCGAAAGGTTTCGTCGCCGCCGCATCGAGCACGCGCACGACATCGATACCCAGCGCCGAGAAGGACATCGCTAGCTCGTTCACGAAAGCGATATTGATGTCGCGGAATGAGTTCTCGACCACCTTCACGGCTTCGGCCTCACGAAGGGAGTGCATCTCGCGGATCGATGCGTCGAGTATCGAGCGATAGAAGGAGGCTGCGCGTCTTAAAGATGCAGTATCGGACGCGCCGATGACACGCGGGATCTTGGGTAAGGTCCACGTGCGATCGCCCGGGTTGATGCGTTCAGGACAGTGCGCGATGCCGAAGTCTTTACCGAGCTTGAGACCGGAGAATTCCTCGAGGATGGGTGCCATGATCTCCTCGCAGGTCCCCGGGTGCACCGTAGACTCCAAGACGACGAGATGTCCGCGCCGCAGATTGAGTCCTATCCGGCGCGTCGCTTCGCGTATAGCGGCGAGATCCGGCTCACGATTGGCATCCACCGGTGTGGGTACGCAGACGATGATGATGCTCGCGTCGCGGATGCCGGCGAAATCGTCGGAGACCGTCAGCGGGTTACCGTTCAGGTTCTCTCTCGACCGCTCGTCGAGATCGGGCACGCTGCCTGTGCGGATCCGAGCATGACGCCGCGTGTCTATGTCGATGCCGACGACCTCGAAACCGCTGGAGCGTGCGAGTACTGCCAGTGGCAGGCCGACATAGCCGAGCCCGATGACGGCGACGCTCTCGCGCTCGAGCGCGTTTGGTGCGGCGGTCCCGGTGCGGAGGATGCGTCCTGATAATGTGTCGTGTGCCTCTGATGACATAGTGTGATGGTGAGTGATAATGCGGGGAACTCTCTGAGGTGGTGACGACCCCTCGTCGCGGTGCTTACGCGCGACTTCAGCGCGCGCTCATGAAACCCTAGTGCGTCAGTGCGGCGACGCCTTGCGAGACGGTCACCACCGGCAGCCGCTTCTGCGCGACGTAGGATGCGATCGACGAGAACATCGCGGGAGTGACTGCGTAATCGTCGACGCCGTGTGTGTCGATCTCGTGGAAGGTGAGGATGAGCCACGTGTGGTCCTTTGCGGCCTGGTCGACCCATTGCTTGACCTGGGCGAGCGACGTATCGCGCATCACCGTGTGGTCCTCGAGCTGGTAGGGGTCACTCGATGCCGTGACGTCACCCTCTATCGATGCGGCAGCACTGGTGAATCCGACCCGTTTGACGTCGGTCAGGGTGTTGCTGTCGTAACGCCCGTAGGGGTAGGCGAAGGTCGTAGCGGGCGTAATGCCCCACGAGATCAGGTCATTCCGCGATCCCCGGATCTCGGCATCCTGCTGAGAGGCAGAAAGCGTCGTGAGATCAGGATGCGTCTGCGTATGAGCACCGATATCTTCGCCTTTCTGCGCGAGAGCCTTGATCTGCGCGATACTCATGAATCCCGAGAATTCGTTATCGAGCGTCTGTCGGGTGACGATGTAGAACGTCGCCTTGTTGCCGTACGAATCGAGCACCGGGACGGCATTGCTGAGCTGCGAGAGCCAGCCGTCGTCGAAGCGATACGTGACGGCGCCCGTATCGAAGACGCCGGTGGGTCGCTGTGCCGCGGCAGCAGGCGTGATGCCCGCATTATCGATCACGAGTGTGCCGTTCTGAGTTATGAGATGAAAGACACTCACACGGACTACAGAGGCCGGGACGGTGAATGTGGCCTGTGCCGTCGCGAACGCCGACGATGCGGGGATCGCAGCGATATCCTTGTATGTGTTGGTGCCATGCGCGTCGGTGAATTGCACGGTCAAGATGCTCGGCACATCAGAATGGTAGGCATCCGTGTAGACGTAGGTCCCTGGCGAGAGCGCTATCGGCGGGAAATACCATTTTGCATCGCCGTTCGTCCTGTTAGATAGCGTCACCTGGGCAGCGCGTGAGCCACCGACACCTGCCACCGGATAGGCGAAGGTCCTGGTGTTGGTACCGTAGCCCCCATGCACCCAGCTTGAGGGGTTGTGCCCGTTGCCGCGCTCGAATGATCCGTTGGGGATGAGCGTCGTGCTCGCGGGTGTCGTAGAAGACGAGAGCGGGACGAGTGGCTTGAGTCGCACGAATAGAGGGTGCGTAAGCACATGCTCTGGGGTCGTCGAGCTCTCGATACGCGGGAGCGAGGAATTCTTCCGAGCACTGGTAGTGGTCGCAGCGGCGTCGCTTGCCGAAGGGTAGGCGAGCGCGAGTGCCATGCAGGCACCGGCAGCAAACAAGAGGCCCGACCGGACGGGGAACGAGATCCGCAAGGTGCGTGTCATATGGTGTCGTTGCGTTATGGATAGAGCCACCGAGAAGTCGATGACGCGTCGCATGAGGAGAAGACGCTCATGCAGTGTGCATGAGTCGTCCTGAACGACAGATGAACAGATACGTTAGACGATCACGAGAGTGCAGTGCGTGGCGCTCGCGCGAACAGATGCCACAAGAGAGCGACAGTAGGTATAGCGATCATAAGTCCGAACGGGACGACCTCGAGCATGGCGATGAACATCTGCGGCGCAGTGAACGCGCCGGCGATCGTGATCGTCGGATAGATCAGGTACGGCAGATGCGAAAGCGCGGTGCCATAGATGAGGGTGCCCACCGAGAGTGCGTGCATCAGGTACGCGGCAAATGGATGCCCTCGCTCGGAGAGGAGTACCGCGGCTATCGTCATGACCAGGATGCCCAGGAAAATGCATGTCGGGACCACACCGGCCTCGATGAGAGAAGGGTAGAACGATAGGATGCCGCCCGCAGAAAGCAGGAACACGCCCGAAGATGCCAGCTCCGCATGCAGCAACCTGTGGGTCTGGGTGGTGCGGGCGACGTGCTGCACGAAGCTTGCAGAGAGCATGATGATCGCGCTGCCGACCGCGCCCCAGAGCGACCAGAGCAAGGTCGATGGAGGGAAGCCCGGTTGCATCCCGGTGAGCGCATAGCTGAAGACCCCCGAGAGCGTCAGCGGTGCGAGGAAGGATCCGGCTGCGAATATGAGCCGGAAGATACGACTATCCGATTCCGCATAGAAGACTCCGAAGATGCCCACGACTCGCAAGAGGAAGAAGAGGAGTGCAGTCGAGACGAGCGCATAGAGTCCCGCAAGCGCCGGCACGACCGAGGGGAAGAACATCACCAAGCCCACCATGCTGAAGATGAGAAAGACGTTGGTCGACTCCCAGGCAGGTCCGAAGTAGCGCTCGATATCGCTGCGCGCGATAAGCGTGTCCTTGAGCGCCATGAATGCCGCGATGCCGAACTCGATCGAGGAAAGCACCGCATAGAGCGTGACGAACAGTAGTACGAGGATGTACGCGATGAGTGGCAGATACGGGAGTATGAGTGACATCATAGATGGCGGGACCTACCTTGGACATAATGGCGGCGGAGTATCCAGCCGGTGAGGACGAACAAGACGGCGTAACTCGCAGGGAATATCCAGGCGAACGCGTAGATGTCGGTGTCGGAGGTCACCGCTTCTGCCGTGCGCATGATGCCGCGGATGATGTATGGTTGGCGGCCTATCTCCGTGAGCATCCATCCCATCTCGACCGCGAGGAAGGCGAGCGGGCTCGCGATTATGACTGCCCACAAGAGCGGTCGATTGAACTCCCGCCCGCGCCAGGGAGAATGCCGGAGCACGAAGAAGATCAAGGGGACGATGCCGAGGTATATACCGATGGTTATCATGATATTGAGGAAGTAATGCACGAAGAGCGGTGGCCATTCGGAGCGCGGAAATGCATCGAGACCGGTGACGATCGCGCTCGGATTGTTGAATGCAAGGACGGAGAGCATATTCGGGAACGTCAGCTCGTAGTGGATATCCGGTTCCGATGTCTCGGAATCTGCAGGGACCACATATCCTGCCCAGACGAGCGGCTG
>CAYOHS010000009.1:17509-23015 GCA_964403865.1 uncultured Candidatus Saccharibacteria bacterium
GAGTGGGTGATCTCGTAGGGCGCAGCCGTATTGAACATCGCGCGCCATGGGTGGATATCGGTGACGCTGCCATCGGGAAGGAGCGTGAATCCCTCGGGTGAGTTCATCCAGCCGTTCACGGTAGTGATGAGAAACGCTGAGGAGAACGAGCCGAGCCAGAGCGGGAACGAGCAGAGCCAATGTGCCATGGGTGAGAGCCGCTCCCACGAGAAGAGATAGATGCCGAGGAAGACTCCTTCGACGAGGAAGGCGAAACCTTCGAGCACGAATGGCAGCCCGATGATCGGGTTCGCGAATTCCATGAAATGCGGCCAGAGCAGATTGAGCTGGAAAGAGACGATAGTCCCAGAGATGGCGCCCGTGACGAACAGTGTCGCGACCGCGAAGCCCATGGCACGTGCAGTACGAGTATAGTCTGCATCCTTATACCAGAGCCCCAGACCTTCGAAGACCGACATCAAGAAGGGGAGACCGACACCGAGTAAGGCGAACAAGATATGGAACCCGAGCGTGTCTCCCATGAGACCGCGTGCTGTCATGAGCGTTGATGATGCATCCATGAAAAAAGTATACACCGCCGTCGTACGCAGAAACGCACCACTATGCACAGAGCAGGTTCATGCTGTGTACAGCGAGGTGGCCCACTATCGGGAGCGTACGCTATGCAAGATCCGAACTACCCCTGGGGAAGGCTGGCAGAACGCCTTCGAGAAAAAGACGTGCCCAGGCGTGCCTACGACATCTTCGGCGGGTTCAAGACCTTCGTGTTGCGCGGGAACGTGATCGACCTTGCTGTGGGTGTCATCATCGGGGCTTCGTTCAATTCGGTGGTCACGACGCTCGTCCGTGGGCTTATTACGCCGTTTTTATCGGTCATCGGGTCGCAGCCCGACTTCTCGACACTGACATTCAGCTTCCGCGGAAGCACATTTCATTACGGGGAGTTCCTGAGTGCATTGATATCCTTTCTCATCCAGGCGACGGTCATCTACTTCCTCATCGTATTGCCGGTCAATACCATAACGACCCGCGAAAAACGCTCGCCGACGCCCTCCGATCCGACGACAAAGAAGTGTCCAGAGTGCCTGAGCGAGATTCCTATCAAAGCGCGGCGCTGCGCATTCTGTGGGCAAGAACAGCCAGAAAACCCGCAAAATGAAGGGAAAAAATAGGGGGCGTCCGCCGCGCGGACGCCCCTTGTCTGTCATGACCATCTGGTTCAGTTGTCGACCATCGAGAGATCAGCTCGTCGCGGTCGACATCGGCTTCACGCACTCGAACAGCGCGCGCTGCGCTGGCGAGAGAGAGTGATTGAACATCGCCGCTGCGCGCAGGCGCAGTGCCGGAAGCTCAGCGGCCCGCACTGCCTCCTGGGGCGACGGCGACAAAATGGTCGCCGCATCCTGGGCATCATCGATCTGGTTGCACAGGTCGCGGACCTGCTGATCGAAGTCCACCTCGGCTGTAGTCGTCATGATCCCCTCCGGGGTTGTTACGACGCATCCTCGTGCGCCGGCAGGAGTCTACCACTATCGATCAGGGGAGCAAGGTCGTGTTGACGAGGACTCACGGCACCGTACAATAGTAGCGTTATCATCATATCGTCATATCCATTTATGGATGTCAAAGCCTCTGCCGGTGGAGCCCTCGATGGCTTCAAGCAATTTATCCTTCGCGGTAATGTCGTCGACCTCGCCGTCGGTGTCATGATCGGTGCTGCTTTCGGTGCTGTCGTGACCGCGCTCGTGAAAGACCTCATCACGCCGCTCATCGCCGCTATCGGTTCGCAGCCGGACTTTTCTGCGCTCGCGTTCTCGATCCGCGGCAGTCAGTTCATGTATGGCGACTTCCTCAACGCGCTCATCTCCTTCATCATCCAGGCAGCCACGATCTACTTCGCGATCGTGCTTCCTATCAACGCCCTCAACGCCAAGATGAAGAAGGCGCCGGTACCGGCAGACCCTTCGAGCAAGAAGTGCCCGGAGTGCATGAGCGAGATCCCGCTCGCTGCGAAGCGCTGCTCGCACTGCACGCAGCAGGTAGCCTAGTCCCCGTATCACGCGTGTACACGACGGCCCCGTACGGGGCCGTCGTGCTATGCACACCTCACCTCGACGCCGACACGGGCCAGGGCTATGCTTGGGGTAGCTTCACCTTATAATCTAGCGATCTCGCATGAATCCATTTCTCGCACTTGTCTTAGCAGGGCTTTCAAATGTCGTCCTCGGGATGATCTGGTACAACCCCAAGATATTCGGGACCGCATGGATGCGCATGTCGAACATCACTCCCGAGGCCGCAGAGCGCAGCAAGAAGAATATGCCGCTCATGGCTATCGTAGGTTTCTTCGCCGCCCTGTTCTCCGCGTGGGTGCTGTCGGTGGTGCAGAATGCGTTCGGTGTATTCGATGTCATCAGCGCTCTCGACGTCGGCTTCTGGATCTGGGCAGGCTTCATCGCACCTATCCTCTTAGGCTCGGTACTATGGGAGGGGAAGCCGTTCAGCTTGTACCTCATCAACGCCTCGTTCTGGCTCCTGGCACTCCTCTCGATGAGCGCCATACTCGCGTGGTAGGTATGCGTGCCCGGTGGGTCGCCCTTGCGACGCTCCCTGTCGCTCTCGCGATCGTCGCGACGGCATTCCTTGCGCACCGCCAGCCCATGCCGTCTGGCAGTAATGCCGTGCACGCGATGATCGACGGGCAGGCCCTCACGCTCGATCTTGCGACATCGACGGCCCAGCGCGAACAGGGTCTCGGCGGCCGCGCTGGCCTCGATCCTATGCAGGGCATGCTCTTCGTGTTTGCCAAGGACGGGACGTATTCCTTCTGGATGAAAGATATGAGGTTCTCTATAGACATCGTCTGGCTCGATGCTGCAGGCCGCATAGTCTTCGCTGCGGAGGATGTCGCTCCCCAGAGTTACCCCGCTATCATCACGCCGCGGACGAAGGCGCGGTATGTCCTCGAGGTCTCGGCAGGGTATATGCGGGCACACGGTATTTCGGTGGGTGATACCGTCACATTTACAGAGCCGGTACCGCGTAGTACAGAGTGAGTGAAATCGGTGCCCTTCGCAGGGCTGTGTTGAGGCATTCTTGCGAGTTATCAACAGTGTTCGGAACGGCGCGGGACCGCGTGAGAGAGCTACAATGACGACATTAGAAAAGGTAAGGTAATGCGCATGACAAAACTCGCCACACAGGCCGACGAGGGTGTGAAAGTAGCCCCGACGAAACACGACAGTGCCGCTATCCGCGTCTACAAGAAGTATCTTCCGCAGGTTCAGAAGCGCGACGGCCGCGTCGTGCCGTTTGAGTTCGAAAAGGTGGTCAACGCCATCCACAAGGCCATGCTCGCTTCGGGCGAGGGCTCAGAAGACGAGGCAGAGGTCGTCGCCCACAAGGTGGCTGGCGAGATGATGCGCATCGCCAAGACCTACAAGAATTTCCTCCCGACCGTCGAAGGCTGCCAAGACGAGGTCGAGAAGCAGCTCATGCTCTCGGACTACGTCGCCACCTCCAAGGCCTACATCCTCTACCGCGCCAAGCGCGCCGAGATCCGCAAGGAGCAGGGTGAGGTCCCGGAGCACGTCCGCAAGCTCGCGGCCGAATCCGCCAAGTACTTCAAGGACAACCCGCTGGGCGAGTTCGTCTACCTCCGCACCTATGCGCGTTGGGTAGAGAGCGAGCAGCGCCGCGAGACCTGGATCGAGACTGTCGATCGCTATGTGGATTTCATGCGCGAGAACCTCGGCGACAAGCTCACGAAGAAGGAATATGCCGAAGTCCGTGAGGCCATCCTCAAGCAGGAGGTCATGCCGAGCATGCGCGCGATGCAGTTTGCCGGCGCACCTGCCCGCAAGTGCAATACCTGCTTCTACAACTGTACGTTCACCGCACCGGTCAAGCTCGAAGACTTCGCTGAGATCATGTATCTCTCGATGCAGGGCTGTGGCGTCGGCTACGCAGTAGAGAGCCAGAATATCCAGCAGCTCCCGCAGATCGAGAAGCAGACGGGCAAGAAGCTCCCGGTCCACGTGGTGCAAGACACCAAGGAGGGCTGGTGCGATTCGCTCACGCTCGGCCTCAAGGCCTGGTACGCGGGTGAGGATCTTGATTTCGATTTCTCCATGATCCGTCCGGCAGGCAGCCGCTTGCGCACCATGGGTGGCAAGGCATCGGGCCCGGAGCCATTGCGCTCGCTGCTCGGATTCGCCCGTGAGCGCATCTTGCGCCGCCAGGGCCGCCGCCTGCGCAACATCGACGCGCACGACATCATCTGCAAGATAGGTGAGTGCGTCGTGGCCGGTGGCGTCCGCCGCACGGCTATGATCTCGCTCTCCGATCTCGACGACGTCGAATTGCGCGATGCCAAGAAGGGTCAGTTCTACCTCACCGACCCGTATCGTTCTGTCGCCAACAACTCTGCCGTCTACGAGCAGAAGCCCAACAACACCGAGCTCATGGAAGAGTGGGTCGCGCTCATGAAGAGCGGCTCGGGCGAGCGCGGCATCTTCAATCGCGGAAGCCTCGAGAAGACCATGCCGGAGCGCCGCGTCGAATTCCTCAAGAAGAAGTTCGGCAAGAAGCGCCAGGGCTGGATCGGCCAGATCGGCACCAATCCATGCGCCGAGATCATCCTCCAGAGCAAGCAGTTCTGCAATCTTTCCGAGGTCATCGCGCGCGCGGCCGACGACGAAGCCACCCTCTTGCGCAAGGCACGTCTCGCGTCGCTCTTGGGCACCTATCAGTCGACCCTCACCAAGTTCAACTACATCTCCAAGGAGTGGACCGAGAACTGTGAGCAGGAGCGCTTGCTCGGTGTCTCGATCACCGGTCAGTGGGATTGCCCCGCGGTCCGCAACGAGAAGACTCTCCGCAAG
The DNA here is from genome assembly GCA_964403865.1 of uncultured Candidatus Saccharibacteria bacterium. GTDB lineage: Bacteria > Patescibacteriota > Minisyncoccia > Phycocordibacterales > UBA2100 > UBA10103. The sequence goes on from CAYOHS010000009.1 coordinate 22,393, forward strand.
ATGCGCGACATGGCAGTGAAGACCAACGCCAAGTACGCCGAGCGCTTCGGCGTCCAGGCGTCGATGTCGGTTACCGCGGTCAAGCCGTCGGGCACCGTGTCGCAGACCTTCGACTGCTCCTCGGGCCTCCATCCGCGCCATTCGCAGTACTACATCCGCCGCGTCCGCATCTCTGCGACCGATTCGCTCTACAAGCTCATGCGTGACCAGGGCGTGCCGCACCACCCCGAGGTGGGCCAGGCAGCCGGCGAGGCCAACACCTACGTCTTAGAGTTCCCGGTCAAGGCTCCGCACGGCTCAGTGTTCAAGAACGACCTCTCCGCTATCGAGCAGCTCGAATACTGGAAGCTCGTGAAGCTCAACTACACCGAGCACAACCCGTCTGCGACCGTCTCTGTGGGCGATGACGAATGGATCGGTGTCGTGGCGTGGGTAGAGAAGAACTGGGACATCATCGGCGGCCTCTCGTTCCTCCCGCGCGAGAATCACGTGTATCGCTTGGCCCCGTATGAATCGATCGACAAGAAGACCTACGAGCGCCTCGCGGCCAACATGCCGAAAGTCGACTACTCGAAGCTCATCCTCTACGAGCGAAGCGACGAGACCGACCAGAAGAAGGAGCT